>JAGRLZ010000056.1 GCA_020441545.1 Xanthobacteraceae bacterium | reverse complement strand
CAGCCGCGCCGTTCCCAGCGCCCTGTCCTGTTCCTGCGGGTGTTGCAGGATCAGGATCGGCAACCGATTCGCGAGCGGAACCACGCTGTCGCAGATGCAGAGAGGTTTCGGCTTTCCGCACGATGCGCATTCGGCAACGGCCTCGGCCGGCTGCGAGACCGCGGGTTCGATGGGCTGGTTCGACATCGGCCGGCTATACGCGCGCCCTGCGGGGACGGCAACCGAAACGTCCCCTCCCGCCTATTCGGCCGGCGCCGCGGCAGACAGCGGTCGCCGTCGCGTCCGCAGCCGGTCGATCAGCAGGTAGATCACCGGCGTCGTATAGAGCGTCAGGATCTGGGAGACGAACAAACCGCCAATGATCGTGATGCCGAGCGGTCGCCTCAATTCCGTTCCGGGACCGACCGCGAGCACAAGCGGCAGGCCGGCGAACAGCGCCGCCATGGTGGTCATCAGGATAGGCCGGAACCGGGCGATGCAGGCTTCGAAGATCGCCTCCCGCGACGACAGCCCGCGCTGGCGTTCGGCCTCGAGCGCGAAGTCGACGATCATGATGCCGTTCTTCTTGACGATGCCGATCAGCAGGATGATGCCGACGAATGCGATGATCGTCAGCGGCGAGTTGGTGACCAGCAATGCCAGCAGCGCGCCGAGCCCGGCCGACGGCAGCGTGGAAATGATGGTCAGCGGATGCAGCAGGCTCTCGTAGAGCACGCCCAGCACGATATACATCGCGACCAGCGCCATCAGGATCAGCAGCGGCTGTCGCCCCGCCGTCTTGCGGAAATCGCCGGCATTGCCTTCGAACCCGGCCCGGATGCCCTCGGGCATGTGCAACTCGTCCACGGCGCGCTGGATGTCGCCGGTCGCGACCTCCAGCGGCACGCCAGGCAGCAGGCCGAACGACACCGTCGTCGAGGGAAACGATCCCGAATGATAGACCGCCAGCGGCGACAATCCCCGCGCCACATGGACGACCGCGGAAAGCGGCACCTGCGTATCACCGGCGCCGGCGACGAAGATGTGGTCGAGGTCGGACGGGTCGTTCTGGTAGCGCGGCACGATCTCCATCACGACCTTGTACTGATTGCGCTGGGTGTAGATCGTCGATATCTGGCGCTGGGAGAAGGCATTGTTGAGCGCGTTGTCGATATCCTGTACGCGCACGCCGAGCCGGGACGCCGACTGCCGGTCGATGGTGAGGTTCAACTGTAAACCGCCGGGGTCGCGATCGCTGGACACGTCGGTGATTCCCTCCACCGTCTCCATGCGCTTGGCGACGATCGGCGCCCATTTCTGCAACAGGTCGAGGTCGGGGCTGGTCAGCGTGTACTGGTAGTTGGAATCGCTGTGCCTGCCGCCGGTGCGGATATCCTGCGCGGCAAACATGAACAGCCGGATGCCGGGGATCGCCGTCAGCCGCGGGCGTATCCGATCGATCACGTTCTGGGTGGTCAGTCCGGGGCGCTGTTCGGGCGGCTTGAGGCTGATGAACATGCGGCCGCGATTTTGTCCCCCCGTCCCGCTGGTGCCGCCGACGATCGACCCGATGCCCTGCACCGCATCGTCGGCCATCACGATATCGGCGACCTGCTGCTGGAGGTCGCGCATCAAGCGGAACGAAATATCCGCCGAAGCCCGCGTCGAGCCGATAATCAATCCGCTGTCATCCGACGGGAAATAGCCCTTCGGAACCTTCGCATACAACGTCACCGTCAGCCCGATGGTCGCGACGAATACCAGCATCGTGAGGATCGGAAAGCCGAGCACGACCCGCAGCGTGCGCTCGTAGAACCGGACGACGCCACCGAGCAACCGCTCCACCGACCTGTCGAACCAGGTCTGCTGTTCTGGGCCAGACTTGATGTAGTGGGCGCAGATCATCGGGGTCACCGTCAGCGACACCAGCGTGGACACCACGATCGCGAAGGTGAGCGTGACCGAGAATTCCCGCAGCAACTGGCCGACGACACCGTTCATGAAGATCAGCGGCGTGAACGCGGCAACCAGCGACAGGCTGATCGACAGCACCGTGAAGCCGATCTGGCGCGCGCCATCCAGCGCGGCCTGATGGGGCGGCAGGCCGCGCTCGAGATTCCGGTACATGTTCTCGATCATGACGATGGCGTCGTCGACGACGAAACCGACCGAGATCGCCAGCGCCATCAGCGAGAGATTGTCAATCGAGAACCCGGCCAGCCACATGCCGGCGCAGGTGCCCGCCAGCGCCAGCGGCACGGACACGCCCGCCGCGATCGTGGGCGTGGCGCGCCGCAGGAAAACGAACACCACGATCATGACCAGCAGGACGGTCGCGCCGAGCGTCCATTCCATATCGTCGACGCTGGCGCGGATCGTGCCGGTCCGGTCGGCCAGCGTCGAAATCTCGATCGCGGCCGGAATCCACTGCTTCAGTTCCGGCAGCAGCGCCTTCACCCGGTCGACGGTCTCGATGACGTTGGCATCGCCCTGCTTGGTGATGAGAAGCAGCACCGCCGGCTGCTTGTTGAACCAGGCGATCGAGCGCCGGTTGCGGGTCGCGTCCCGGATGGTGGCGATGTCGGAAAGGCGCAGGAAGTTGCCGTTGGATGCCTTGAGCACGATGTCGCGAAACTGCTTCGCCTCGCGCATCTGCGGATTGATGGCCAGCGTCTCGCTCTGGCGGCCGCCCTCGAAAATGCCGACCGGAGCCAGCGGGTTGGCATTGACGATGGCGGTTCGCACGTCGTCGGTCGAGAGTCCCGCGTTGGAGAGCGCCACCGGATCGAGCTCGATCCGCACCGCCGGTTGATCGGCGCCTCCCACGATGACTTCGCCGACGCCCGGCACCTGCGAAATGCGCTGCGCGATGACGGTGTCCGCCACATCGTAGATCGCGCTGGTGGGGATCGTTTTCGATGTGAGCGCCAGAATGAAGACCGGCGCCGCCGCCGAGTTGGCCTTGCGGAAACGCGGCAACGACGGCAGGTCGGTAGGCAGATCGGCCATGGATGCGTTGATCGCGGCCTGGACGTCGCGCGCCGCGCGATCAATGTCACGGCCGATCGCGAACCGCAACTGGATGCTGGTCGACCCCAGCGAACTGATCGAGGTGATCTGATCGATCCCCGCGATCTCGCCGAGGCGCCGCTCGAGCGGGGCGGCAACCGTCGCCGCCATCACCGACGGCGAAGCACCGGGGCGCGATGCCGACACCCGGATCATCGGGAAGTCGACGTTCGGCACCGAGGCCACGGGCAGGAACTGATAGGCAACGGCGCCGAGCAGGAACAGGCCGATCGCCAGCAGCGTGGTGCCGACGGGCCGCCTGATAAACGGCTCGGAGAGCGATGCCATCTACTGCATCCCCTCGGTCGCGCCGGGAAGCGGCGGCGAGGCCGGCCCGACCGGCGGCACCGCCTTCTCGATCCGCCGGTTGAGGCGGTCGAGCGCCAGGTAGATCACCGGCGTGGTGTAGAGCGTCAGCAACTGGCTGAGCAGCAGGCCGCCGATGATCGAGATGCCGAGCGGAAACCGCAACTCGGCCCCCGTCCCGCTTTCGATCGCCAGCGGCAGCGCGCCGAACAGCGCGGCCAGCGTCGTCATCATGATCGGGCGGAACCGCAGCAGGCAGGCCTGCACGATCGCATCATAGGACGACATGCCCTGATGACGCTCCGCCTCGAGCGCGAAGTCGATCATCATGATCGCGTTCTTCTTGACGATGCCCATCAGCAGGATGATGCCGATCAGCCCGATCACCGACAGGTCCTGCCCGAACAGCATCAGCGCGAGGATGGCGCCGACGCCCGCTGAGGGAAGCGTCGAGAGGATGGTGATCGGATGGATGTAGCTCTCGTAGAGCACACCGAGCACGATGTAGATTGTGATGATCGCCGCCAGGATCAGCCACGGCTGCCCGGCGAGCGAGCGCGAGAATTCGGCCGCATCGCCCGAGAACAGGCCGACGATGTTGCTCGGCATGGCGATACGGGCCTCGATGGTCTTGACCGCATCGACCGCATCGCCCAGTGCGACGCCGGGCGCGAGATTGAAGCTCAGGGTCACCGCCGGAAACTGCGCCAGATGCGAAATCGCCAGCGGCGCGGTGGTGCGCTTCAGCGTCGCCACCGCCGACAGCGGCACCTGCGCGCCCGCCGCGCCGGGCAGATACAGCTTCGACAGCACCGACGGGTCACGCTGATATTCCGGCATCGCCTCCAGCACGATCCGGTATTGGTTGGCCTGACCGTAGATCGTCGAAATCTGCCGCTGCGCGAAGGCATCGTTGAGCGTGTCGGTCACCCCTTGCAGGGAAACGCCGAGTTGTCCCGCCTTCTGGCGGTCGATATCCAGCGCCGCGCGCAGGCCGCCCTCCTGCGCTTCCGAGGAGACATCCTGGAAGCGCGCGTCGCGTCGCATCTCGGCCACGAGGCGGTCGGCCCAGGCCGTGACCTCGCTCACATCGGTGGCCGTCAATGTGTACTGGTACTGCGAGCGGCTCGACCGCGTGCTGATCTGGATGTCCTGCACCGGCTGGAAGTACACTTTCATGCCGGGGATCGAGACCACCCGGGCCTTGAGCCGCTCGATCACGGCGGCCACATCCGCGTCGCGCTCGCCGCGCGGCTTGAGCGTCATCACCAGCTTGCCGACATTGGTGGTCGGATTGACCGAACCGGCCCCGATCACGGAAACGACCCCGACGATATCCGGATCGGCCTCGATCGCGCTCGCGACCTCCTTCTGGCGCCGCTTCATCTCGGCGAACGACACGTCCGGCCCGGCCTCGGTCACCGCCGTGATCGAGGACGTGTCCTGGAGCGGCAGGAAGCCCTTGGGCGCGACGACATAGAGCGCGAGCGTCGCGGCGATGGTCAGGAAGGTCACAGCCAGCGTCGCGCGCTGGTGCCGCAGAACCCACAACAACGTACGGTGATAGAAATCGACCATGCCGTCGATGCCGCGGCTGACGACAGCCAATCCCGGCACGGGGCGCTCTTCGCTGGCGTGGCGCAGGAGGCGCGAGCACATCATCGGCGTCAATGTCAGCGAGACGACGGCCGAGGTTATCACCGCAATGGTCAGCGTCAGCGCGAATTCGCGGAACATGCGGCCGACCAGGCCGGTCATGAACAGCAGCGGAATGAACACCGCGATCAGCGACACCGTCAGCGAGATAACCGTGAAGCCGATTTCGCGCGCGCCCTTGAGCGCGGCATCCATCGCGCCTTCGCCGTTCTCCATGTGCCGGACGATGTTCTCGATCATCACGATGGCGTCGTCGACCACGAAGCCGGTGCCGATCGTCAGCGCCATCAGCGACAGGTTGTCGAGGCTGAAGCCGGCGAAATACATGATGCCGAAGCTGGTGATGAGCGACAGCGGCAGCGCCACGCCGGCGATGATGGTCGCCCGCATCGAGCGCAGGAACAGCAGCACCACCAGCGTGACCAGTATGACGCTGAGGATCAGCGTGAACTGGACGTCATGCACGGAGGCGCGGATGGTCACCGTGCGGTCGCTGACCACAGTCAGTTTCACGCCGGCCGGAATCGCCGCCTGCAACTTCGGGATCTGCGCCTTGATCTGGCCGACCACGTCGATGACGTTGGCGCCCGGCTGCCGCTGGATATCGATGATGACGGCGGGCGTTCCTTGATACCATCCGCCGGTCCGCTCGTTCTCCAGCCCGTCGACGATGTTGGCGACATCGCCGATCGTGACCGGCCCGCCGTTGCGATAGGCGATGATGATCGGCCTGTAGGCATCGGCCGCCGCGATCTGATCGTTGGCGGCGATGGTGTAAGCCTGCTGGGCGCCGTCGAGCGAGCCTTTCGGCCCCGAGACATTGGCGCTCGCGATTGCGGCTCGCAGCTCCTCCATGGAGATGCCATAGGCCGCAAGCCGCGACAGGTCGGCCTGCACCCGCACCGCCGGCTTCAGCCCGCCCAGCACGGACACGCGGCCGACGCCGGAAATCTGGCTCAGCCGCTGCGCGAGCAAGGTGTCGGCAAGGTCGCTCATCGCCCGCAGCGACGTGGTGTCCGAGGTCAGGGCCAACGTCATCACCGGCGCATCGGCGGGATTCACCTTGGCATAGACCGGCGGATACGGAAGGTTCCTCGGCAGCACGCCGGCGGCGGCATTGATGGCCGCCTGCACGTCCTGCGTCGCGCCGTCGATATCGCGATTGAGATCGAACTGCAGCGATATCTGGCTGACGCCGTATGAACTCGTCGACGCCATCGCGGACAGCGACGGAATTTGCCCCAGTTGCCGTTCGAGCGGCGCGGTGATGAGCGAGGCCACCACCTCCGGACTGGCGCCGGGCAATTGCGTCGTCACCTGCACGGTCGGAAAGTCGACCTGGGGCAGCGCCGACACCGGCAGCGCCCAGTAGCCCAGGGCGCCGCCGATCATTAGCGCGATGCCGAGCAGCGAGGTCGCGATCGGGCGGCGAATGAATGGTTCCGAGACGCTCATGACAGCTTACCCGATGCTGCTGATCCGGTCAGTCGAAACGGCTTGCCGTCTCACTGCCGGGATTTTTCCGGGGTGCCCGAGGCGCCATTCTCGCGCGCGGCACCGCCCTGGCCCTTTCCGTTATGGCCCTTCGCGCGATGCTCGCCGTTCTCGAAACGGCGCCCGCCACGATGGCGCGTGCGCCGCCGCGGCGCCAGGTCGGGCGTGATCGTCTGATCGCCGCTGCCGATCCGCACCTTTGCTCCGTCGGACAGATTGGCAAAGCCGGTGGTCACGATCCGGTCCGAGGTCGACAACCCCTTACCGATCACCGCATCGGTCTCGTTCTGCTGGATCACCGTCACCGGCTTTGCCTTCACGGTGTCGTCGTCGCCGATGACGTAGCTGAACGTGCCCGCCGGACCCCGCTGAACCGCGGAGGTCGGCACCACCATCGCGCCCTTCAGCGTCTCCACCTTCAAGCGCACGCTGACGAATTGCCCAGGCCAGAGTTGATGCTTTGGATTGGGAAACTCCGCCTTCAGCTTCACGGTGCCGGTGGTGGGATCGACCTGATTGTCGACGCCCTTCAGCGTTCCCGTATCGACCACGGTCTTGCCGTCGTTGCCGAACACGTCGACGGATAACGGCCCCGCGGCGAACGCGGCGTTGACGCGAACGATCTGCTGCTGCGGCAGGCTGAACTGGACCGCGATCGGCTGCAACTGCGTCAGCACCACCAGTCCCGTGCTGTCGGAAGCACGAATAATATTGCCCTGGTCGATCTGGCGAAGCCCGGCCCGGCCGCTGATCGGCGCCCGGATCCGGGTGTAGCCGAGCATCGCCGCGGCGTTGTCGATTGCCGCCTGATCGGATTTCACCTGTGCCTCGAGCTGGGCCACCGTGGCGCGCTGGGTGTCGGCCTGCTGCTTCGAGCCCGCATTGGAGGCCGCGAGCTGCTGATAGCGCGTCAGGTCGATCCGCGCATTGGCGAGCAGCGCCTCGTCCTGCGCCTTCTTCGCCAGCGCCTGATCGAGCGTGGCCTGATAGAGCACCGGATCGATCTCGGCGAGAATATCGCCTTTCCTGACGTCCTGGCCCTCGGTGAAGTTCACCGACATCAACCGGCCGTCGACCTGCGCGCGCACCGTCACGGTGTTGAGCGCGCGAACCGTTCCGACGCCGTCGAGATAGACGGGAACGTCCGCGATGCGCGGCGCCGCCGCCAGCACCGGCACGGTCAGGTCGGGCCGGACGCGGCCGCGGGCCTGCTTCTGATGCCAGTTCGTCCAGCCGTAATAGCCCAGCCCGCCGGCCAGCAGCAGGATGACCAGCGCCCACAGCCAGCGGCGCGAACCTCGCCGCGCGGACAGCGCGGCATCCTCCGATTTTCCGGTGTCGTTCGCGTCCGGTTTAAAGAGCATCGACCGGCCTTTCCGCCTTCGGTTCCCAGCCGCCGCCGAGCGCCTGATAAAGGCCCACAATCGCCAGGAAGCGGGCCAGCCGAGCCTGCAGCAATGCATCCTCGGCCTGAAATAGCGTCGATTGGGTGTTTAGCACAGTCACGATGTCGGTGGTTCCGGCGCGCAGCCGTTGCTCCGACAGGTCGAAAGCACGGCGCGAGGCCACGACCACCTGGTGCTGCAACCGCAGGCGCTCCGTGGTCTGCCTGAGCGCGACCAGCGCGTTGTCGACATCGGCGAAGGCCGTCACCACGGTCTGCCGGTAGGTCTGGAGCAGCTCGTCCTGCCGCGCCTTGACGTTCTCGAAATTGCCCCGCAGGGCGCCGCCGTCGAAGATCGGCTGGGTCAGGCCGGCGGCCAGGCTGAAAAACGCAGCCTGCGGCGAGAACAGCGCCACCAGCGCCGCGCTCTGATAGCCGCCCTGCCCGGTCAGCTTGATGCTGGGGAAGAATTGCGCCCGCGCATTGCCGATATTGGCGGTGGCTGCCGCCAGCGCGGCCTCCTGCCGGCGGATATCGGGCCGCTGGGTCAGCAGCTCGGACGGCAGCCCCGGCGAGACCCGCGGCACGGCCAGCGCGCCGAGGGAGCCTCCTTTGACCCGGATGCTTTCAGGCGGACGCGCGACAAGGGTGGCCAGGGCATTGCGGTTCTGCGCCAGCGTCTGCCGCAGCGGCGGCACGGCGGCGCGCTGGTTGGCCAGCACGCTCTCCTGCTGCGCGACGTCGAGATCGGTTCCGGTGCCGGCCTGCAATCGGGCCCGGATCGCGCCGAGAATCCGCCGCGCGGCGGCGATATTGCGGTTCGCGGTCCGAATCCGGTCCTGCGACGCCAGCACCTGGAAATAGGCGTTGGCGACGCTCGTCAGCGTGGTCAACGTCACGACATCCCTATCGAAGCGGGTCGAGGTCGCTGTTTCCTCCGCTGCCAGCGCCGCGTCGCGGTTCTTGCCCCAGAAGTCGATCTCGTAGCTGGCACTCAGCGACGCCGAATAGTTGGTGACCTCGCGGCCGCTGATCGTGAGTCCGCTCGAACTCGAGCCCGAGGTCCGCGACCGTGTCGCCTGGTCGCCCGCGCTCAGCACCGGCAGCAACGCGGCGCCCGCGATGCGCGCCTGCGCGTCGGCCTGCCGGATGCGCGCCGCCGCCGCCGCGATATCGAGATTGGCCGCCTGGGCTTCCTCCATCAGCGCGGTGAGTTCGGGGGACCGAAAGCCGCGCCACCAGTCGAGCTTCGGCAGATCCTTCGGGGCAACGACATGCGGCGCGCCGTAGCGTGTCGGAATGTCGAGCGCGGGATCGGGCAGATCCCGCGGCAGGATGCAGCCGGAAAGACCAAGCGCGAAAGCCGCGGCTGCCATCGCCTTCGCGGCGACCGGCCGGAAGCAGGCGATACGGTTCATGACGCCGGGAATCGGTAGCGGCGCGTCGCTCACACGTCCCCCCGCATCGCCCCTGCATGTCGGGTCCGCTCCGGTCGGCCGGCTCCCGCGCCCCTGCCGGCGCATAGTGTCAACGGGTTCAAAGCCGTAGGCCCTCTGTAACTCGGATTGGTCATTTTATCCGGCTGCCCGGATCGGTGACAGCCTTGTTGCAGCTTTCCACCGGATCGCCGAGAGAGACGTGCGGAATCCGGCCTGGAATCATTCCATATTGCGCCCGCAGTATGGCCTGATGCGCGCCGCCGGGGCGGACTGCCGCAACGATTCATGCCGACGATTCGCGAATCAGCGCGGCACCTGACAGCCTGCGGCAGGCCGGCGCAGGCCTCCGCCATCGCCCCGGAATGCAGCGACATCGGCACCACCGCCCGCCGGCGGAAAATAGCACGCCATGCCAAGGCTTCGTTCGTCTACGAAAGAAATTTCCCGGCCGTCCGCGCTGCTTGTGCCTGCCGGTTGCGTGGACTAGGTTCACCAGCAACTGCAATGTGTTGGCAAGAACCGTTTCCCCATGACAATCAATCAAGACGTGGTCGAAGCCATCGGCCATACGCCGCTGATCAAGCTCAAGCGCGCTTCGGAAATGACCGGCTGCACCATCCTCGGCAAGGCCGAGTTCATGAATCCCGGTCAGTCGGTGAAGGACCGCGCGGCGCTGTTCATCATTCGCGATGCGATCGAACGTGGCCAGTTGCGGCCCGGCGGAACGGTGGTCGAGGGAACGGCGGGCAATACCGGGATCGGTCTGGCGCTGGTCGCCAACGCGCTCGGCTTCCGCACGGTGATCGTGATTCCGGAAACGCAGAGCCAGGAAAAGAAGGACATGCTCCGGCTCTGCGGGGCGGAGCTGATCGAAGTCCCCGCGGTGCCTTACGCCAATCCGAACAACTACGTGAAGCTCTCGGGCCGGCTGGCCGAGCAGCTTGCCCGGACCGAGCCGAACGGCGCCATCTGGGCCAACCAGTTCGACAACGTCGCCAACCGCCGGGCTCATATCGAGACGACGGCACCCGAAATCTGGGAGCAGACCGGCGGCAAGCTCGACGGTTTCGTGGCATCCGTCGGCTCCGGCGGCACGCTGGCCGGCGTATCGATGGGACTGAAGGCTTTCAATCCGGGCATTCAGGTCTATCTGGCCGATCCGATGGGATCGGCGCTCTACAGCTATTACAAGACCGGCACGCTCAAAGCCGAAGGCTCCTCGATTACCGAAGGCATCGGGCAAGGCCGCGTCACCGCCAATCTGGAAGGCGCGACCATCGACGGCGCATTCCAGATTGCGGACGAGGAAGCCGTGCCCCTCATCTTCGAACTTCTCGAACATGAGGGCCTCTGCCTCGGCGGCTCGACCGGCATCAATGTCGCCGGCGCGATCCGGCTCGCCAGGCAACTCGGGCCGGGCCACACCATCGCGACGGTGCTGTGCGACAACGGCGCCCGCTATCAGTCCAAGCTGTTCAACCCTGCCTTCATGCGGTCGAAGAACCTGCCGGTGCCGGAATGGCTCGAGACGCGCTCCTCGATCAACGTCCCCTTCGAGACAGTCTGAAAGGCGACGCTTCCTCAGCGCAGGATCTGGCTCAGGAACAGCCTGGTCCGCTCGTGCTGCGGATCGGCGAAGAACGCGGCCGGCGCGTTGGCCTCGATGATCTGGCCCGCATCCATGAAGACCACCCGGTCGGCGACCTCGCGCGCGAAGCCCATCTCGTGGGTGACCACCAGCATGGTCATGCCCTCCTTCGCGAGGTCGACCATGGTTTCCAGCACCTCCTTGACCATCTCCGGGTCCAGCGCCGAGGTCGGTTCGTCGAACAGCATGATCTTGGGGTTCATTGTCAGCGCGCGGGCGATCGCCACGCGCTGCTGCTGGCCGCCTGAAATCTGCCCGGGATACTTGTCCGCCTTGTCCGGAATGCGAACCCGCTCGAGATATTTCATCGCGGCCGCCTCGGCTTCCTTCTTCGGCATGTGGCGAACCCAGATCGGCGCCAGCGTACAATTCTCCAGCACGGTCAGATGCGGAAACAGGTTGAAGCTCTGGAACACCATGCCGACCTCGCGGCGGACTTCCTCGACCCGACGAAGGTTCGGCCCCAGCTCGATGCCGTCGACGACGATGCGCCCTTCCTGAAACGCCTCGAGCGCATTCATGCAGCGGATCAGCGTCGACTTTCCCGATCCGGACGGCCCGCAGATCACGATCCGCTCGCCGCGCCCGACGTCGAGACCGATATCGCGCAGGACGTGGAACTCGCCGTACCACTTGTTCAGGCCGTCGACGGTGACGATGGGATTCGTTGTCATGGTAACCGCCTCAACTGCGTCGATGGATATTCAAACGGCGTTCAACGAACAGCGAATATCGCGACATCGCAAAACAGAACGCGAAGTAGATCATTCCGGTGAAAGCGAATCCGGTGAACAGCGTGGAAGGCGTCGCCCAGGCCGGATCGGCAAACGAGGCCCGCAACTGGCCGAGCAGGTCGAACAGCGCGACGATGGAGACCAGCGAGGTATCCTTGAACATCGCGATGAAGCTGTTCACGAGACCGGGAATGACGTGCCGCAGGGCCTGCGGCAGCACGATCAGTCCGGTCGTCTTCCACCGCGACAGGCCGAGCGCCAATGCCGCTTCGGACTGGCCGCGGGGAATGGCCTGCAGGCCGCCGCGGATCACCTCGGCATTGTAGGCCCCGGCAAACAGGGCGATGCCGATCAGAACCCGCACCAGGCCATCGACGGTGAAGTTGCCCGGCAGGAACAGCGGCAGCATGTAGGTGGCGAAGAACAGCACCGTAATCAGCGGCACGCCGCGCCAGAACTCGATGAACGTGACGGAGAACAGGCGGATCAGGGGAATGTTCGAACGCCGCCCCAGCGCGAGCAGGATGCCGATCGGCATCGATGCGACGATGCCGGTGATCGAGACCACGAGCGTGACCAGCAGGCCGCCCCACAGCCGCGTGTCAACGACCGGCAATCCTTTCCGGTCGAGCCCCATGACGGCGATGACGATGCCAATCGCGAGGAAGGTCGCAAGGCTCCACGCAAGCGCGTGCCAGCCGCCCCGAAAGGCGCCGTTCAGGATGAAAAGTCCAAGCGAAACGATCACGGCCGACGCGGCGAAATCCGCCCAGACCGGCTGGCCGGAATTCTGCAGATAGTCGCTCAGCCAGGCCAGCGGAAACAACAGATACAACGCGCCGGTGCTGACCATCACGATGGTTTCGCCGAGCAGCCGGAACATGTCCGACAGCAGCGGATATTGCGTGGCGTCGCCCAGATCGGTCAGGCGCGCGCCGGCATTGCCGATGCTGCCCACCAGGTTTGAGAGGGCGTCCGCGCTCCATGCGACCGCAAAGCCGTTGAGGCCGCCGCCATAGAGCAGGAAGAACGCGACGACCGGAAACGCAACGAACAGGAGCGTGGCGTTGATCGTCTTCGCCGGCGCTTTCGGGATCAGCAGCGGCAACAGCAGCAGGCCGGCGAGCAGGAAGGTCAGGTTCACCCGCCAGCGTTCCGGCTCCGGATAGAAGCCGTAGACGAACTGGGTGAACTTGGCCTGGATGAACGGCCAGCACGCTCCGACCGGATGTCCCGCGTTCCCGGCGAGGCAGGCATTCCGATCGCCCCCCTCCCAGACCGCATTGAACAGCAGGAACTTGAGCGCCGGGACGATGGTGAACCAGATCAGCAGCGCGCCGGCAATCGTGAGCAGGGCGTTGGTCGGTGAGTTGAACAACCGCGTCCGCGCAAAGCCGACTACGCCGGTGGTGATGATCGGCGGACGCCGCTCCGGCGCGAGAGCCTGCCGGACGAATGCATCGGCCTCGCCGCTCATGCGCCCAGGCTCCGGTTGATGCGCCAGCCGTAGAAATTCATCGCCGCGCTGGTGACGAGTGAAATCAGGAGATAGACCCCCATGGTGATCGCGATGATCTCGATCGCCTGCCCGGTCTGGCTCAGCGTCGTGCCGGCAAAGACCGAGAACAGGTCGGGATAGCCGATGGCGACGGCAAGCGACGAGTTCTTCGTCAGGTTGAGATACTGGTTGGTCAGCCCCGGCAGGATCACCCGCATCGCCTGGGGCAGCACGATCAGACGGAGAGTCCGGCCCCGCGACAGGCCGAGCGATGCACCCGCCTCCAGTTGCCCCTTGTGGACCGACTGGATTCCGGCGCGCACATTCTCCGCGATGAAGGCCGCCGTATAGGTGGAGAGCGCAAGGGTCAGCGCGACGAATTCCGGCACGATCCGCAATCCGCCGGCGAAGTTGAATCCGCGCAGCCGCGGGAATTCGAATGTCAGCGGCAGGCCGAAGATGGCCACCGCAACGGCCGGAATGCCGATCGCCAACGCGAGCACATAGGGCCAGATCACGACGACCCGCCCCTTCGCGAACAGCTCGCGGCGTGCATGGAGCCGCAACAGGACCGACAGGATGACCGCGAGGACGAGCGCGCCGAGGACACCGTCAAATCCGGCCGCGGCCTGCGGGCTTGGGACGACGAGCCCGCGATTGCTCAGAAACACGCTGTCGAACAGCGAAATGCTCTGGCGGGGACCAGGGAGCGGCGCGAGCACGGCCAGATACCAGAACAGGATCTGGAACAGCAGCGGCAGGTTTCGGATCAGTTCGACATATCCGCCGGCAATCCGGGCGATCAGCCAGTTCGGCGACAGGCGGCCGATCCCCACCACGAACCCGATCAGGGTCGCAAGCACGATGCCCACGCACGCGACCAGCAGCGTGTTCAGCAGGCCGACGAGGAAAACGTGGGCGTAGGTGTCGCTCTCGGAATACGGGATCAACGTCTGGCTGACATTGAAGCCGGCGGTTTGCGACAGAAAGCCGAATCCGGACGCGATCCGCTGCGACTGGAGGTTGGCGCTGGCATTGGCGTAGATTTCATAGCCGAGCCAGATCAGCACCGCCAGGAAGACGATCTGGAGGACAAAGCCCTTCCACCCCGCCCGCCCGCCGAGCGCCCGACGAAGCCCGGCACCGAACTGGGATGGCGGCTTTCGCGCCTCGACCGTCATCGTCGCTTAGCG
This sequence comes from Xanthobacteraceae bacterium, assembly GCA_020441545.1. GTDB lineage: Bacteria > Pseudomonadota > Alphaproteobacteria > Rhizobiales > Xanthobacteraceae > 62-47. Next base: position 12,282 of record JAGRLZ010000056.1, on the reverse strand, counting down.
GATCGGCGGCGCGTACTGGAGTCCGCCTTTATTCCACAGCTTGTTCAACCCCCGAGAAATCCCGAGCTTGGAGCCCGCTCCGACATTGCGGTCGAACGTCTCGCCATAATTGCCGACGGCCTTGACGATGCGGATCACCCAATCCTTGGTCAGGCCGAGCTGTTCGCCGAGATTGCCGTCGGTGCCGAACATCCGTTTCAGCTCCGGCTTGTTCGACTTCACCATCTCGTCGAGGTTCTTCTGCGTGACGCCCAGTTCCTCCGCATCGACCATCGCGAACAAGGTCCACTTCACGATATCGAACCACTGGTCGTCGCCATGGCGCACCATCGGGCCCAACGGCTCCTTCGAGATGACTTCGGGCAGGACGACGTGATCGGCCGGATTGGCGAGCTTCAGCCGTTCGGCATAGAGCTGCGAGATATCGGAGGTGAAGACATCGCAACGGCCGGTCTCGTATGCCTTGACCGTTTCGTCGGCGGTCCCGAAGGCGATCAGTTCATACTTCATGTTGTTGGACTTGAAGTAGTCGCCGACATTCTGCTCGGTCGTGGTGCCGGTCTGCACGCAGACCGAGGCGCTGTTGAGTTCCAGCGCCGAATTCACCTTCAGCGCCTTCTTCACCAGGAAGCCCTGTCCGTCGTAATAGGTCACGCCGGTGAAGTTCGCGCCGAGCGAGGTGTCGCGCGACAGCGTCCAGGTGGTGTTGCGCGACAGGACGTCGATCTCGCCCGATTGCAGCGCCGTGAACCGATCCTTGGCCGACAGCGGCACGAACTTGACCTTGGTTGGATCGTTGAACACGGCCGCGGCAATCGCGCGGCACACATCGACATCGAGCCCCGCCCAGTTGCCCTTGTCGTCCGGCGCCGAAAAGCCGGGCAGCCCCTGGCTGACGCCGCACGAAAGGATTCCGCGCTCCTTGACCGCCTTAAGGGTTTGCGCCGACGCCGCCTGGCAGCCGAAGCCCGCAATCACGGCAAGCGCAACGACGAGGGAACGATGTTTCATGACAGAGCCCTTCCAAAAAACGTCAAACCAGTCGTCAGGGAAACACATGGACCCCGTCCAGGCGCCCCCGCAGCCCGACCCATCAACACGGTGATCGTCCGTTCCCGTCTATCACAGAACGACTATGCTGTCGGGTCAAGGGGTTGACGGCGATCTCGCCGGTCCTGTTAGTAACCGGACGAACTGCGGACTCCCACGCACCGCCAAGCATGCACCGCCAAGCATGTGCGGCAAATCGCCATAAGGTCTCGTTGATCCCATGAAGCCCTCAGACAAGTCCAGCGAATCATCCCCCACCGGCATCGAAACCAGGCTTGTCACCTCGGGGCGGGATACGATTGCACAGAGCGGCTTCGTCAACCCGCCGGTCGTGCGCGGCTCGACCGTGCTCTATCCGTCGGCCGACGACCTGCGCGCGCACCGCGGCACGTTCCAGTATGGCCGCCACGGCACGCCGACGACCAGGGCGTTGCAGGATGCGCTCAAGGCGCTCGAAGGGCCGCAATGCGCCGGCGTGGCGCTGGCGCCGTCGGGGCTCGCGGCGATCACGACCGCGCTCCTGTCGGTCCTCAAGGCCGGGGATCACCTGCTGGTCTGCGACAATGCCTATCGGCCGACCCGCAATTTCTGCAACGGGTTCCTGGCCCGCTACGGGATCGAAACCACGTATTTCGACCCGCTGATCGGGGCCGGCATCGCCGCGCATTTCAAGGCCAACACGCGGGCCGTGCTGGTCGAGGCGCCGGGATCGCAGACCTTCGAGATGGCCGACATCCCGGCCATCGCCGAGGTCGCGCATCAGCGCAACGCGCTCGTGCTGGACGACAACACCTGGGCCACCCCGCTCTATCATCGCTCGCTGGAGCAAGGCGTCGATATCAGCATCCAGGCCGCAACCAAATATATCGGCGGACACTCGGACATCATGTTCGGGACGATCGCCGCCAACGCGAAGGCGTGGCCGCAGCTCATCGAGAACGTCCGGCTGCTCGGCGTCTGCGCCGGCCCCGACGATGTTTTCCTTGCTTTGCGCGGGCTTCGGACGCTGGCGGTCCGGCTGGCGCATCATCATCAGGCCGGTCTCGCGATGGCGCGCTGGCTGGCGCAGCGTCCCGAGGTGGCGGAGGTGCTGCATCCCGGGCTTGAAAGCCATCCCGGCCATGCGATCTGGAAGCGGGATTTCAATGGTGCCTCGGGCCTGTTCAGCATCGTGCTCAAGCCCGTTTCCCAGCAAGCCGTCGATGCGCTGCTCGACGCGGTCAGCCTGTTCGGGATGGGGTACTCATGGGGCGGATTCGAAAGCCTGGTCATCCCCTTCGATTGCGCAAGCTACAGGACCGCGACGACATGGGCGCCGGCCGGTCCCGCGCTTCGGCTCCATATCGGGCTTGAGAGCCCCGACGATCTCAAGGCCGACCTCGCGCGCGGCTTCGAGGCGCTGAACGCCGCGCATCGGCAATAACAACGCGGCGTTCAAGCCGGTCCCGTCGTCGAGGCCGGTCGTCCGTTGATGATGACGAAGTAGAGATTGCGCAGATAGACCAGCAGGCCGAAAGCCTGCCCGGCGATGAACACCGGATCGCGCCGATACAGGGCATATGTCAGAAGCAGCACGCCGCCGCCGATCGAGAAGAACCAGAAGGCGACCGGAATCACGCTCTGACGCGCCCGTTCGGATGCGATCCACTGCACGACGAAACGCATGGTGAAGAACGCCTGGGCGACGAAGCCCAGCACCACCCAGCCGTCGAACTGGACGACGAAGACGTCGTGCAGATAGGCCTGGACGGCATTGAAGAACTCAGCCATCGCGCGGAACCTCGGTTGCGACCGGGTTGGGCTTCTTGCGGCGGATCAGCCACCAGACGCCTCCAAGATCCATGATCCCGATCCAGAGGCGATCGAAAAAGCCGTAGTTCGACACCCCCGCCCGCCGCGGACGATCAATCACGTCGATATAGGCGATGTCATGGCCTTCCCGGCGCACCAATGCGGGCAGGAAGCGATGCAGTCCATCGAAATAGGGCAGCGACAGGAACACGTCGCGGCGGATCGCCTTGAGGCCGCAGCCGGTGTCGCGCGTTCCATCGCGCAGGATCGCTCCCCGCACCCCGTTGGCGATCCGCGATTGCAACCGCTTGAACCCGGTATCCTTGCGGCCGACACGCTGCCCCGCCGCCAGCGCCACTTTCTCGCCGCCGTTTTCGATGGCGAGGATCAGGTCGGGCAGAAAGGCCGGATTGTTCTGTCCGTCGCCATCGAGCGTCACCGCGAGCGCGCCCCTGGCCGCGCGCATGCCGGTCCGGACGGCGGCCGACTGGCCGCGGGACTCGGCATGCCGGATGTGCCGGAGGTTCGGGCGTTGCCGCATCAACTGCGCGAGTTGCGCGTCGGTCGCGTCCGTCGAGCCGTCGTTCACGTAGATGATCTCGTAGCGCCACCGCTCGCCGAGCGCCGCGACGATCTCGGCCACCAGCGGCGCAATGTTGCCCGCCTCGTTGCGCACCGGCACAATGACCGATATCTCGACAGCATTGACGTCGACTGAAGACAAAGAACCGCTCGTTGTTCCGGTTGATCGACCACAACGGGCCCACGCATCAGTGGCGTCCGGCGGCGCCCGTTTCATATGGGGCAAACGCCCCCCGGGCAACCCTTTTGAGGTCTTTGGCCGTGGCGCCTCCCCGGGGAACGATCTCGCCATCGGCGCGGATGGCAAAAGCCAGCCGACGAGCCGCGAACCAATGCCTGGCCAGCATCGCGCCCAGCATTCCCACCAGCGCGCCACCGACCACATCGCTCGGGTGGTGAGCCAGGAGAACCAGCCGGGTGAGGAGGATCACGACCGCGTAACCGGCCATGATCCAGCGCATGTGCGGCCACAGCGCCGACACCGCGAAGGCCAGTGCGACCGCCGTCATGGCGTGGCCGGACGGGAAGCTGGCATAAGCCTCGGTCCAGGCGAAATGCGAATAATTGAACGGGTTGGCCTCCCCGCCCACGAATGGCCGGCCGCGTCCGATCACGCCCTTGAGCACGTCGCCCGCCAGCACCGAAACGCCCACCGCCAGGAAAATGTACTGAACCTGCGTTCCGAACCGGATCAGGACGGCACGTGAGCGTCCGTTGAAGCGCGGAATTGCCAGGGCTATCGCAAGCAGGATCGTCAGCAGGGCCCACAGCACGTAGGCCGATTTGCCGAAATCAGAGACGAGCTTCACCGGCCACAGGCTGGCCGTGCCGCGCGGCGGCATCAGGCGGATCACCGGCGCGTCGATGGCGAACATCAGGCCGGCGATCACGGCAGCCACGGCGACGGTCAGCCACAGCGACCGCCGCGACAGCCTGCGGCGTGCTTCGGCCTGGCGGGCGTGCGACGGCGACCGCATCAGGCGCGCAAGGGATTGTCCGATCACCGCGGCGACCTGGACAGGATAGCTGGAACGCGCGTCGGTCCCGCCGCCGGCTGGCATCTATTCGGTGCCTTCCGACCGGAAGATGGCAACCGAAATGCTGCGCCCTTGCGAGAAATTATAGCCTTCGATCCGCCGGAACACGTTGTAGCGCAGGCCGATGGCTTGAGCCCGCTGCCCGAATGCCCGCTCCGATCGCGACTCGACCAGGGCGAAGCGGCAGCTTCCCCTGGCGAGGAAGTCCGCGGCGCCGGAACCGTCGGTCAGCAGGGTCGACGTTCCGGTCATGAAAACCAGGCTCGGCTCCTGATAGCCGGCCGCCGCGGCCTTTGGACCGACGCACACGACATTGCGCAGCGCGCGGGCGATCTCCGGGCTCGGGAACAGCGGCGTCAGAGCGGGCACGATAATGCCGTAGATGGCGATGCCGAGAAACAGCGACGCGGTCACCGCGTTGAGCAGCGATCGTTCGGCGTGGTCGTCGTCGTACATCCACCACGCGAACAGGCCCAGGATCAGCGACACCGCGACGAACGGCCAGGCCAGGAAGACCGGCTGCAGGGTCAGCTTGATGGCCGCAACCACCGCGATAACCGAGGCGGCGGCGGGAACCACGAACCACCATGCCGCGCCTTTCACCAGCCACGACCGCGACAGCATCCGCCGCTCCAGCGTTCCGGCGATCAGGATCGCGATCGCCGGGTACAGCGGCAGCACGTAATGCGGCAGCTTGGTGACGACAATCTCGAACACGATCCATGACGGGATCAGCCAGGCCAGCAGGTATTGCGCACCCGGCTCCCGCCGCGCCCGCCATACCGCCGGCGCCGCCATGCCGGCGAGCGGCGCGCCGGGCCAGAACGTGATCCAGAACAGCAGGAAATAGATTCCCGGCGGCGCGCCGTGGGACTCCTGCCCGCCCGCCAGCTTGCTGAGCATGTCGCCGCCGACGGAATCGGTGAAGAACGTATCCCCGGCCCGCAGGAAAATCGCCACGAACCACGGCAGCACCAGCACCAGCAGCCAGATCAGTCCCCACACGGGACGGAGCCGCCATAGCCAAGCCGCCGAACGGTCCAGCACCGCCAGCGTTCCGACCGTCGCGATCACGAACAGAAAGATCAGCGGGCCCTTGAGCAGCACACCGCCGGCCAGCGCCGTCCAGAAGATGATCGGCCAGCTCCATGGCGGCCGAGCCGGATCCTCGCCCCGCTGCCACGACAGATAGACCCGCGCCAGCGCCCCCATCGCCGCGGTGGCGGTCAGCAGCAGCATGGCGTCGGTCTTGGCAAGCCGCGCCTCGACCCCGAGCAGGACCGATCCGCATAACAGCAGCGCCGCCAGCACGGCGCCCCGCCGGGTCACGAAGGCGAGCGCGGTCCAGTAGGTCAGCAGCACGGCGCCGACGGCGCCGATCAGCGACGGCACCCGGTACAGCCAGATGCGGATCTGCGCACGGGGAAGTCCAAGCGACGACGCCGCTTCCACGGTCGCCGCCTGCAACCAGTAGATGCCGACCGGCTTCTTGTAGCGCACCTCGTTCTGGAAGCGGATGTCGACGAAATCGCCGGTCTCGACCATCTGCTTGGTCGCCTGCGCGAAGCGGGCCTCGTCGCGGTCGATCGGCGGGATATTGAAGAAGCCCGGCAGGAACATCATGAGGGCGGCAATCGTCAGGAAGATCACCGCCCGGAAGTCGCCGCCCGTAACGAAGTCGAGCACCGTCACGAGCCCGCGACCCGGATTGACCCGGTTGCGGGGTTCCCTCGGCGTGCCGAAACGGGGTTGGTAAGAGCGCGCGACCATTGGTTCCGCATACGATGAAACCAACGGTGCGACAACCTGTTAGGAGCCGCCTACTGAATTCTGACGACGACTGTGTCCGCCGCGCCAGTGGCGTCCATGACGGTGAGGCGGACGAAACCCGGTCCTGGCGGCTCGATGAACTTGCGCCGGCGCGCGTCGACCGTCCCGACCGAAATACCATTGACCATCATGGTCAGCGGCAGCACGCCACCGGCGACCTTGACGGGAACGCTCGAATAGCGCCTGGAGCCGCCATCGCCGGCCTCGATCCGCGAGCCGTCGAGCGGAAACTGGATATGGAGCGGCCGTGCCTTGCGCAACTGAACCAGTTCGCCTGCGGGACGGAAACGCCGCAGCGGCAGCGGCAATTTCGCATTGCCCGCGATCAGCGTGCCGTGCGGCGGCCGGGGCAGTCGCGCGGGCATATGTCCGGTTCGCGCGAAGGCATCGAACAGGATCGGCGCCGCGGCGCTGCGCCCGACCATGCCCGGAACCGGCGTGCCGTCCGGACGTCCGACCCAGACCCCGATGGTCATGCGGCCGTCGAAGCCGACCGACCAGGCGTCGCGATAGCCATAGCTGGTGCCGGTCTTGAACGCGATCCGGTTGCGCACCGCGTTGTTGGGCGGCGGCGTGCCCAGAAGGACATTGGCGACCTGCCACGCCGCGACGCGATCCATCAGCCGGCGCGGCTCGGGCGGGCGGGCGTTCGGCACCACGATCTCATCGGTGACGATGGTCGTGCCGAGCCGGGGAAAGCCGGCGTAAAGTTGCGTCAGATCCTGCAGGGTCACGCCGACGCCGCCGAGCCCCATCGCCAGCCCCGGCACTTCGTTGGACGGCAGCACCAGGTTGCCGCCGGCCTGCCGCAACCGCGCGGACAACCGCGACGCGCCGACCCGGTCCAGCAAGGCCACCGCCGGCACGTTGAGCGACAGTTGCAACGCGTGGCGGACCGAGACAGTGCCCTGGAACGTCAGGTCGAAATTCTCCGGCGCGTAGCCGCCGAAGCGCACCGGCCGATCGTCGATCAGGCTCTCGGGATGGACGAGGCCGTCCTCGAAGGCCAGCCCGTAGATGAACGGCTTCAAGGTCGATCCGGGGGAACGGAGTGCGCGGGTCATGTCGACCTGCCCCGCGCGCCGGTCGTCGAAGAAATCCGGCGAACCGACGCTAGCGAGAATTCCGCCGCTGTCGTTGTCGACGGCGACGATGGCAACCGAGATATCCGCGCCCAGCGCCGCGGCGCGGTCCTTCGCCAGCGTCTCGAGCGTCTTTTGCAGGCGACCGTCCAGCGTCAGGCGGATCTTGACCGCATCCCTGAGCGTGGCGGTCGCGCGGTCGGCGGAATGCGGCGCGAGGATCGGCATCGGCCTGCGATAATGCGGCACCGGAACGGCCTTCGCCCGGGCGGCGTCCTCCCGCGAGACCTCGCCTTCCTCCACCATGCGGTCCAGCACGCGGTCGCGGGCGGCACGCGCATTGTCCGGGTGCCGGTCGAGCCGCCGCGTCTCCGGCGACTGCGGCAGCGCGACCAGCAATGCCTCCTCCGCAAGCGACAGCCGTTTCGGCTCCTTGCCGAAATAGGCCAGCGATGCCGCGCGAATGCCTTCGAGGTTGCCGCCATAGGGCGCCAGCGTCAGGTAGAGGTCGAGAATCTCGTCCTTGCTGAGCTTGCGCTCGAGTTCGAGCGCGCGGACGATCTGATGCAGCTTGGCATGAAACGAGCGGCGCTTGCGCGGCTCCATCAGCCGCGCCAGTTGCATCGTGATGGTCGAGCCGCCGGACACGATGTGACCGTGGGTGACGAGTTGCGCCGCGGCGCGCATCAGCGCCCACGGATCGACACCGATGTGAGATTCGAAGCGCTGATCCTCATAAGCGAGCAGAAGACGGATGTATCCGGGATCGACATCGGTTGTCGCATCGACCGGCAGGCGCCAGCGGCCGTCCTTCATGGCAAAGGCGCGCAGCAGCTTGCCGTGCCGGTCCACGACCGTGGTCGACACCTCACGCGCCTTCGCAAGCGGCAACGGCCCGAGCGACCACGCCCAGATCGCCAGCGCGCCGGCCAGCACAACGAGCAGCACGCCGGCGCAACCCGCGGCAAGCCCGATCCGACGCAAGCGGCGCTGGACCGGGCGCGATCGCGCAACGGCCGCCGAGGCCGTCATTTGGCCGGCCGAACGTCGATCATGCCCGTTCCCGTGCGCCCATAGCGCGAGGGGTTGTACATATCCTCCACGTAAGCCTGCGGCAGCACGTATTTGCCCGGCGACACCGCACGAACGACATAGGCGACGGTGAAGACCGACTTGTCCCTGCTGGAGCGGTCGATGGCGGCGCTGAAGCGGTCGTCGCGGAACTCGGTATGCGCCGCCTCCTCGCCGTCCTTGATCCAGTCCAGCGTGCCGGTGTCGCCCGACGACACCAGGTGCGGATTGTCGATCTCGAACCCGGCCGGAAGATAGTCGACCACCATGATGTGCCCGTATTCCGGCTTGGCTTCGGTCACCTTGAGCACCACGGCAAGGCGATCGTTCTGCCTGGTCGTGGCGGGGTCGGCCGGCGTGCCGTCGAGCGCGAAGTAGCTGCGCTCGATCTTGAAGCCGTTCGACACCTCCGGCTCGGGCGTCACCGGCGCCCCGGTCACCGACACCACCGCCTGCATCGGCGTGTCGCCGGTGTTGGTGATCTTGATCGGCTTGCCGTCCAGTTCCGCCGCCTTGTAGCTGCGATAGAGCGCCGTCTTCACCGGGCTGCCGTCGATGTCGAGCGATATCTTGTCGGCCTCCTTCGCCAGCGCCCGCGAGGCCAGCACCAGCCAGGCGTTCTCCTGGGTCGACGTGAAGGGCGTCAGGCCCCGCGCCGTTTCCACGCGCTGCACCGCCTGGGTCAGCGTCGCACGCGGCGCATTGCCTTCGCTCGCAAGCGAAACGAGCGCCGCGGCATCACGCAACGCCGATCCGTAATCGGTGCGGCCGAATTGCAGCACCGGCTTCGGATCGAGGCTTTCGACCGCCGCGGCATAGACCCGCTCGGCGCGGGTGCGGTCGCCGACCAGCGCCAATGCCGCCGCCAGCTGCGCCTTGGCAATCGGCGTGGCGAGGTTGTCGAGCTTGGTGTCCGCCAGATAGCGCAGGTCGCCGACCGGCGCGACGCCGTTCTTCGCCAGCACGTAAAGCCCATAGGCCAGGTCGCGGCCGCCGTTCTTCTCCGGCTCGTCGGCGTTGACGACCGAATTGCGCACGCGATCCAGCGCGCTCCGGAACGCGATGTCGGACACCGCGAAGCCTTTCTCCCGCGCCCGCGTCAGGAAATCGGTGACGTAGGCATCGAGCCAGGGATCGTCGCCGCCGGTCGACCACAGGCCGAACGACCCGTTCGAGCCCTGCCGCGACAACAGCCGGTCGATCGCGTCCCTGATGCGCTGGTCGACGGCGGTGTCCATCGCCAGATGCGCGCCCGCCGCCAGGTCGTTGACATAGAGCAGCGGCATGGCGCGGCTGGTGATCTGCTCGGAGCAGCCGAATGGATAGCGGTCCAGCGCCTTCAGGATGGTCGCCGCATCGAGCGCCGTGGACATGCTGACCGACAACGAGACGCCGCCGGTGCCGGCCACCAGATCGGAGAACATGTCCGACGTCAGCGTCAGGCTTTCACCCTTCGCCAGCGTGCGGACCGAACGGCGCGCCAATATCTGCGTGGCGGGTTTCACGTCCAGCGCGTAGTGGCGCGCCAGCGTCAGCCCGTTGGGGCCCTTGATGCCGACATCGATCCGCGCCGTGCCGGTGCCCGCGGCCGTCAGTGCCAGCGACATCGATGCGCGCTGCCTGGCCTTCAGGTTCACCGTCGTCGCCGGGGTGCCGGCGACCTTGACCGGCCCCGAGGTGTCGACGTTGATAACGTAATCGCCCGCCTCGCCTTCGACATTGTCGAGATCGAAGCTCATGGTGCCGTTGTCGCCGCTGAGCAGGAATCGCGGCAAGGTCGAGGTCAGCACCACAGGATCGCGCACCGTCACGTCGACCGTGGCGCGGCCCAGCCTGGTCGCGGTCCACGCCACCGCCATCACCCGCGCCGTTCCGGAAAATTCCGGAATGTCGAAGCTGATCTCGGCGGTGCCGTCATTGGCAACCGTCACGATGCCGGAATACAGCGCCAGCGGCTTCTGGGTCGGCGGGCTGCCCTGCAATTCGGCGCCGGCCACGTCGCCGCCGCTGCGAATCTGGCCGCGCGTCCCCTGCATGCCGTCGATCAACTGGCCGTAGAGATCGCGGATCTCCGCCGAGAGTCGCCGCTGGCCGAGATAATAGTCGTCCGGCGCCGGCGGCTTGTAATTGGTGAGGTTGAGAATCCCCACGTCCACCGCGGCCACGACCACCTTGGCGTCCTCGCCCGGGTTGAGGCCGCCGAGTTTCACCGGCAGCTTCATGGTGGTGCTGGGACGCACCAGCGCCGGCGGCGTCAGTTCGACGGAGAGCGTCCGCTCGCTCTTGTCGATGCCGAACCATTTCAGGCCGATGGCGCGGCCGGGCATGCGCTTGGCCGCCTCGTCCAGCGGCCGGCGCAGGGTGGCCACCACATAGGCGCCCGTGCCCCAGTCGTTGCCGACCGGAATGCGGACCTGGCTGGTGCCTTCCCTGACGTCCACGGTCTGGGTCGTCAGCAGGCGGTCGCCGAGCACGTTGACGGTCAGCTTGCCGGCGGTGCGCGCGTTGACGGAGACCGTCATGGTCTCGCCCGACTTGTATTCGGGCTTGTCGATGGAGGTCTCCAGAAGGTCCGGCGTGTCGGCGCTATCGTCGGAATACCAGCCGACGTCGAACGTCACCGAGGTCAGCGGACCGGCGGCATCCGTCGATTTGACGTCCAGCCGATAACGCCCCGGCCGCGGCGAAACCTCGATACGGGCCGGCTTGTCGGCGGCGATGGTCAGATCGCCGTCGACGACGCGCCTGGTGGATTTGACCGGCTCGTATTCCCACGATCCGTTCTGCCGGTACCACTGATAGCGGGATTCGAGCTTGAGCAGTTCGTAGCGGAGCCCGCCGCGCGCCAGCGACGTGCCATCCGGCGCCACGAAGACCACGTCGAATTTGGCGTTGTCGCCTTCGGCGACGTTCTTGTCCTTGAACAAGGGCTTGACGCCGATCATCGCCTCCGCCGGCGCAACCGGCAGCACCAGCTTGCGCTCGACGGCGCGTCCTCCGGCCTCGGCCATGCGGATGAATATCTGCGCCTCCTGCGGCCGCGACGAGGTCGGCGGCTTCGGCAGGCTGACCGGAAACGTCGCCATGCCGTTCGCATCGGACTCCGGCAGGTTCTCGATCGGCGTGCGTTCGCTGCTGGCGACCTCCTCCTCGTCCCTGATCCCGAACTGATAGCCGGCATAGCCCGGACGCGAGGCGGCATTGGCGATCAGCATATCGCCTTCGAGTTGCAGGCCGGAGGCCGGCGCGCCATACAGGAACCGCCCGTCGACCTTCAGCGCGACCGGCGCATTGGCCACGATCTGCCTGGCATCGCTCGTCAGTTGGAACTCGATGCGATCCGGCACGTAGTCTTCCACCATGAAGGTGGTCTCGCCGACCGACGAGCCCTTGGGATCGGTGAAGGTCCGCACCCGCCATGTCCCGGTCGGGACCGCGCTGTTGAGTGGAATCGATAGGGCATGCCCGCCCGCGCCGGCGTCGGCGACCGTGGCGCGGCGATATTCGACGCCGTCCGGCCGCTCGACCACGAAGGTCAGCGGCGCGCCGGTCATCGCCCTGCCCTGGCCGTCGCGGAGCAGCGCCGTCAGATAGACGGTTTCGCCGGAACGATAGACGCCCCTCTCCGCATAGACGAACGCATCGGCACCGGCCGGAATCGCGCGGCCGGCGACGCCGCGATCGGTCAGGTCGAAGGCGTTGGATTTCAGGCTGAGGAAGGCATAGTCGCCGGCTGCGGCGACCGTCAGCATCGCGGGCGACAGGCCGCCCTTGCCGCGCGCCAGCCCGGCCTCGAACAGCACATGGCCGCTCGCATCGGTCGTGCGGGTGGCGAGGAT
>JAGRLZ010000055.1 GCA_020441545.1 Xanthobacteraceae bacterium | reverse complement strand
TCGATCCGGCCGAGCAGCGGCGCGAGCGCCGCGCGCAGGCGCCGGTCGTCGGCGCGGCGCGGCGCCAGCAGCACGATGGCGTCGTAGGGCGGGATGGCGTGCTTCGGATCGTCGAGCGTCACCAGGTCGTATTTAGCGATCAGCCCGTCGCTGGTGTAGGCGGCGATGACGTCGACCTCGTCCGATGCGATCGCCGGATACATGAAGTTGGACTGCATCTGCCGCTGCTCGCGGAACGACAGGTCGTAAGCCTTGCGGATGGCGGCCCATTCGGGACGCGAGAAGAATTCGTAGTCGCCGGCGATCGTCATCCCGGGCGCGCGCGCGGCCAGATCGGCGATCGAGCGGATGCCGAGTTGTTCGGCGCGCTGCCGCGGCATCGCCAGCGCATAGGCGTTTTCGAAGCCGAGGTCGCCGAGCAGCGTGACGTTTCGTTTCGCCAGTTCCTGCTTCAGCGCATCGAGCAGCGCGCGGCGCGGCATCATGTCGGTGTGATGAAACTGGTTCGCCCACAGCGTGCCGGAATAATCGACATAGACGTCGATATCGTCGGCGGCGAGCGCGTCGAAGATCACGTTGGAGCCGAGGCCGCTGCGCTGGGTCGCGGCGAGGCCGGCGGCCTCGATCCGCTGCGACAGCAGCGCCGCCAGCACATATTGCTCGGGGAAGGTCTTGGCGCCGACGACATAGGCGCTGTCCGGACGCGACAGCGCGGGGCCGAGCGTCGCCGCGACCAGTGCCAGCACGCCGGCAAGTCCGGCGATGACCCGCACATGGCTGCGCAGGCGCAGGCCGGACTCGATCAGCGACAGCAACTGGTCGACGACCAGCGCCAGGATCGCCGCCGCGATGCAGCCGAACAGGACGAACACCCAGTTCTGGGTCTGCAATCCGGCGAAGATGTAGTTGCCGAGGCTGGTCTGGCCGATCGGAGTGGACAGCGTCGCGGTGCCGATCACCCACACCGCGGCGGTGCGGATGCCGGCCATGATGACCGGCATCGCCAGCGGCAGTTCGACCATGGTCAGCGATTGGCGCGGTGTCATGCCGACGCCCTGCGCCGCCTCCAGGATGGCGGGATCGATGCCCTGCAACCCGGTGATGGTGTTGCGCAGCACCGGCAGCACCGAATACAGCGCCAGCGCCAGCACCGAGGGCAGGAAGCCGAAGGCGGAGAATTCGAAGCCGAGCCACCGGCTCGAGACGCCCGCGAGCGCCAGCAGCAGCGGATAGAACAGCGCCAGCAAGGCGAGGCCCGGAATGGTCTGGACGATCGAGGCCACGCCCATCAGCCCGCCGCGCAACTTCGGGCGGTGCCGCGCGAGCAGCGCGAGCGGCAGGCTGATGAGGAGGCCGAGCGCCAGCGCGATCAGGCTGACGCGGACGTGATTGCCGAGATAATCGGGCAGGCGCGTCCAGGCATCGTGCCAGCGCGGATCGGACCACGGCGTCATGTCGCGGCTCCCCGCGGCAACAGCTTCCGCAGCCGCTCGGCCTGGGTCCGGGGCGTCTGCAACAGCTCGCGCACGTAAGGGTCGTCGAGTGCGGCAAGCTGCGCCGCATCGCCGTCCGCGATCAGCCGGCCGCCGCGCATCACCGCGATCCGGTCGGCCAGCAGCACGGCTTCCGCCATGTCGTGGGTGACCATGATGGTGGTGAGGGCGAACCGCTCGTGCAACGCGCGATATTCCTCGCTCAGCGCGGCGCGGGTGAGCGGATCGAGCGCGCCGAACGGTTCGTCCATCAGCACGATGCGGGGCCGCGCCGCCAGCGCGCGGGCGACGCCGACCCGCTGGCGCTGCCCGCCGGACAGTTCATGCGGGAAACGCGCGCGATGCGCGTCCGGATCGAGGCGGACCAGTTGCAGCAATTCGTCGACACGGGCGGCGATCTCCGTCGGTGGCCATCCCAGCAATTTCGGCGTGATGCCGATGTTGCCGGCGACCGTCATGTGGGGAAACAGCCCGGCGCCCTGCGCGGCATAGCCGATGTGCCGCCGCAGCGCGATCGGATTGGAGGATGCGACATCCGCGCCGTCGATCCGCACCGTGCCCGCATCGGCCGCGATCAGCCGGTTGGCGAGGCGCAGCAGCGTGGTCTTGCCGGAACCGGAGCCGCCGACGATGGCGACGAACTCGCCTTCGCGCACCGCCAGCGACACGTCGTCCACGGCCGGCAGGCTGTTGAAGCGTTTGCCGACATGGGAAAACGCGATCAAGGGCTGTGCTTCGTTCATCCGTCAGATGACCTATCACAGCGGCAGGTCGCGACCAAATCGCGGCCGCGGCAGGACGCGCAGGCTTGCATGTCGCGGGCGCGCGGTGAATGGTGCGGCCGTCGCCGCAAGTCGGCGGCCACCGTGATTTTCGGAGGGACTGCGTGGAGGCAGGACGGAGCGCCGGGACGCCGGCGATCGAACTCGAGGATGCGACGGTCGCATTCCGCCTGGCCGATGCGCGGATGTTCACCGCCGTCGCGCAGGCCCGGCTGTCGGTGGCGGACGGGGAATTCGTCGCCATCGTCGGGCCGACCGGCTGCGGCAAGTCGACCCTGCTCAACATCGCCGCCGGATTGCTGCGCCCGGTCTCGGGCGCGGCGCGGATCTTCGGCCAGCCGCTTGCGGGCCTCAACCGCGATGCCGGCTATCTGTTCCAGGCCGATTCCCTGTTCCCCTGGAAGACGGCGCTGGAGAACGTCGCGATCGGACTGGAGGTCGGTGGCCGCGCCCGTGGTGAAGCGCGCGCGCGGGCCGAGCGGTGGCTGGCATCGGTCGGGCTTGCGGCGTTCGCTGGCCGCTATCCGCACATGCTGTCGGGCGGCCAGCGCAAGCGCGTCGGGCTGGCGCAGGTCTTGATCCGCGATCCGCGCATCCTCCTGATGGACGAGCCGTTCGGTCCGCTCGACGCGCAGACGCGGCAGATCATGGGCAACCTGCTGCTGGACCTGTGGAGCCGCGACCGCAAGGCGGTGCTGTTCGTGACCCATGACCTGGAGGAGGCGATCGCGCTGGCGGACCGGGTGGTCATCATGTCGGCCGGACCGGGATCGCGCATCATCGGGGACTGGCGCGTGGCGCTGGCGCGGCCGCGCGACATCTTCGAGATCCGGCTCGAAAAGGACTTTCACGACCTGCATCGCGAGATCTGGGGCGTGCTGAAGGACGAGGTGATGAAGGGTTACGCGCAGTCGGCAACGCCTGTGGAGACACGCGCATGAGCCGGGGTCGTTTGCTGCTGTATCAGGCGCTGGTCGCAGTCGCGATCGTGGCCCTGTGGCATGTGCTGACCACCGTGCCGGTGTCCGGCCGCATCCTGCTGCCGCCGTTCTTCTTCTCCAATCCGTTCGATGTCGGGAAGCAGATCGTCGATTGGTTCGTCACCGGCGCGATCTGGAGGCACCTCGCCATCACGCTATGGGAATCGATCCTGGCCTTCGTCATCGGCTCGCTCGGCGGCGTGCTGTTCGGCTTCTGGTTCGCGCGCCAGCCGCGGGTTGCCGCGGTATTCGATCCTTACGTGAAGATGGCCAACGCGCTGCCGCGGGTGGTGCTGGCGCCGATCTTCACGCTGTGGCTCGGCCTTGGCATCTGGTCGAAGGTCGCGCTCGGCGTCACGCTGGTGTTCTTCATCGTGTTCTTCAACGTCTATCAGGGCGTCAAGGAGGTCAGCGGCGCGGTGCTGGCCAATGCCCGGATGCTGGGCATGAACGAGCGGCAGTTGATGCGGCACGTCTACTGGCCCTCGGCGCTGTCGTGGATGTTTTCCTCGCTGCACACCTCGGTCGGCTTCGCGGTGGTCGGCGCGGTGGTGGGTGAGTATCTCGGCTCGGCCGCCGGGCTCGGTTACCTGATCCAGCAGGCCGAAGGCGTGTTCGACGTCGCCGGCGTGTTCGCCGGCATGTTCGTGCTGTCGGCCTTCGTCATCCTGATCGACCTGCTGGTCACGGTGGCGGAACGCCGCCTGCTGAAGTGGCGGCCGGAAGCGGAACGGCATGCGGCGTAAGCGAATCTGAACGGTCGCGGCGTGACGGCCCGCGCCGCCTTCTCAAGGGCTGCCTTCTCAAGATATCGGCGCTGCTCTATGGTGAGGGTTGACGGTTGCGTGGAGGAAGCCATGAGCAGGCTGTTTGCCGGACTGGTCGCGCCGCTGCTGGCGCTGACGTTGATGGTTCATCCGGCATCGGCGCAGAGCAGGGTTACGATCGCCGTCGGCGGCGGTGCGTGCCTGTGCTATCTGCCCACGGTGCTCGCCGCGCAACTGGGCGCGTACAAGAAGGCCGGGCTCGATGTCGATCTGGTCGACCTCAAGGGTGGCTCCGATGCGCTGAAGGCGGTGCTCGGCGGCAGCGCCGACGTGGTCTCCGGCTACTTCGACCACTGCGTCAATCTCGCCGCCAGGAAGCAGGCGATGCAGGCTTTCGTGGTCTATGACCGCTATCCCGGACTGGTGCTGGTGGTGTCGCCGAAGCACACCGCGGCGATCAGGTCGATCAAGGATCTGGCCGGCAAGAAGGTCGGCGTCAGCGCGCCCGGATCGTCGACGGATTTCTTCCTCAAGTATCTCCTGAAGAAGAACGACGTCGATCCGTCCGGCGTGGCCGTGATCGGCGTCGGCCTCGGGCCGACCGCCGTCGCCGCCATGGAGCAGGGGCAGATCGAGGCGGCGGTGATGCTGGACCCGTCGGTCACCGTTCTTCAGGGCGAACACAAGGATCTGCGCATCCTCAGCGATACGCGCACCCGGAAGGATACGCTCGCGGTGTTCGGCGGCGACTATCCCGGCGGAGCGCTCTACAGCACCACCGCCTGGGTGAAGGCCCACCCGAAGGAAGCGCAGGCGCTGACCAATGCCATCCTCACCACGCTGACATGGATTCATGCTCATTCGCCGGAGGAGATCATGGCGAAGATGCCGCCGCATGCCGTGGGCAGGAACAAGGAGCTTTATCTGGCTGCGCTCAGGAACACGATCCCGATGTATTCCGAAACCGGCGCCATGGACCCCAAGGGCGCGGCCGCCGTGCTTGCGGTGTTCAGCGAGAGCTCGCCCGCCATCGCCAAGGCCGATATCGACGTCGGCAAGACCTACACCAATGCGTTCGTCGAGCAGGCCGCGAAAGCGGCGGGAGCCGGCGCGAAGTAACGGCGTGGCGTCCTTCGCCATTCACCGGGTGGCGCGGCTCGATCTTCGGGTGACGCCGTGGCGCTGGCCGTTCGCCGACCTGCGGCGTGGCGAGATCGAGTCGCATTTCGCCGCCCGCCAGATCGAGACGCCGCAGCTCTGGAACGGACGGGTGCTGCTGGCACGCGCTCCGGTCTTTGCCGATGACGGCTTTCGCGCCGACTATTTCGAAACCGACTTCGCCAGCTTCCTGGCCTGGCGCGATTGGGGCTTTCCCGATGCCGCCGTGTTCAACGGATTCGGCATGGGGGCGCTGCGCAGCCGCGACGGCGCGTATCTATTGGGCGAGATGGCCGCGCACACCGCGAACGCCGGCAAGGTCTATTTCCCGGCGGGCACGCCCGACCCCGACGACATCCGCGACGGCCAAGTCGACATCGCCGGCAGCGTCGCGCGCGAGGTGGCGGAGGAAACCGGGCTGACGGCGGCCGACTATCGCGCCGCCGGCGATTGGGATTGCGTGGTCGCCGGGCCCCTGATCGCGCTGATGCGCGGCCTCGACAGCGATCTCGACGGCGAAGCGCTGCGGCGGCGGATCGAAGCCGATCTGGCGCGGCAGACCGCGCCGGAACTGGCCGCGATCCATCTGATCCGCAGCGCCCGCGACATCACCGCGGCGATGCCGCCCTACATGGCGGCCTATCTCCGTGCCCGGCTGCCGGATGCGGCGTGAACGACCGGATTGTTCGGGCACAGCTCTCCGCAACTACAATTTCAGAGAGCACATATAAGCTAAGCGCTATCGTTTAGTTGGATCAGGATACATGGTTTCAAGCATGCAGTCTATCCAGGCTGTTGCCTTCTGCTTACCGTAGAGGCGGAGAACGTCTTGAGCATTCGCCACTGAGGTGGATACCTGTAGTTGTTGACTGCACGAGCGGCGCGCCTGTTGGCCGCGAATGCCGTTTAAATCTGAATTCGCCTGGTTCTTTGCTTCATCCATTAGTCGCTTGACTGTATCAATTGACGACTCTTTAAGATGTTGCTTCGCCTCCCATACCTTCTTCGCACAATTGAAGCGTGCTCGCTTGAGAACTGGTGCAAATCTGGTGGGCAGATCGTTGCCTTTGGCAAGTTCTTGGAAGTCCGTATCTTCCATTTCACCCACTAAAAGTTTGGTTGAGCAAACACAGTATGATGCTATTTCAGCTTGAGAAAACTGGAGTTGCGCTAAAGCTTTCGGCGTTATCCCTTCCTCATAACGTTGTACGCAGTTTGCCGATGTAATTCCCACAAAGTCGAGAACAGTATCCATATTGCGAACCAACACATCGTCAGCGGCATGTGCTGGCGCTATCAATAACGCCAATCCAAGAAAAGACTCCCGGAATGTTCGTCGGAGTTGATCTGTTCGAGCCCATTGTGCAAGGATTTTACCCATCGCCTTAATGCTCATTTGTGCCCCAAGAACTAGAGTAGATCGGTTATATCAAACCAAAGATCGCGCTCGTAAGATATCTGGGAAGCGGCTCTTTTTGCGGTGTGGTAAGCGAGTTTATCGAAATCCTGTTCTCCTAAGGAGTTTTCCTCCCACTCCTTTTTCAATTGCTTCCAATGCCAGTCGCTCCAGCATGTAACAGTGAATTTTAGGACATCGTACGTTCTGCGGCCATCGACACTTGCTTTAAGATATTGAATGTCAAGCTTCATTTCGATTCCAGAGAATCGAGAGTCTTTTGGGCGAAATACGATCAGCTCTTCATAAAAAATCTTCTGAGCTATGTGGTATTCGAGTGAGACGAAGTCTCTGGCATCCGTCTCAGAAGCGAATTCTTTTCGGACGAAAATGATGGCTTCCGCTTCTGTGTAACCCCATCCTCCTGCAATCGGTAGATTAGCGCAATCGTTCGGGAAGTCTTCCATTAATACTTGTTGTAGGGATTCAGTAGTATGGATCGGTAGGATCGAATTACGAATCCGTTCTATCGTCTCCGTGCTAGCATCCCATTCTGCCATATTTTAACTCCGATTTTGATAGAGCTCATAATTGCGTGGAATTTAAAGCAACTGCAAAATGGAGATATTATAAAAATATAGAAGCACTGAAGGAAATTAATAAGGTTCTTCCTTCCTTGGACCGGCCTTTCCAGTGAGAAGGGAATGCAAGCGTCATGGCCGACAAGATCACGCGGGTCACCGCCTCGGAACTCGACTCCTACGTGCGCCCGTTCCGTATCGACGGTTCGAAGCCGTTCCACCTCAAGCTGTTCAGGCACGACGAGGACGGAGAACTGGAGAAGAACCAGGGCAAGGACATCATCGAGGCGAACCGGAAACGCCTCAGCGACCTGCAGGAGAAGCTTTACG
>JAGRLZ010000054.1 GCA_020441545.1 Xanthobacteraceae bacterium | reverse complement strand
TCGAGGCCACCGGCGACCTGCTCGTCACCGGGCCGACGCTGACCAATGTCAACGATATCCGCGTGATCCTGGTGGACGACGTGTAGCGGGCTGCTTCTGACGGAACCATCCGTCGTCATGCGCGGACCTGATCCGCCCATCCATCTGCTCAAATGATGGACTGCCGGGCCCATAGGCGAGCGGAAGCGACGCCGTTCTTTGCAGAGGCGAGCGGAAGCGACGCCGTTCTTTGCAGAGGCGAACGGAAGTATGCCGTTCTTCGCACAGGCAAGCGGAAGCGATGCCTCATGGTGTTTCCGTCAGAACATCAGTGCCATCGCGCGGGACAGAAAGCTGCAGAGCGATCTGCCGCCCGCATCCCGCTCAAGCAAGCCCCGCTTGTGACGGAATCAGAAATCCTCGGCTATCGTCGTCAGCATCTGCAGCAGCGCGGCGCGATTGGCGGGGCCGAGCACCTCGTTGAGGCGAGCCTCATGCTTGGTCGCGACCAGCTTCTTGGCGCGCGCCAGCGTGGCGCGTCCCCTGTCGGTCAGCACCAGGCTGTGCGAACGCCGGTCATGCGCCGAGCGAACGCGCATGCACAGTTCGCGGCTCTCCAGGCCATCCAGCATGGCCACGAAATTGGGGCGAAGGATGCCGAGCGCGTTGGCGATCTCGGTCTGGTTGCGGCCGGGATTCTGCTCCATCAGGAGCAGGACCGAAAATTGCGCCGGCGTCAGATGCAGCGACGACACGCAGCGCAGGAAATCGTCGAACACCTTGAGCTGGGCCCGCTTCAGCGCATAGCCCAGCAGGTCCGACAGTTCGCCCATCCTGAGATCGCCATTGCCGCCGACCTCGTCGTCCGCGGCGCGCGCGATTCGCGAGGGCTTGACGGTGTCCAGTTGGGCAGCCTTGTACGCGGTCATGGTGCGAAACCCGTCTCTCGTCAGATGGCCGGAGGCGCGCGGTCGATTCGCGCCTTGAGATTATAATTGATAATCGTTATTAATCATACCAAATTCGCACGGCAGGTTTCAACTGCCGGTCGGACTATCGCCGCCGCCACGAAGAGGACGGCGGCCGGGAGGGGAGCCGCACGTTGAACACCACGATCCTGCTGTTCCTGCTTCAGGACGGCATCACCAATGGCGCGATCTACGCGTTGCTGGGGCTGGCGCTGGTTCTGGTCTTCGCGGTCACGCGCGTCATTCTGATCCCGCAGGGCGAATTCATCACCTATGGCGCCTTGAGCTACGCCACGCTCGCCACCGGCCAGGTTCCCGGCACCGCGCGCCTCGCCGTGGCCATGGGGCTCGTCGCGCTCGGCTTCGACCTGTTCGCGGCGCGCAAGTCGTGGCGGCCTGGTCCGCTGGCCCGGGCGCTCGCCGTCGATATCGTGCTGCCGGTGACGGTCCTCGCCCTCACCGCCGGGCTCGCGGGACGCATCAACAATGTTCCCGTCAACATCGCGCTGTCGCTGCTCGTGGTCGCCCTGATCGGGCTGTTCCTCTATCGCATCGCCTACCAGCCGATCGCCCACACCTCGGTGCTGGTGCTGCTGATCGCCTCGGTCGGATGCCACCTCGCGATGCAGGGCTTCGGCCTGGTCTTCTTCGGCGCCGAGGGCCTGCGCGGCCCGGCTGTCTCCGACGTCGCGATGTCGCTCGGGCCGCTGCAGGTCACCGGGCAAAGCCTCGTGGTCTACGGCATCACCGCCGCGCTGATCGTCGCGCTGTGGCTGTTCTTCGAATTCACGAAATACGGCAAGGCGCTGCGCGCCACCGCCGTCAACCGGCTCGGCGCCCGGCTGGTCGGCATCCGCACCACGCTGTCGGGACAGATCGCGTTCCTGCTCGCATCCGTGATCGGCGCGATCTCCGGCATCCTGATCGTCCCGATCACCACGCTCTATTACGACACCGGCTTCATCGTCGGGCTGAAAGGCTTCGTCGCCGCCATCGTCGGCGGCCTCGTCAGCTATCCGCTGACCGCCGTGGCGGCGATCGGCGTCGGCCTGGTCGAGGCGTTCTCCTCCTTCTATGCCAGCAACTACAAGGAGGTCATCGTCTTCACGCTCATCATTCCGGTGCTGGTGCTGCGCTCGCTCGCGGCGCCGGACGTCGACGAAGAGAAGGACTGACGGCCGTGACGCGACGTCTGCCCCTCGTTCTCTTCGCGCTGGCGATGGCGGCGATCCCGCTGATCCCGGGCGTTCCGCCGTTCTGGCTGGTGCTGCTCGACAATATCGGCCTCGCCGCACTGGTGGCGATGGGGCTGGTGCTGCTGACCGGCGTCGGCGGGCTGACCTCGTTCGGCCAGGCCGCGTTCTGCGGCTTCGGCGCCTATACCACCGCGGTGCTGACGACGGCCTACGGCCTGTCGCCATGGCTGACGCTGCCGCTGTCGCTGCTGGTCAGCGGGCTCGCGGCGGTCGCGCTCGGCCTCGTCACCGTGCGGCTGTCCGGCCACTACCTGCCGCTCGGCACCCTGGCCTGGGGGCTGGGGCTGTACTACCTGTTCAGCAAGCTCGAACTGCTGGGACGCAACGACGGCATCTCGGCGATCCCGCCGCTTGCGATCGGCACCTTTCGGATGCTCGACCCCGGCAGCATCTATTACGTGATCTGGATCGCCGTGATCCTGTCGGCGGTGCTGACCACCAATCTGCTGGATTCGCGCACCGGCCGCGCCATCCGCGCCCTGCGCCGCGGCCATATCGCGGCCGAAGCCTTCGGCGTGCAGACCGCGCGCGCCAAGCTTCTGGTCTTCATCTATGCCGCGGTACTGGCGGGCCTTTCGGGCTGGCTCTACGCGCATCTGCAGCGCGCCGCCAATCCGACGCCGTTCGGCGCCCATGCCAGCATCGAATACCTGTTCATCGCCGTGGTCGGCGGCGCCGGCTATGTCTGGGGCGGCGTGCTCGGCGCCGCCGTGGTGGTGATCCTCAAGGAGATCCTGCAAAGCTACCTGCCGCTGGTGTTCGGCGGACAGGGGCAACTCGAGATCATCGTGTTCGGCATCGCCCTGGTGGCCCTGCTGCAGCTCGCGCCGGACGGCATGTGGCCGTGGCTGACCGGCCGGCTGCCCGTGAAGCGCACCACAAAACAGCCGGATCTCTCGGCCACGCCGCCGCCGCGGGCGACCGCCGCCACGCCGGCCGCACCGCTGCTCAAGGTCGACGGCGCGCGCAAGCAGTTCGGCGGCGTGGTCGCGGTCAACGATGTCAGCTTCGGCGTCAACCCGGGCGAGATCGTCGCGCTGATCGGCCCCAACGGCGCGGGCAAAAGCACGACCTTCAACCTCATCACCCGCGTGCTGGTGTCGTCGGCCGGACGGATCACGGTGTGCGGCACCAATATCGACGGCGCGACGCCGCAGCGCGTCGCCCGGCTGGGGGTCGCCCGCACCTTCCAGCACGTCAAGCTGATCCCCGACATGACGGTGCTGGAAAACGTCGCGCTCGGCGCGCATCTGCGCGGGCATTCCGGCGCCATCGCCAGCATGTTGCGGCTCGATCGCGCCGACGAGGCGCGGCTGCTGGCCGAGGCGGCGCGCCAGATCGACCGCGTCGGCCTCGGCGAGCAGACCAGCGAACTCGCCGGCAACCTGCCGCTCGGCCAGCAGCGCGTGGTCGAGATCGCACGCGCGCTCTGCATCGATCCCGCGCTGCTGCTGCTTGACGAACCGGCCGCCGGCCTGCGCTACATGGAGAAGCAGCGGCTCGCCGACCTGCTGCGGGGTCTGCGCGACGGCGGCATGTCGGTGCTGCTGGTGGAGCACGACATGGGTTTCGTGATGGACCTTGCCGACCGTATCGTGGTGCTCGATTTCGGCACCAAGATCGCCGAGGGCGTGCCCGACGCCGTCCGGCGCGATCCGGACGTGATCCGCGCCTATCTCGGAGCCACCGCATGACGATGCTGCTGTCCGTCTCCGACGTCTCGATCTCCTACGGCAAGGTCGAGGCCGTGCGCTCGGTGTCGCTCGATGTCGGCCGCGACGAGATCGCCACCATCGTCGGCGCCAACGGCGCCGGCAAGACCACGCTGCTGAATGCCGTCATGGGCATCCTGCCGCAGCACGGCCGCATCGCCTTCGACGGCCGCGACATCGCCGGCCTCGACATCGAGGATCGCGTCGCCGCCGGCCTGTCGCTGGTGCCGGAACATCGCGAATTGTTCGGCACCATGAGCGTCGCGGACAACCTGCTGCTCGGCGCGTTCCGCCGGCCGCGGGCGAGCGCGGCGCGCGCGTTCGAACGGGTCTATGCGCTGTTTCCGCGGCTGAAGGAGCGGCGGCAGCAACTGGCGGGCACGCTGTCGGGCGGCGAGCAGCAGATGCTGGCGATGGGCCGTGCACTGATGGGCGAACCGCGCCTATTGATGCTGGACGAGCCGAGCCTCGGCCTCGCCCCGCTGATCGTCGCCGACATCTTCCGCACCATCGGCGAATTGCGCGCCGCCGGCGTCTCGGTGCTGCTGGTCGAGCAGAACGCCAGGGCGGCGCTGCAGATCGCCGATCGCGCCTATGTGATGGAATTGGGCGGCTTCATCCTCAGCGGTCCGGCCGACACGGTGTCCGCCGATCCGCGCGTCATCGCCAGCTATCTCGGATTCCAGGGCGAGGCGGCCGCACCCTCGGCCGGTTGAGCGGTTCAGGCGATCTCCTGCTCCTGGCAGATCGCCTCGCTGTCGGCACGCGAAAGCGGTTCGTCGAGCAGGCCGCAATGATGCGGCGAGGCCGCGCCCGGTCGGACGTCGCAATGGAAATGCCGGCAGGTATGGCACACGCCGAAGGCACGCCCCTCGTTGCGGGCGATGGTCGCGCGCAGCACCGCCTGAAGCGCGGCGAGCAGGTCCGCGGCATCATCCCCCGTTCCAGCGGCGATATCGCGCGCCAGGTCGTGGATGTGGTCCTGCTTCAGCAATGCCTCGCCACGCGGCGTCAGCGCCAGCTCCACCGAACGCCCGTCGCGCCGGCTGGCCGACCGCCTCGCCAACCCCTTCTGCTCCAGCGCGATCAGCGTTTGCGAGACGGTGCCGCGCGTCGAGCCGAGATAGTCGGCCAGCGCCGCCGGCGTCCGCGAGAACCGATTGGCGCGGGCCAGATAACGCAGCGCCTCCCATTGCGCCGGGTTCAGGCCTCCGACGTTGACGCCGCTGCGCGCCAGCCGTTCCAGCCGCCCCAGAAGATAGGCGACCTCCAGCGATCTCGGAATCTTCATAGTAGCGACTCGCTATCTTTTTGTTGACGTCCGGCGATTTGTCCGGAATCATATGGTATCGACTCGATATTATCAAGCAGGAGCGTCCAACATGCGCCATCCCCTCGCCACCGGGTTCATCGTGCTGCAAAGCGCGATCATCGGTTCAACCGCGGCACTCGCCCATGACATTCACGCAAAACCGGATGCCAAGGTGCCGCCGGCCTTCGATATCACCAGCGCGACGGCATCGACCGATGGGCGGCTCGCCACCTTCGCGATGGAGGTGACCGGCGAAGCCGGCGCGCAAAAGCCGAAGAAGATCGGCAAGCTCAAGGGCGCCAGGGTCGATGCCTATGTCTGGCCGACCAAGCTCGACCCGTCGGCGGTCGGCTTCGCCAGGGGCTCGGGCATTCTCGCGCTGGCGATCACCGCCCATCCGGATTTCGACGACACCCCGCTGTTCGACGAGAACGGCGACGGCGACCCCGCCAACGACGGCGCCAACTGGCATTCGCACTGGGTGGTGCTGGACAACGACAAGGGCTGCGCCGGCGGACTCAAGGTGCGCGACATCTCGCCCGGACAGGACGTGCTGCCGGACACCGCGCCAGGCCTTCCGATCGCGCTCGACAGCCCCGGCATGAGTCCGCTGCTCAAGGGCAAGACCGTTCGCGTCACCGTGCCGGTGAAGGGCGCGGAGAACGTCAACTTCGACGCCGTGGCCGC
The DNA here is from genome assembly GCA_020441545.1 of Xanthobacteraceae bacterium. GTDB lineage: Bacteria > Pseudomonadota > Alphaproteobacteria > Rhizobiales > Xanthobacteraceae > 62-47. The sequence goes on along the minus strand of JAGRLZ010000054.1, from coordinate 2,033 downwards.
GCATCTGCAGGTGAACGAGGGCGGCAAGGCGCCATTGCTCTGCGTCACCGGCACCTACAAGGTGGCGTCCGGCAATCTCACTTTGCCAGGTGTCATCATGAAGGACAGCGGGAAATAGAGCGTTTTCGAGCGAAGGCGAATCCGCGACGCCGGACGAGCCTGCCCGGATGAAGACGGCCGGACGTCGCCGCCCGGCCATCCTCGATCCGTTAGCGCCATCCGCCCCGGCGGCGCGGCCTACTTCACCTGCACGTATTTGCCGTCCTTGACGGTCAGCAGGATGCGCGAGCGGTCATCGAGGCCGTAGCGATCCTTCTCGGTGAAATTGTAGACGCCCTGGCTCGCCGCGATATCCCGCTCGGTCAAGAGCGCCTTGCGGATCGCCTCGCGGAATTCCGGCGTGCCCGGCTTCGCCGTCTTCAGCGCCACCGGCACCACCCGCGCCAGCACCTTGAAGGCGTCGAACGAGTGGCCGGCGAACTGGCTGCGGCTGTGCGGGCCGTACTTGGCCTCGTAAGCCTTGTTGAGCTCGAGGCCGGGCTTCCTGGTCAGGGCGCTGTCCGGCTGTCCTTCCGGATCCATCACCGGGCCGGACGCCATCAGCACGCCTTCCGCCGCCTTGCCGGCGATGCGGATGAAATCCACGCTGGCCGCGCCGTGGGTCTGATAGATCAGGCCCTTGTAGCCGCGCGCGCGCAGCGTGGTCTGCGGCAGGGCGGCCGCGGTGCCGGAGGCGCCGATCAGGATCGCATCCGGATTGGCCGCAACCAGCTTCAGCACCTGCCCGGTAACCGACGTATCCGGACGCGCGAACCGTTCCTCGTCGACCACCTTGATGCCCATCGGCCCGGCCTGCTTCCTGAGGTCGTTGAACCACAGGTCGCCATAGGAATCCGAATAGCCGATATAGCCCACCGTCTTCACGTTGTGCGCCTTCATGTGATCGTAGAGCACCTTGCCCACGATCGGGATCGGCTGCGGCAGCGACACCGACCACTTGGCGCGCTGCGGCGTGATCGGGAACGGCGCGAGACCGAAATGCGGCACGCCGGCTTCATTGGCGACCGTCGACATCGCGATGCTCGGCGGCGTGGTCGACGACCCCATGATGATGTCGGCCTTCGATTCGGTGACGAAGCGGCGCGCATTGGTGGTCGCGGCGGTCGGATCGCCGCCGTCGTCCAGCACGATCACCTTCAGCGGCACGCCGCCGATCTCCTTCGGCACGAATTCGAGCGCGTTGCGCTCGGGGATTCCCAGCGCCGCGGCCGGTCCCGTGGTGGTCACGGACATGCCGATCACGATTTCATTGCCCTGCGCCATATTGTTCTGCGCCATGGCCGGCGCCGCCAGCGCGGACCAGCCCAGTGCCGCGGCCGCGGCGATCGAGAATGTCGGTCTTGCCATCGCTTCCTCCCTGGAAAATGATTTTATCTCTGGTGTGGTGGTTCAGCAGTTCGCGACAGAAAACGCCGCGGAACAGGGCGAACTTCGGATTCGGGACATGCGCGCGGTGGTTCAGAAGTTCGCTTCATGATCCCGTCCTTGTGACAGATCTTGCGCATCAGGCCGCGGTTTGCAGCGTCATGCCTGTTCGAACCGCGCGACGATTTCCGGCGGCACCGCTGCGGATTTCAGCTTGTCGGGATTGTCCGGATCGCGGCCGACCAGCACCCGGGTTTCGAACGCCTCGATCGCCAGCTCCGCGCCTTTGTAGACATCGTGCCGCACGTCAAAGCTGGAACGGCGCCACGACTCGATCCGGCTCTCGATCCTGATCCAGTCGCCGTGGGTCGACGGGATCAGGAAGCGCGCCCGCGTATCGACCATGGGAATGCCGACCAGCCCGTAGCGGCGGATGATGTCCTGCTTCGAGACCCCCGCCGCCTCGAACAGGATCGAGGTGGAATCGTCGAACATCTCGAAGTAGCGCGGATAGTAGACGATATTGGCCGGATCGCAGTCGCCCCACTGGATCTGCACGTCGCGCCGGTGAATGAACATCGTGGTTTCCTCGCCTTGCAATCCCGCTT
>JAGRLZ010000053.1 GCA_020441545.1 Xanthobacteraceae bacterium | reverse complement strand
TCGGGGTCGATCCCGCGCGCGACGAACTGGCATTCTTCCCGCTGATCTACTGGCCGATCGTGCCCGGTGCCGCGAAGCCGTCGCGGGACGCACTCAACCGCATCGACGCCTACATGAAGCGAGGCGGCACGGTGCTGTTCGACACACGCGACGCCATCGAGGCTCCGGCCGGCAGCGGCGACGACGCCCAGACCGCGGGCATGCGGACGTTGCGCGAAACGCTGTCGTCGCTCGATATCCCCGAACTGGAGCCGGTGCCGCCGGAGCACGTGCTGACCAAGACCTTCTACCTGCTGCGCAACTTCCCGGGCCGCTTCAACGAGGGACAGACCTGGGTCGAGGCGCTGCCGCGCGACGACAAGGATGACGCGGCCTCGCGGCCGGCGCGCGGCGGCGACGGCGTGTCGCCGATCATCATCACCTCGAACGATCTTGCCGGCGCATGGGCGCTGCGGCCCGACGGCCAGCCGATGCTGCCGCTGACGCCCGGCGAACCGCGGCAGCGCGAATTCGCGTTCCGCGCCGGCGTCAACATCGTGATGTACGTGCTCACCGGCAACTACAAGGCCGACCAGGTCCACGCCCCGGCGCTGATCGAACGGCTGGGACAGTAGGAGCGCGATCATGCAGTATGGAATCGCGTTCACGCCCCTCGTTCCGACCGCCGTGCTGTGGATCGCGCTGGCGGCGATCGCCGTCATCGCCGGCCTGCTGCTGCTGGGCCGCGCGCGCGGCGCCGCCATGCGCGTCGCGGCGCTGGCCCTGATCCTGCTGGCGCTGGCCAACCCGTCCTTCACCAGCGAGGAACGCGAGCCGCTGTCGTCGGTCGCCGCCGTCGTCGTCGACCGCAGCCCGAGCCAGAATTTCGACGCGCGCACCCGGCAGGCCGATCAGGCGCGCGACGAGCTGGTCAACCGGCTGAAGCAGATCAAGGGGCTTGAGGTCCGCACCGTCGACGCCGCCCAGGCGGACGGTGAAGCCGACGGCACCAAGCTGTTCGGCGCGCTGTCCGCGGCGCTGTCCGACGTGCCGACCGACCGCGTCGCCGGCGCCTTCCTCATCACCGATGGCCGCGTCCACGACGTCCCCGCCAATGCCACGACGCTCGGCTTCAAGGCGCCGGTCCATGCCCTGATTACCGGCCACGCCGACGAACGCGACCGCCGCATCGCCATCACGGCGGCGCCGCGCTTCGGCATCGTCGGGCAGCGGCAGCGGATCAGCTACCGGCTCGAGGACCACGGCGTCAGCAACCAGCAGGCCCGCGTGACGGTGCGCCGCGACGGCGAGGTACTGAACGAACGCACGCTGGGCAGCGGCCAGTCGGCCAGCATCGACGTCGACATCAGGCATGCCGGCCCCAACATCGTCGAGATCGAGGCATCGCCGCTGGAGAACGAACTGACGCCGGTCAACAACCGCGCGGTGGTGGTGATCGACGGCGTGCGCGACAAGCTGCGCGTGCTATTGGTGTCGGGCGAGCCGCATTCCGGCGAGCGCACCTGGCGCAACCTGCTGAAATCCGACGCCAGCGTGGACCTCGTTCACTTCACCATTCTGCGGCCGCCGGAGAAGCAGGACGGCACGCCGATCAACGAATTGTCGCTGATCGCCTTTCCCACCCGCGAACTGTTCCAGCAGAAGATCAACGAATTCCAGCTGATCATCTTCGACCGTTACGCCCGGCAGGGCGTGCTGCCGACCGCCTATTTCGAGAACATCGCGCGCTATGTGCGTTCCGGCGGCGCGATGCTGGTCGCGGCCGGACCGGACTACGCCTCCACCACCAGCATCTGGCGGACGCCGCTCGATGTCGTGCTGCCGGCCGAGCCGGTCGGCGTGACCGAAAAGCCGTTCCACGCCCATCTCAGCGATGTCGGCAAGCGTCACCCGGTGACGCGCGGGCTGCAGGGCTCCGACAGCGAACCGCCGCACTGGAGCCGGTTCTTCCGCACCGTCGATACCCGCAACGCCGCGACCCCGCCGCTGATGACCGGCGCCGACGGCAAGCCGCTGCTGCTGCTGTCGCGCTACGGCGAGGGCCGCGTCGCCATGCTGCTGTCGGACCACATCTGGCTGTGGGCGCGCGGCTATGAGGGCGGCGGGCCGCATCTCGACCTGCTGCGGCGGATCTCGCACTGGCTGATGAAGGAGCCCGAACTCGACGAGGAGGCGCTGCGGCTCCAGGTGCGCGGCAAGACCCTGATCGTGCAGCGGCAGACCATGGCGGACACCGCCGATCCGGTGACGGTCACCTCGCCCTCCGGCACCACGCGCAAGCTGACCCTGACCGCGGGCGAGCCCGGCCTCTGGACCGCCAGCCTCGAGGCCGGCGAACTCGGCCTGTGGCAGGCGACCGACGGCAAGCTCAAGGCGCTCATCAATGTCGGCCCCGCCAATCCGAAGGAATTCGCCGAGGTGACCTCGACGCCGGATGTCCTCAAGCCGCTGACACAGGCAACCGGCGGCGACGCGCTGCGCATCGCCAGCGGCGCATCGGTGGCACTGCCGCGCATCGTGCCGGTGCATGGGTCGTCGGTGTTCCACGGCGACGGCTGGCTCGGGATGCGGATGCGCGATGCCAGCGTGGTGCGCGGCGTCGGCGTCCTGCCGGTATTCGCCGGCATCGTCGGGCTGTTGCTGCTGCTCGGCGCCTTCGCCGCGACCTGGCTGCGCGAGGGCCGCTGAGCCTTCAGCATCCGGCCCAGGGCAACACGGCTGCAAAAATCGCCGCGCGCGGCCGATGCCGGTTGACAGCGCGCCCCTTCCGCTGCGATGTTACATTATAACATCTGCGGCGGCGGTACTTCGGCCGGGCGTCGCGATGCGGGGCGCATTCCGCGATGAAATGGGTTCGATCGAAACTGAAACACGGAGCCCGGCTGGCGCTGTTCGCGCTGGCGGTGCAGTTCGTGCTTTCATTCGGACATTTCCATGCGGACGAAGTGCTGGCCGCCCCGGCGGCGAGACCGGCATCGGCAATCGCCAATGCCGCACGCGCAGCCCACAAGGCCGATCCTCAGAAACCGGCGGTCCAGGCAACCGCGTCGCGATCGAAGCCCGACCAACCCGCCGATTCCCATCGGCACGACATCTGCGCCATCTGCGCGGTGATGGCCCTCGCCGGCACGGCGATGTTCTCCGGGCCGCCGATCCTGCGGCTGCCGCAAGCCTATCACCTGCTCTCCATCACCACCGACGCCGAATTCTCGCATCTCGCGAACGACCGCGCCGACTTCCAGCCGCGCGCACCGCCGGCCTCCTGACATCGCCGCCCGACGGGTCCGTGACCGGCGCATGATCGTGCGTCGCCCACGCGACGCCGTTCGCCATCCCCTTCCCGATATCAACGACAACCGCAATTCGCCGCGTGCCGGCATTGCGCCTTGTCCTGTCAGGACCGACCAGCCATGTCTCCCTCTTCCCGACGCATCGCCGCGATGTCAGGCGCCGGCGCCCTTGTCATGTCCGGCATCGCCGCCGGCGGCATCGATATCGCCTCGGCGCAAGGCGCCAACGACAGTTCCTCGCTGCCCGAAATCGTGGTCAACGCACCGAGCCCGATCGTTCATCGCAACCGCGCGCGCCATCGCGCCGCGTCCCGCGTACGCGCACCCGCGCCGGCCGCTGAAACCGCCGCCGCGCCGCCGCCCGAGCTTCCCGGCACGCTCCCGGTCGTCACCGATCAGTTCGCCACCGTCACCGTGGTGCCGAACGCGGAAATCCGCCGCAACGGCGCGGCGACCCTTGGCGGCCTGCTGGAGAACAAGCCCGGCATCACCGGCTCGTCCTTCGCGCCCGGCGCATCGAGCCGCCCGATCATCCGCGGCCTCGACGTCAACCGCGTCGGCATCGTGGAGAACGGCCTCTCCAGCAGCGGCGCCTCCGACCTCGGCGAAGACCACTTCGTGCCGATCGATCCGCTGTCGACCAACCGGGTCGAGGTGATCCGCGGCCCCGCGACGCTGCGCTACGGCTCGCAGGCGATCGGCGGCGTGGTCAGCGCCAGCAACAACCGCATTCCCGAACAGTTGCCGTGCAGCGCGGTGCCGACCACCCAGACCTACGGTTACAACGTCAAGGCGCCGCGGCTGTCGCCGTCCAACCCGTGCGTCAGCTTCGAGACGCGGAGCGCGCTGTCCAGCGTCGATCTCGGCCGCGAGGGCGCGGTGCTGCTCGATGCCGGCGGCGGCAACTTCGCGATCCATGCCGACGCCTTCGCGCGCCGCACCGAGGACTACCGGATTCCCGGCGGCGCGCAGAAGAACACCGCCACCGACAGCAAGGGCGGGTCGATCGGCGGATCGTATTTCTTCGCCGGCGGCTACATCGGCGCGGCGGTCACGCAGAACAACAGCCTCTATCACATCCCCGGCGCCGAAGGCGAAGAGGTCGGCACCCGCATCGATGCGCGGCAGACCAAGTTCTCCGCCAAGGGCGAATACCGCCCCGATTCCGCGGCGATCGACGCCATCCGCTTCTGGCTCGGCGCGACCGACTACAAGCACAACGAACTCGGCTTGGCCGACGCCGCCGATCCAGGCAGCGACGGCGTGCGCCAGACCTTCACCAACCGCGAGCAGGAAGGCCGGCTCGAAGTGCAGTTCGCGCCCGTCAACCTGCGCTTCGCCGCATTGACGACCGCTTTCGGCGTACAGGCGTCGCACCAGGAACTGACCGCGCCGAGCCCGGACGATCCGGCCAGCCCGCTCAACGGCCTGTGGGATCCGAACCGCAACGGCCGCCTTGCCGGTTACGTCTTCAACGAATTCCGCTTCAGCGACGTCACCAGGGCACAGGTCGCCGCACGGATCGCGCAGGTCAATCTCAACGGCACCACGCCGAGCCTGATCCCGGAGACCTTCGATCTCGCGACCGACCCGGCCGCGATCGGCCCGGCGGTTCAACGCAACCTCAGCTTTACGCCGAAGAGCGGCAGCATCGGCCTGATCCAGAACCTGCCATGGGGTCTGGTCGCCAGCGTCACCGGACAATATGTCGAGCGCGCGCCGAAGCCGGCCGAGCTGTTCTCGCGCGGCGGCCATGACGCCACCGAGACCTTTGACATCGGCAATCCCGATCTCGGCATCGAGACCGCCAAGTCGGTGGAAGCGGGACTGCGCCGCGCCACCGGCCCGTTCCGCTTCGAGCTGACGGGCTATTACACCCGGTTCAACGGCTTCATCTATCGCCGGCTGACCGGCAACACCTGCGCGGAAGGCGCCTGCATCGTCGGCGACGGACTGGAGCTGAACCAGGCGGTCTATTCGCAGCGCGACGCCACCTTCCGCGGCGCCGAATTCCAGTTCCAGTACGACGTGCTGCCGGTCTGGAACGGCCTGTTCGGCATCGAGGGACAATATGACATCGTGCGCGCCACCTTCGCCGACGGCAGCAACGTGCCGCGGATTCCGCCGCAGCGCCTCGGCGGCGGCATCTATTATCGCGACCAGAACTGGCTGGCGCGCGTCAACCTGCTGCATGCCTTCGCGCAGAACGACATCAGCGCCGTCGAGACGCCGACCGCCGGCTACAACCGCCTGCGCGCCGAGCTCAGCTACACCACCAGGCTCGCCGGGAACGACGGGTGGGGCGCCCAGCAGGTCACGCTGGGCATCGTCGGCGACAATCTGCTCAACGAGGAGATTCGCAACGCGGCCGCCTACAACAAGGACGAGGTGCAGTTGCCCGGCCTCGGCGTGCGGCTGTTCGCCAACGTGAAATACTAACGTCCTTCGCCATGGCCGGGCTCGTCTCGGCCATGGCGGAAAACGGCTTCAATTTTCCTATGAAGCCTCGCACGCGCAAGTCCAGTCCGGCCGGATCATGCCCTCGACGCCATCGAACGCGCCGTCGACCAGTTCCCTCACCAGCAGCCGGCGATGATCCACCGGCCCCGGCATGTCGGCGCGGCCCTTCGGAATCGCCCTGAAGCCGACGCGGCTGTAATAGGCTTCGTCGCCGACCAGCACCACCAGCCTCTGGCCCTGGGCCTTTGCATCCTCCAGCGCGCGGTCGAGCAAGGCGCGGCCGACGCCCCGGCTGCGAAACGGCGGCTCCACCGTGAGCGGCCCCAGCAGCAGCGCCGGCGTGTCGCCGATGCAGATCGGCAACTGCCGCACCGAACCGACCAGCAAAGTGCCGATCCGCGCGGTGAACGACAGGTCGAGCCGGTGCTCGATATGCTCGCGCAGCCGATAGGCGCTGAGAACGAAACGGCCTGGGCCGAACGTGCGTTCATGCAGGCGCTCGATCGCCTGGGCGTCGTTGGCGGTTTCGGGCAGGATGGTCAGGGACGGGTCGGACATGGTGGAGCGCGGCATAGCACTTGCGCGCAACGCGGTCCATGGCGGCCTTGCGGCACCAGCCAGCGCGGCGCCGTCAACGCCACAGCGCGGCCGGCGGGCGGCCCTCGAGCACCTCGGCCAGCCGCAGCCGCGTGCCGGCCGTGGTATCGGGCGGCAAGGCATCGGCGGCGAAGAAGCCGCACGCCACGATCTCCCGATTGCGTTCCGGCAGCCGGTCCTGGCTGAACCGGCGCACGACGAACACCGCGACATGGTCGCGGCGGGAAACATGGCGGTTGAAGAAGATGCCGTGCAGGACCGCCGGCCCTTCCAGCACGATCCGGCCTTCTTCGAGCAATTCGCGCGCCAGCGAATCCGCCACCGTCTCGCCGACCTCGACGCCGCCGCCCGGCAGGTGCCAGCCCGACACATAGCTGTGCCTGACCAGGAAGACGCGACCTTCGGAATCGAGAACCACGGCCCGCACGCCCATGGTCATGCCGCGCGCGAAGCGCCAGTACAGATGAAAGACGCGGCGCAACGCCGGCTCGAACCGGCGGCGCAGCGTCCCGACCCTATCGATCTCTTCCATCGCCATCTTCTTCCACGGACAAGCCCCTTGATTCCTGCCGGTCACAGGTCATGTTGCCTGAACCGTTCCGATTGTCACAGCGGGGCACGAGCCGATCGTGAAGCAATTTGCCGACCTGAGCGAACACGAAATCCTGGCTTTGGCCATCTCGAACGAGGACGAGGACAGCCGGATCTATCGCGAATTCGCCCGGGGGCTGGCGGAGCAGTTCCCGGCCTCGGCCGCGGTGCTCTCAGGGATGGCCGACGAGGAGAACCGCCACCGCGATCTGCTGCTCGACCTCTTCCGCACCAGGTTCGGCGATCATCTGCCGTTGATCCGGCGGCAGGACGTGAAGGGATTCATCTCGCGCAAGCCGCTGTGGCTGATCCGTCCGCTGCAGGTCGATGCGGTGCGCGACTACGCCGCCAGCATGGAGAGCGATGCCTCGCGGTTCTATCACAAGGCCGCGGAAGCCAGCCGCGATCCGTCGGTCCGCGCCCTGCTGCTCAAGCTCGCCGCCGAGGAGGATCGCCACGAGGCGCTCGCCGACCGCCTGACCGAGAAATATCTGACGCCGGCCGCGCGCGACCGCGAGGCCGAGAGCGCGCGCCGCGCCTTCGTCCTGCAATATGTGCAGCCCGGCCTGGTCGGGCTGATGGACGGCTCGGTATCGACGCTGGCGCCGCTGTTCGCCGCGGCCTTCGCGACCCACCGTCCGTTCGAGACCTTCCTGGTCGGGCTTGCGGCATCGGTGGGCGCCGGCATCTCGATGGGCTTCGCCGAGGCCCTGTCGGATGACGGCACGCTGAGCGGCCGCGGCTCGCCATGGATTCGCGGGCTGGTCTGCGGGCTGATGACAACGCTCGGCGGTCTCGGCCACACCCTGCCCTACCTGATCCCGGATTTCATGGTCGCCACCATCGTGGCCGTGATCGTGGTGGCGGTCGAGCTGGCGCTGATCTCCTGGATCCGCCACCGCTTCATGGATACGCCCTGGCTGCAGGCGACATTCCAGATCGCGGTCGGCGGCACGCTGGTGTTTCTCGCCGGCATCCTGATCGGCAGCGCATAGATCATGAACGTCACGCTGGCACACCTGTCCGACCCGCACCTGCCGCCGATGCCGGCGGCGCGGCTGCATCAGCTCGCGGGCAAGCGGGCGTTCGGCTATCTGAACTGGCAGCGCAACCGTCACACCATCCATCGCCGCGAGGTGCTGGACCTGCTGGTCGCCGACCTGCAGGCGCAGCATCCCGACCAGATCGCCGTCACCGGCGACCTCGTCAACATCGCGTTGCCGGACGAGTTCGAGCCGGCGCGCAGGTGGCTGGAAAACCTCGGCCCGCCCGAACAGGTGACCGTGATTCCGGGCAATCACGACGCTTACGTCCGCAGCACGCGCCACCGCTTCGCCGCGGATTTCGCCGACTACGTGCGCGGCGACGACGGGCAGAGCGGCAGGCCGGCGTTTCCGTATCTGCGTCGCCGCGGCCCGCTGGCGCTGATCGGCACCTCAACCGCGGTGCCGACCGCGCCGCTGATGGCCACCGGGCGCCTTGGCCCGCCGCAACTGGCCGCGCTCGAGCAGATGCTTGCGGGACTCGCCAGCGCCAACCTGTTCCGCGTGCTGCTGATCCATCATCCGTTGCGCGCCGATCATCACGGCCGCTTCAAGCGGCTCACCGACGCCGCGGCCTTGCTGGCCATGCTGAAGCGCCATGGCGTCGAGCTGATCCTGCACGGCCACGACCACGTTCATTCGACGATGTGGTTCGACGGGCCGCAGGGGCGCATTCCCGCCATCGGCGTGCCGTCGGCATCCGCGCTCGCCCACGGTCACCACCCGGCCGCCGCCTACAATCTGTTCTCGATCGCCCGCGAGGGCGCCGGCTGGCGCTGCGAACAGACCATCCGTGGACTTCTGCATGGCGATCGAATCGGCCCGGTTCGCCATGTGCGGCTGATCTGACCGGCCGTCAAAGGCTGAGGAGTGCTGCCACCAGCGCAAGGCCGAACAGCGTGGCCATGCCGGCAACGAAGCCGAGCGCAAAGCCGAGCCAGCTCCGCCTGCGTCGCGGCGCGGCCTGCTTCTCCGGCACAGCCTGCTTCTCCGGCGTGGCCTGTGGCAGCGACGCGAGGACGTGTTCGCGCTCGACCATGCGCCGGGCGACGTAATCGGTGACCGCCCGCACGATGGCACCGACCTCGTGCGACTCCGCCAGCACCCTGCGGCCGAAGCGGGTGTCCTGCACGAAGCGGTACTGCCGCTTGTCGCGGCCCATCACGACATGCGCGACGATATCGATCCACAGCCGCGGCGTATCGCCCCGACTGATGCCGCGGTCGAACAGGTCGACGCGGTCGGGGATGTCCCGAAACAGCGGGTCGAGCGCCTCGTTGAGGATTTCCAGCCGCGCCACCTCGGCATCGTGAAGGTCGATGACGACGGCGCTGCGATCCGCCGCCTCGATCCGGGCCCGCCGCAGCGCATCGCGCAAACGGACCGGCGGGTCACCGGCCGCCGCGTTGTTTCCGCTGCCCTGCGTGTTCGACATCAGGCGGCCCTGCTCACGGAATCCGATCCGTTAACCTATCAGCAACCCTATGCAGGGAAAAGCCGCTTGTTTGCCAATGGCTTGACCGTGATCACCGCGACCGCCGACACCCGACGGCAACGGCCCCGCCCGCGATCCGGGCGAGGCCGTGATGTCGATGTCCGTCGAAGCCGGTTGGCGACGCCTGCGGTCAACCGTTCGGCTTGCGCTCGGGCTCTTCCACGATCGAGAAGCGCACGCTGCCGCGATGGCGATTCTGTTCGGATATCTCGCGCCAGCAGTCCTCGGCTTCCTTGCGGGTCTTGAACGGCCCCTGCACCTGGGCCGATCCTTCCACCAGCTTGTGAAAGTTCATCGAGCCGAACTCGCCACCGATCACCCAGAACAGTGATCCCATTGCAACCTCCTGTTATCCGCCCGCCCGCGCGGTCGCGCCGTCTCCCGATCGCAACATATCGCGTCGACAGCCGGTCTTGTAATGCAATTTGGGCGACGGAATCCAGTGACCCGATTTCCGACCGCCCGCGTCCGCGTCCCGGGCAAGCGCGCCTGCCGCTCGCGGTCAGTCCGATGAAAAGCCGAACGGCACGCTGAGCCGCCGATAGTCGTCGGGCAGCAGTTCGCGGCCGATCGGCAATTCGGAGCGCGCGGCGCATGTCGGCCGATGGCAGACGCGGCAGGCAACGCCGACAGGCGTCGGCGCATCGGCGCGCGGCCCGGTCTCGTCGCGGGTATAGATCAGCTTTCCGGCATGTTCGGCGGCGCAGCCGATGGCGATCGCCCGTTCCACCCGCGCCGCCTTGAACGAGCCGCCGCCGGCGGTGACGGTACGGGCGATGGAGAAAAACTTCTGGCCGTCGGGCAATTCCAGCCACTGCGTCACGATCTGGCGCGGTGTCTTGAACACGCCATGGACGGACCATAGCGGGCATCCCCCGCCGTGCTTGGCGAAGGGAAAGCCGGCGCCGTCGAGCAGCTTGGAGATGTTGCCGGCCGGGTCCACCCGGACCAGGAAGAACGGCACCCGTTCCGCGCCCGGCTTCTGCAATGTCGTGATGCGATGGGCGGTCTGCTCGAAGCTGGTGCCGAACTGCCGCGCCAGCGCCTCGACGTCGTAGCGCCGCGTCTCGGCCGCTTTCGCGAACGCCGAGTACGGCATGATGAGGGCCGCCGCCGCGTAGCTGGCCAGCGACCGCTGCGCCAGCAGCTTGCCGTTCGGGGTGGTGAAGTGAGCGGCCTTCAGCGCGGTTTCGATTTCGTCGCTGAATTCGAGATAGGCGAGCTGCTGCGCCAGCTGGAAGTTGAAGCTGGCATTGTCGAGCGAGTCGTCGAACAGGATCTGCCGACGGTGGTGATCGAGCCGCCTGACCGCGCCGACCATGATGTCCGGCGGCAACTGGCGGACATGAAGGTTGTGGCGGCTTTTCAGCCGCGCGATGAACCAGCCCGGATTCACCGGACCATGCGCGATGCGCTCGGCGGCATCGTCGAGGTCGGCGAAGTTGTTGCGGCGCGCGGCGAGGAAGCGCCGCACCTCGGCGACCGGGTCGCCGACATCCAGGCCGCCACCCGAAATCGCAGCGTCGCTCAGCCCGGCCCCACTGCGATCCGCCAACGCCAGCTGCTCCTCGCGATAGGCGGTATAGAGCCGCAGGAACGCCTCGGCCAGCCCCGGATAGCCGATCGCGATATCGCTGATCTCCAGCGGCGGAATATCGATGTCGGCGAACATCGGCTCCTTGAGAACCGCCTGCATCCGGGCCGCATGGTCGGCGCCGCCATCGCCCGCAAGGTCGGCGAGGTTGATCTTGTAGGTGCGCGCCAGGCGCAGCAGCATATCGGCCGTGACCGGCCGCTGGTTGCGCTCCAGAAGCGCCACGTAAGGCGCCGAAATATCGAGATCGGTCGCCATGTCGGCCTGCGTCAGGCCAAGCTCCCGCCGCAGCCGCCGCAATCGCGGGCCCATGAAAACCGAGCGAACGGTTGGCGCCGCCATGGCCAGCCTCGTCAGATGGTTTCGTTTTGTAAGAATATTACAACATTACACGTCGATTTTGTAAAGCCTGACAAGCTTTCTCTGCGGCCTCTGGTGCAGTGCCGAATTTTCAGCGAAAACGGCGGCAACTTCAAACAGGAGCCACCAGGAGCCATCCATGACTTACCAATCGCGCGGAATTACCGACGGAATCGAAAAGCCGGCGCCCTACCAGAGCCAGGTCGCGGCGGCCGAGGCCCTCCTCAAGGACAAGCCGACCTGGAACGGCATCTCGGCGGAAGCCGTGGCCCGCATGCGCCTGCAGAACCGCTTCAAGACCGGCCTCGACATCGCCCGCTACACCGCGGCGGTGATGCGCGCCGACATGGCGGCCTATGACGCCGATCCCACCAAGTATACCCAGTCGCTGGGCTGCTGGCACGGCTTCATCGCGCAGCAGAAGCTGATCTCGATCAAGAAGCACTTCGGCGGCAAGACCGACCGCCGCTATCTCTACCTGTCCGGCTGGATGATCGCGGCGCTGCGTTCGGAATTCGGTCCGCTCCCCGACCAGTCGATGCACGAGAAGACCTCGGTGCCGGCGCTGATCGAAGAGCTTTACACCTTCCTGCGCCAGGCCGACTCGCGCGAGCTCAACGACATCTTCCGCCAGCTCGACGCGGCCCGCAAGGACGGCGACAAGGCGAAGGAAGCCGAGCTGATCGCCAAGGTCGACAACTTCCAGACCCATGTCGTGCCGATCATCGCCGACATCGACGCCGGCTTCGGCAACGCAGAGGCGACCTACCTGCTGGCCAAGAAGATGATCGAGGCCGGGGCCTGCGCGCTGCAGATCGAGAACCAGGTGTCCGACGAGAAGCAGTGCGGCCATCAGGACGGCAAGGTGACCGTGCCGCATGACGTCTTCCTGGCGAAGATCCGCGCGGTGCGCCATGCCTTCCTCGAACTCGGCGTCGAAGACGGCATCATCGTCACCCGCACCGACTCGCTCGGCGCCGGCCTGACCCAGCAGATCGCCGTCAGCCACAAGCCGGGCGACATCGGCGACCAGTACAACAGCTTCCTCGACTGCGAGGAGATCGATGCGTCGAAGATCGGCAACGGCGACGTCATCATCAGCCGCAACGGCAAGCTGCTGCGTCCGAAGCGCCTGCCGAGCAACCTGTACCAGTTCCGGCCCGGCACGGGTGCGGACCGCTGCGTGCTGGACTGCATCACCTCGCTGCAGAACGGCGCCGACCTGTTGTGGATCGAAACCGAGAAGCCGCATATCGAGCAGATCGCCGGCATGGTCGATCGCATCCGCGAAGTCATTCCGAATGCGAAGCTGGCCTACAACAACTCGCCGTCGTTCAACTGGACGCTGAACTTCCGCTGGCAGGTCTATGATGCCTGGAAGGAAGAGGGCAAGGACGTCAGCAAGTACAATCGCGCCGAGCTGATGAAGGTGGAATACGACGACACGCCGCTGGCGCTCGAAGCCGACCAGCGCATCCGCACCTTCCAGGCGGACGCGGCCAAGCGCGCCGGCATCTTCCATCACCTCATCACGCTGCCGACCTATCACACCGCGGCGCTGTCGACCGACAACCTCGCGAAGGAATACTTCGGCGACCAGGGCATGCTCGGCTACGTCAAGAACGTGCAGCGCCAGGAGATCCGTCAGGGCATCGCCTGCGTCAGGCACCAGAACATGGCCGGCTCCGACATCGGCGACGACCACAAGGAGTACTTCGCCGGCGACGCCGCGTTGAAGGCCGGTGGCGCCCACAACACCATGAACCAGTTCGGCTAACCCCCGGATTGCCGATCAAAACCGAAATGCCCGGCCGCATGGCCGGGCATTTTCTTTTGCGGGCGATGAAATCATCCGCCGTCATGCGCGGACCTGATCCGCGCATCCATCCTTTTGAAAGAAGACCGACACTCCAAAATCCGCGAGGGAATTCCGCTATGGCCGGGCTTGTCCCGGCCATCCACGTCTGGTTCTGTGGTCCTTGAGTCGTCCGCTCGTTTGGTGGAAGACGTGAAGACTCGAAATTGCTGCATTGACGCGCATTTTCTTCACGCGAAACGGCATCCGCTTCGTTCGAAAGCGCGATTGATGGACAACGTGGATGGCCGGAATGAATCCGGCCATGACGACAGGACAGGTTATCGATCACTGAAAATTGCTGGAGAGCTGATGCCTATCAATCTGCCGGGAAAATTCGCCATCGGCATTGCCGCCGCCGTCATTCTTTCGTCTCCCGCCCTCGCCCAACGCGGCGCAAGCTGCCACGACGGCATGAGCTTTCCGCAGTTCCTCGCCTCCCTGAAACAGGATGCCGCCAAAGCCGGCGTCTCGCAGCATGCGATCGCCGCCGCATCGCCCTATCTCGTCTACGACCAGGGCATCGTCAATCGCGACCGCGGACAGCGGGTGTTCGGCCAGATCTTCACCGTGTTCGCCGGCCGCATGGCATCGGAATCGCGCCGCGTGCGCGGCCAGCGCCTCATCAAGAAGTATGCGCGAGCCTTCGCCCGCGCGGAGAACGAATACGGCGTTCCGCCCGCGGTGATCACGGCGTTCTGGGCGCTGGAAAGCGATTTCGGCGCGGTGCAGGGCAAGCTGCCGACGCTGCGCTCGCTGGTGTCGCTGGCCTATGACTGCCGCCGCGCGCAGATGTTTCATGACGAGACCATCGCCGCCTTGAAGATCATCGACCGCGGCGACCTCACGCCCGCCCGGATGATCGGCTCATGGGCCGGAGAACTGGGCCAGACCCAGTTCCTGCCGCGGCACTATCTGGATTACGCCGTCGACTATGACGGCGACGGCCATCGCGACCTGCTGCGCAGCGCGCCCGACGTGATCGGCTCGACCGCCAATTACCTTGCCACCGGCCTGAAATGGCGGCGCGGCGAGCCGTGGCTGCAGGAGGTCCAGGTGCCGCCCAACCTGCCGTGGCAGGAATCCGACCTCGCGATCCGGCATCCGCGCGCGAAGTGGGCGAAATGGGGCGTCACGCTTGCGAGCGGCCGGCCGCTGCCGAACGACAACCTGCCCGCCTCGCTGCTGTTGCCGATGGGCCGCCACGGCCCGGCATTTCTCGCCTATCCGAACTTCGCCGCCTACACGGAATGGAACAACTCGCTGATCTATTCCACCACCGCCGCCTATCTCGCCACCCGCATCGCCGGCGCGGCGCCGATGCGCAAGCCGAGCCATCCGGTGGCGCAACTGTCGCACAACGAGCTGCGCGAGTTGCAGCGCCTGCTGGCGAAGCGCGGCCACGATGTCGGCAAGATCGACGGCATCCTCGGACAGAAGAGCCGGATCGCCGTGAAGGCCATGCAGCTCAAATACGGGCTCCCCGCCGACGCCTGGCCGACGGCCGACCTGCTGGCGCGGCTGCGCGCGGGAGGATAGGCTTTCCCGCAAACACACACATCGCAGGGAGACCCATGCCGCGCATTCCGTATTTCGACATGGACCAGGTGACGCCCGAATACAGCGAGATGCTGAACGGGCGTTACAACCTCAACCTCTACCGGATGCTGCCGCACGCCACGACGATCGCGCCCGGCTTCCTGAAGATGGGCGGTGCGATCCTGCGCGACAGCGCGCTCGATCCGCAATTGCGCGAGATCGCGATCCTCCGCGTCGGCTTTCTCAGCCAGGCGACTTACGAGGTCCACCAGCACAAGCGCATCGCGCGGCGCATCGGCCTTGCGGACGACAAGATCGCCGCTCTCGAGACGGCCCCGGAAAGCGCGGTGTTCACGCCGCTCGAAAAGCTGGTGATCCGCTACACCGACGAGGTGGTCGCCAATGTCAAGGCTTCGGATGCGCTGTTCAGCGAACTGCTCGGCAAGCTGGACGAACGCCGCATGGCGGAGCTGACCCTCATCATCGGCTTCTACATGGCGGTGAGCCGCTTCCTCGAAAACTTCGAAATCGAGATCGAGCCGGCCCGGCGCTGACGGCGCCGTTCGGTCG
>JAGRLZ010000052.1 GCA_020441545.1 Xanthobacteraceae bacterium | reverse complement strand
GCGCCCGGCAGGATCGCAGCAACCTCGCCGCCAACACCATCTTCGACTTCGGCAGCGAGACGTTGAAGCGCGAGCTGATCCCCGGCCTGCTCAAGCGCGAGATCGTGCAGTGCCTGCTGTACAGCGAGCCGGCGGCGGGATCGGATCTCGCCGGCGTGCGCACCCGCGCCGAACGCGACGGCGACGACTACATCATCAATGGACAGAAGGTGTGGACCTCCGGCGCCGCCCACGCCCACTACGGCATGCTGCTGGCCCGTACCGATTGGGATGTTCCCAAGCACAAGGGCCTGACGTTCTTCTTCTTTCCGATGAAGCAGCCCGGCGTCGAGGTGCGGCCGCTGCGGCAGATCACCGACGAGGCGCATTTCAACGAGGTGTTCATCACCAATGCACGGGTGCCGGCGGCGAACATCCTCGGCGGCCTCAACAACGGCTGGCGGGTGTTGCAGACGGCGCTGGCCTATGAGCGCTCGACCATGGGCGACCGTCCACGCGGCGCGCGCCATTCCGGCACGTCCGACGATCTTGTGGCGCTGGCGCGGCAATACGGCCGCCTCGACGACAAGGCGTTGCGGCAGGATCTCGCCGGCGTGCTGGCGCTGCGCACGCTCAATGCCCTCAACAACGCACGCGCCAAAGCCAACCTCGAACAAGGCTCCTCGTCTCCGGTGATGTCCCTGGGCAAGCTGGCGATGTCGCGCATCCTGCATGAGGAGGCGCGCCTCCGCAGCGCCCTCGTCGGCCCCGAGACGCTGCTCGACGGGCCCGACCATCCGTTTGCCGACGACGCGAATTTCCTCGCCTTGAACGCCTATTTCACCTCGATCGGCGGCGGCACCGACCAGATCCAGCGCAACATCATCAGCGAGCGTGTGCTGGGCCTGCCGAAGGAAATGGAAGTCGACCGCAACGTCCCGTTCCGCCAGGTGCGCAGCGGTTAGAGCGTTTCGAGCGAAGCGGGTGCCGCTTCGCGTCAAGAAAACGCGTTAAAGCAAGGATGTAGAGCCCCGTTCCGATTTGATCGGAACGGAAATGGCTCTGGCCAACGAAGGACGGGGACAACAATCAAAAGCCGAAGGGCACGGCCGCTTTACGGACCGTGCCCTTTGCGAATCCGGCGATATGACGCCCGGCCGCCGCGTGCAACGCCAGTTCAACGGCGGCGATAGCAGTGGAAGTGGCCGCGCTTCCAGTAACCCCGGCACCGCTTGCCGCGATGCGGCCCGCGATCCGGAATGCCGAGCACGCCCTTGACGCCGCCGACAGCCCCGCCGACTCCGGCACCGATCGCTCCGCCGATGACCCCGCCCACCGGCCCCGCGGCGCGGTTGCCTTCATGCGCTCCCTGCCTTGCACCCCGCTCCATGCCGCCGATCACTCCCTGCGCGTGGGACAGGCCGGGGGCGGCGAGAACGGCCAGGCCCAGCGCCACTATCGCGAACCTGATGCGGACCGGCACACCTGCCGACAGAATGGCTGCCTTGGTTTTCATCTGATCTCCCTTGTTCTCATCCGATCTCTTCCGAACCTGGCATCTGAAACCATCACGCCGTCTCAACGCCGTCAGCGTATAAAAGTTGCTTCCTGTACGACATGATGAGCGGCATGATTAATGCGGTCACCGGATCGTCATTAAGATTGACACCGACAAGCCACTGGAACTGTCCGGCGTTCACAGGCATATTGATGGGCGGGGATGGGCAGAGCGACCTCGCGCGAGAGGTCTGGAGGCCGGAAGTCGATGCGTGCGTACCTGATCCCCCTTGCCGCCATTCCCCTTGCCACCTTCCTCGTCGCGGCGGCACCGGGCGTGGCGCTGGCCAAGATCGCCATCACCGTCGACAAGGACAGCCAGCAGATGACGGTCGCCGTCGACGGCGTCCAGCGTTATCGCTGGCCGGTGTCGACCGGCAATCCCTCGCACGAAACGCCCAACGGCACCTTCCGCACGTTCCGCATGGAGGCCGACCATTTCTCCAGGGAATTCGACGACGCGCCGATGCCGAATTCCATCTTCTTCACCAAGGCCGGCCACGCCATCCATGGCACCTTTTCCGAGCGCAACCTCGGCACGCCGGTGTCTCACGGCTGCGTGCGGCTGTCGCGCGCGCACGCCGCGACGCTCTTTGCGCTGGTCAAGAAGGACGGCGTGCTGAACACCACCGTGACCCTCACCGGCTCGTCGCGGGTTGCGCTGGCCCGCAGGGGCAAGTCGCGAACCGACGTGGCGCGGCGCGCACCCCTGCCGGCCGACGGGTCCGGCGCCTATGACGCGGTCGGCAATCCGGTGGATCTGTCGCCGCGGCAGGCCGCGCCGTCGCGCCGCACCGCGCCACAAGTCCTGCCACGAGTCTTGCCACGAGTCTTGCCACGGCAGGCGGCGCGGGACGACGGCGACTATATCTATCCTGCCGACGGCAGCTCCCACGATCAGCGCTATCCCTCGCCGCGCCGCTACCAGCGCAGCTACGAGGCGCAGGGCTACAGCTATCAGCCGTATGACTATGGCGGGCAGGCTTACGCCGCCCCGCAGGGCTACTACGCACGCCCCTCCTATGGCTCGCGCGGCCTGTTCGCGGACGACGATTACTGAATGCGTGCGAGCATCGGCGCCCGCGTTGTTCTTCCGCTTGCATCTGCCGCCAGCCCGTTTCAGGAGCGCCGGATGTGAGCCTGGCGCCCGCGCCGGACAACGCATTGCCGGCGGGCTGGCGCTGAAATTCATCCCGTATGGCGACGTGTGAATCGCATCATCATGGCCCTGGCGCCCTTGTGCCGGGGGCGCCGTCCTTCGATAAAGGCGGCCCAGGCGCCGCGGGCGGATCGATGACGATCAGGGCTGCCCGCGGACGGGCCGCGAATGGTCGGAAGCAATGAGCGAAACCGGAACCGACGTTGTCATCATTGGCGCGGGCCACAACGGCCTGACCTGCGCCGCCTATCTGGCGATGAACGGCCTGCGGGTCCGCGTGGTCGAGCGGCGCGGCGTGGTCGGCGGCGCGGCGGTGACCGAGGAATTCCACCCCGGCTTCCGCAATTCGGTCGCCGCCTATACCGTCAGCCTGCTCAATCCGAAGATCATCGCCGACCTGCGCCTGCACGATCACGGGCTGCGGATCGTCGAGCGGCGCGCGCAGAATTTCCTGCCGGCGCCGGATGGCAGCTATCTGCTCACGGGCGAAGGCCGCACGCGGGCCTCCATCGAAAAGCTCAACGCCAGCGATGCCGATCGCTACGACAGCTTCACGGCGAAGCTCGAAACCATCGCCGACGTGCTCCGCCAGTTCGTGTTGCGGGCGCCGCCCAACCTTGTCGATGGCTTCGGCGCCCGCGCGATTCGTGAAAGCTTCAACGCGCTGGGTACGGCCAATATTCTCCGCGGGTTGACGCTGGACGATCAGCGCCTGCTGCTCGATCTGTTCACGTGTTCGGCGGGCGAGATGCTGGACGACACCTTCGCGCACGATCTCGTCAAGGCGCTGTTCGGGTTCGACGCCATCGTCGGCAACTACGCCAGTCCGTATGCCGCCGGCTCCGCCTATGTCATGCTGCACCATGCCTTCGGCGAAGTGAACGGCAGGAAAGGCGTGTGGGGACACGCGATCGGCGGCATGGGCGCGATCACGCAGGCGATGGCGCGCGCCGCCACCGGCCACGGCGTCGAGATCAGCCTCGGGGCCGGCGTTCGCGAGGTGATCGTGGAGCAGGATCGTGCCGTCGGTGTCGTCCTCGATGACGGCCGCAGCATCCGCGCGAAATACGTGGCCGCGAATGTCAATCCGAAACTGCTTTATACGCGGCTGGTGCCGGCCGATGCCCTGCCCGCGCCGTTCCTCGAACGCATCCGGCAATGGCGCAACGGCTCCGGCACCCTGCGCATGAACGTCGCGCTCGATGCCCTGCCCTCGTTCACGGCGCTGCCGGGCGACGGCGACCATCTCAGCGCCGGCATCATCATCGCGCCGAGCCTCGACTACATGGATCGCGCCTGGCAGGACGCGCGCCGGCACGGCTGGAGCCGCGCGCCGGTGGTCGAAATGCTGATCCCGTCGACGCTGGACGATATGCTGGCGCCCGAGGGACGGCACGTCGCCAGCCTGTTCTGCCAGCACGTCGCGCCGCAGCTTCCGGACGGCACGTCGTGGGATGCCCATCGCGACGAGGTCGCCGACCTGATGATCGCGACGGTCGACCGCCACGCGCCCGGATTCGCGGCAAGCGTGATCGCGCGGCAGGTGTTGACGCCGCTGGACCTCGAGCGCGACTTCGGCCTGCTCGGCGGCGATATCTTCCACGGCGCGTTGACGCTGAATCAATTGTTCTCCGCGCGGCCGATGCTCGGCCATGCGGACTATCGCGGCCCCTTGAAGGGCCTCTATCACTGCGGCGCGGGCGCACATCCCGGCGGCGGCGTCACCGGCGCGCCGGGACACAACGCGGCCGCCGCCATCCTGAAGGACGACCGTGGCCTGTTCGGCCGAGGCCGCTGACTGTCGTTTGTTTCCAGCGGAGCCCAGGATATCGAATTCGTGCGACGCTCAGGCGAAGAACAACAGATAAAGCGCCATCACCGGCAGGCCCAGCAGCGCGCCCGTGCCGGCGCCGATGGCCCAGGCGAGATCATTGGACTCGGACGGGAAGACCGGCCCATCCAGCCGCGCATATTCGTTATCTCGGATCATCATGACGCCCCCGCTTTCTGCTTGCGGAGATGTCTAGCGCGGTCGGCTTAAAGAACCCGGCCGCAATTCTGCTCGGATTCGACCACACCCGCTACCGGCAATTAACCTCATCGGCGCCGCAGCATCGGTGTGGCACATATCCGGAGCGCCCGGATCGCTGAACAGTAGGGATAAGTCCCATCAAACAGCAAATTCAAGATCATTATGGCGAACCGTCCCGCGATGCTTTCTGGAAAAGCCTGTGGACAAGCTGTGGATATCCAGGTGACAACCGCCTGCATTCATCGTGAAGAAGCGGTGAACAAGCGATGTGGGACTCCGTGCATAACAGGTGTATGAAGGCCCACCCTGTCTCCCCTCCCCGGCTCCATTCCAACGCACCCATGACCTCCGCCATCACCCCAGCCAGCAGCAG
>JAGRLZ010000051.1 GCA_020441545.1 Xanthobacteraceae bacterium | reverse complement strand
TTCGACCGGATCGAGGCGGATAAGGATATCCGCGTGCTGGTTCTCACCGGCACCGGCCGCGCCTTCAGCGCCGGCTTCGATCTCGGCACCGTGGCCGCGCGCGCCACCAGCGCGGCGGAGGAGCAGAGCGCGGGCTCGGCGTTCGAGGCGGTCGCCGACCGGCTGGAGGATCTCCGCCTGCCGACCATCTGCCGGCTCAACGGCGGGGTCTATGGCGGCGCGACCGACCTGGCGCTGGCCTGCGATTTCCGCATCGGCGTCGACACCTGCGAAATGTTCATGCCGGCGGCGCGGCTCGGCCTGCACTACTACAAGAACGGCATCGCCCGCTACGTGTCGCGGCTCGGCGTCAACGCCGCCAAGATGCTGTTCCTGACCGCGGCCAGGATCGACGCCGCCGAAATGCTGCGGATCGGCTATCTCACCGCCGTCGCTCCGCCGGCACGGCTGGACGAGGAGGTGGACGCGCTGGCCGCGACGCTCGCCGCCAATGCGCCGGTCGCGATGGACGGCATGAAGCGGGCCATCAACGAGATCGCCCGCGACAAGTTCGACGAGGCGGCCGCGGATGCACGTCACCGCGCCAGCATGCGCGGCGCCGAGATCAGGGAAGGTGTCGCCGCCTACGCCGAGAAGCGCAAGCCGCGGTTTTGAGGCATCGTTTTTAACGGAAGGTTTTCAGCGCAAGGACTCGTCGGGCCCGGACCTGTCCCGGCCACGACCAGCGAGGGTGATGGCAACGCCGTCATTCGCCGACGAACATCACGGTGTCGGCGAGGCTCGCCCGCGAGGTGCGGTAGCTGTTGACCAGGTGGTCGATGTCGCCATAGCCGAACGAGATGCCGCACACCACGCGGCGGTCGTCGCCGAGCCCGAAGTGCTTGCGGATCAGCCCGGAGTGCCGCGCCAGCGCCGCCTGCGGAATGGTCGACAGCCCGAGCGCCTGGGCCGCCAGCATGAAGTTGCTGACATAGCCGCCACAATCGACCGCGCCATAGACGCCGAGCGCTTCGTCGGTGTGGATGATCGCGACATGCGGCGCGCCGAAGAAATTGTAGTTCTCGAGCGCCTGCCGGGCATAGGCCGCCCTGTCGCCGCGCCGGATGCCCAGCGTGTTGTAGAGCTGGAAGCCGCTTTCGCGCCGCCGCTCCAGATAGACGCCGCGATATTCGCGCGGCGCCGGGAAGTCGTGATCGTCGCCGACACCCGAGGACGCCTCGGCATGGATCAGCTTGCGGAACGCCTCCTTCGCCGCGCCGCTGGCGATGATGACCTGCCATGGCTGGCTGTTGCACCATGACGCGGTGCGCTGCGCCGCCCCCAGCACCCGATCGATGATCTCGCGCGGCACCGGCTTGTCGAGGAACGCGCGGCAGGAAAACCGCTCCTGCAACAGCTCCTCGAGCACGCCGATGCGCTGCTCGGTCGAATATTCGCGGCGTTGCGTGGCGGCATCGGACATCGTCAGCGCCCCTTGGTCGGGATCTGGTTGAACGGCACATCCTTGTCGACGCGGATGTCGCCGGGCAGGCCGAGCACGCGCTCGGCGATGATATTGCGCAGGATCTCGTCGGTGCCGCCGGCGATGCGCATGCCCGGCGCCCCGAGCAGCATCGCCTGGAACCGCCCCCCGGCCACGCCGTCGGCCTCGCCCGCGAGCCCGCCGGCCGCGCCCTGCAGGTCCATCGCGAACGCGGCGATATCCTGCACCATGGTGCCGGCCACCAGCTTGCCGATGGAGTTCTCAGGCCCCGGTCGCTCGCCGCGCGACAGCGCCGACAGCGAACGATAGGCGGTATATTTCAGCCCGCTCGATTTCACCGCCCAGTCCGCGAGCCTGGCGCGCACCGCGCGATCGTCCATCGCCGGGCCGTGCTCGGTGGTCAGGTCGTTGCAGAACGCGAAGATCTCCGGGAAGCCGGTGGCGAGCCGCGAGCCGATCGACATGCGCTCGTTCATCAGCGTGGTCAGCGACACGTTCCAGCCGTCGCCGACCTTGCCGAGCCGCTGGCTGTCCGGAATCCGCACATTGGTGAAATAGACCTCGTTGAACTCCTGCATGCCGTTGGCCTGCTTGATCGGCCGCACCTCGACTCCCGGGCTCTTCATGTCGAGGAAGAACATGGTGAGCCCCTTGTGCTTCGGCACGTTGGGATCGGTGCGGGTGATGAGCAGGCCCCAGTCGGAATAATGCGCGCCGGAAGTCCAGATCTTCTGGCCGTTGACGATCCAGTCGTCGCCGTCGCGCTCGGCGCGGGTGCGCAGGCCCGCGACATCCGAGCCGCCGGCCGGTTCGGAGAACAACTGGCACCAGATTTCCTCGCCCGACGCGAGCTTCGGCAGGCGCTCGCGCTTGTCCGCCTCGCTGCCGAACGCCATCACGGTAGGGCCGCACATGCCCTCGCCGATCTGGAACGGCTGGGTGAGCTTGCCGTAGACGCCTTCCTCCTGCTGCCAGATCACCTTCTCGATCGGCGAGGCGCCACGGCCGCCATATTCCTTCGGCCACGACAGGCAGGCCCAGCCGGCATCGGACTTCTTCTTCTGCCAGCTCTTGCCGACCGCGACCATGTCGGCCGACTTCAGCGAGATGCGTCCGAGGGACGCCTGCGACAGCTCGGCCTCGAATTCCTTCGGCGCGTTGGCCTGGACCCAGTTGCGCGCCTCGGCGCGAAACGCGGCTTCCTGCGGGGTATCGTCGAAATTCATGGCATTCCTCGCTTCTGTCTTACGCCCGTCCCCGGGTCGGAATCTGGTTGAACGGCACATCCTTGTCGACGCGGATGTCGCCGGGCAGGCCGAGCACGCGCTCGGCGATGATGTTGCGCAGGATCTCGTCGGTGCCGCCTTCGACGCGGGTCGCCGGCGAACGCAACAGCATCGCCTGAAACTTGCCTTCGACCTCGGCATCGGCCGGATCGCTGACGACGCCGGCGGCGCCCTGAAGGTCGAGCGCATAGGTCGCGACCTCCTGGATCATCGCGCCCGCCACCAGCTTGCCGATGGAGTTCTCCGGCCCCGGCCGCTCGCCGCGCGACAGCGCCGAGATCGAACGAAAGGCGGTGTATTTCAACCCGCTGGCCTTCACCGCCCAGTTGGCGAGCTTCGCGCGCACCGCGCGGTCCTCGATCGCGGGCCGGCCGTCGACGACGAGGCTGCTGCAATAGTCGAACAGTTCGGGGAAGCCGGTCGCCACCGACGCGCCGATCGACATGCGCTCGTTCATCAGCGTGGTCAGCGACACGTTCCAGCCGTCGCCGACCTCGCCGAGCCGCTGGCTGTCGGGAATGCGGACATCGGTGAAATAGACCTCGTTGAATTCCGACTGGCCGTTGGCCTGCCTGATCGGCTTGATCTCGACGCCCGGGCTCTTCATGTCGAGGAAGAACATGGTCAGCCCCTTGTGCTTCGGCACGGTGGGGTCGGTGCGGGTGATGAGGATGCCGTAGTCCGAATAGTGCGCGCCGGAGGTCCAGATCTTCTGGCCGTTGACGATCCAGTCGTCGCCGTCGCGCTCGGCGCGGGTGCGCAAGCCCGCAACGTCCGACCCGCCGGCGGGCTCCGAGAACAACTGGCACCACACCTTCTCGCCCGATGCCAGCGGCGGCAGGTGCTCGCGCTTCTGCGCCTCGCCGGCATAGGCCATCATGGTCGGGCCGCACATGCCGTGGCCGATGATGAACATGCGGCCGAGCTTGCCGTAGGCGCCCTCTTCCTGCTGCCAGATCACGCGCTCGATCGGCGACGAACCGCGTCCGCCATATTCCTTCGGCCAGTGCAGGCAGGCCCAGCCGGCATCGGCCTTCTTCTTCTGCCACGCCTTCGCCACCTCGAGCACATTGGCGCCCGACAGCACCAGGCGGCCGAGCGACGATTTCGCCAGTTCGTCCTCGTACTGCTTCGGCGCGTTGGCGGCGATCCAGGCGCGCGCCTCGGCACGGAACGCGGCTTCCTGCGGGGTATCGTCGAAGTTCATCTCAGCTTTCCCTCTCCGTCCGTGTCCCGGATGCCGTGCAGCGCGGAGCGGTGCGCTGCTGATCCCGGACCGTCAAGACGACAGCATCTGGAATGGCCCCGGCTCGGCGGCGCGGCACCGCTGATGCCGCATCGCGCCCGGGACACGCCAATCACGCCGCGTTCTTCTTGCGCATCCGTTCGATCAGGGTGTCCTCCCAGTAGGACAGGCTGCCGAGCGACAGCGCCAGCGCGTTGGAGCGGCGATAATAGAGATGGCAATCGAACTCCCAGGTGAAGCCCATGCCGCCATGGACCTGGATATTCTGCTTCGCGCAGTGCTGGAACGCCTGCGTCGCGCTGATGCGCGCGGTGGCGGCGGCCTCCCCCAATTCGCCCGCATTGGTCGAGAGCGCCCAGGCGCCGTAGTAGCAGTTGGAGCGCGCCAGGGTGGCGGCGACATACATGTCGGCGAGGATGTGCTTGACCGCCTGGAACGAACCGATCGGCCGGCCGAAGGCGATGCGGTCGAGCGCGTAGTCGCGGCCCATCTCCAGCGCGCGGTCGGCGCCGCCGACCTGCTCGAACGCGGTGAGCACCGCGGCGCGGTCGAGCACCTGGCTCAGCAGGCTCCAGCCTTCACTGGCCGCGCCGAGCGGCTCGGCCTTGCAGTCCTTGAACGTCAGCTCGGCCTGGTTGCGCGACGGGTCGATGCTGGTGAGCGCCCTGGCCTCGACGCCGCCGGCCTTCAGGTCAACCAGGTAGAGCCCGATATCGGTCTCGCGGCCGCTCGCGCCGTGGCGCGCCACGACGACGGCGAAATCGGCAATCGCGCCGTCGGCGACCGGGGTCTTGACGCCATTGAGCACGCCGTTGGCGGCGGTGAGCTTGACGCCCTGCGGCGCCGGATTGCCCGGCCCCTCGAACAGCGCCAGCGTGCCGATCGCTTCGCCGGACGCGATCTTCGGCAGCCACTTCTGCTTCTGCGCGTCGCTGCCGGCGAGCAGCAGCGCCTCGGCGGCGAGATACACCGTGGACGAGAACGGCACCGGCGCCACCGCCCGGCCCATTTCCTCGGCGATCACGCACAGTTCGAGATGACCCGCGCCGGTACCGCCGAATTCTTCCGGAATCGCGACCCCGAGAAAGCCCATCTCCGCAAGGCCCTTCCAGAGCTCCTTGTCGTAGGGCGCCTTGCCCTCCAGCACGGCGCGCACCGCTTTCGGCGGGCACTTCTCGGAAAGGAAACGCCGCGCCTGGTCGCGAAGCTGCTTCTGGTCGTCGGAGAATTCGAAGTTCATGTCGGTTTACTCTCGCTTGGAATTGAATCTCGGAATGCGTCGCCCTTGCGGGAACAGGAACCCGTGGCCCTCACTTCACAAAGACTGGTCGTTCGGGCCTCCCGTTCACGCGCCTCCGCAACACATGGTCCGGACACCGCGGCTTGTCGTTGGCGTCGCGCAATGCCGTCATCGATTCCGATAGACCGGCCTGCGCTTTTCCATGAAGGCCCGGATGCCTTCGCTGAAATCCTCGGAGCGGCTGCACAGCACCTGGTTGCGATCTTCCATGGCGATGGCCGCCTCGATCGAGCCGGCGTCGACGCTCATGTTGAGGCACTCTTTCGACAGCCGCAATCCCACCGGAGAGGCGGTCAGCATTGCATCGACGTAAGGGCCGGCCGCCGCTTCGAGTTCGGTTTCCTCGACCACTTCGGACACCAGCCCCACCGCCAGCGCGCGCTCCGCGCCGATGAAACGGCCGGTCAGGATCAGCTCGGAGGCGACCGAGACGCCGACCAGGCGCGGCAAAAAGTAGCTGGTGCCGATGTCGCAGCCGCCGAGGCCGAGCCTGATGAAGGCGCAGTTCATCCGCGCGCCTTTTGCCGCCAGACGGATATCGGAGGCCAGCGCCAGCGCGAAACCGCCGCCGGCGGCGGCGCCGTGGACCAGCGAGACGATCGGTTGCGGGCAGCGCCGCATCAGCATCACGATATCGGCGATGCGGCGCTGGCTATCGAGGGACTCGGTCACGCCCGGCGGCTCCTGCTGGCCGGCGCGGCGCTGCATCGCGGCCTTGAGATCGAGCCCGGCGCAGAACGCCTTGCCGGCGCCCTTCAGCAGCACGACCCGGGTGTCGCGATTGCGCTGGAGCCCGCCGAAATAGTCATTGAGCGCATCGATCAGGGTGGGATCGAGCGCGTTGAGGCTGTCGGGACGGTTGAGCGTGACGCGGTCGAGGCCGTCGTCGTGTTCGATCAGGAGCGGCTGGGTCACGCGTATTCTCCCTTTTGTCGGTCATTGCGAGGAGCGAAGCGACGAAGCAATCCAGAGCCACGAAGGAAGACTGGATTGCTTCGCTGCGCTCGCAATGACGGCGACGATGCCAATCGACTACCGCGGCGCCATGCGGATCGCGCCGTCGAGGCGGATGGTCTCGCCGTTGAGCATCGGATTCTCGACGATATGCACCGCCAGCGCGCCGTATTCGTCGGCCTCGCCGAGGCGGGCGGGATGCGGCACCTGGGCGCCGAGGCTCTTGCGCGCCTCTTCCGACAGGCCCATCAGCAGCGGCGTGAAGAACAGGCCCGGCGCGATGGTGTTGACGCGGATCTTGTGCTGGGCGAGGTCGCGCGCGGCCGGCAGGGTCAGGCCGACGACACCGCCCTTCGACGCCGAATAGGCAATCTGGCCGATCTGGCCCTCATAGGCCGCCACCGACGCGGTGTTGATGATGACGCCGCGCTCCTCGCCATCCGGCGGGGTCGGCACCAGCCGTCCGGCGAACAGGCGCAGCACGTTGAAGGTGCCGATCAGGTTGACGTTGACGATGCGCGCGAAGCGCTCCAGCGGATAGATCGAACCATCCTTGCTGACGATGCGCAGCGAGCCGCCGATGCCGGCGCAGTTGACCAGCACGCGGGCGACGCCATGCGCCGCCTCCGCCTTGTCGATGCCGGCCTGGATCTGCTCCTCGCTGGTCACGTCGGCGTTGATGGCGACGCCCTTGATCTCGGCGGCGACCTTCTCGGCGTTCTCCTTGTTCTGGTCGATGACCGCGACCCTGGCGCCCTTGGCCGCCATGGCGCGCGCGGTCGCGGCGCCCAGGCCCGAGCCACCGCCGGTGATGAGAACCGCGACGTCTTTCAACTGCATGAGATGACCTTTCTTCTGATGGGACAGGGTTTATGATGGGACAGGGTTTACGGGATTGGCGTTGAACTCGAGAATTTCACCATGCGGCAATTGCTAGGACCGGGCCGATGCCTCCCCAGCGCGGCCATCCGGCGCCGCCAGCAGGCCGCCGAGCAGCATCGCCTCCATATGCGCGGTATAGTCACGGCAGACCTCGTCGGTCACCGGGCCGACCCCGACCGCCCGCGACATCGCGTGCCGGCCGAAGAACAGGTGATCGCAGGCGCCGATCAGGCTGGTGTAGAACAGCACCGGATCGACCGCGCGGAACTCGCCCTTGGCCGCGCCCTCCGCCAGCAGCCGGCGGTGGAAGTCGAGCAGCGGCGCGACGAAGAAGGTGGCGACGTCGTTGGCGGCCTCCGGGCTGCTCTCGTGCAGCAGCAGGTGGATCAGCCGGTTCATGTAGGGAAAGCGGTGATACGCCTTGATGATGCCGGCGATATGCAGCTTCAGCTTCGCGGTCGGCGAGATCGGCTGCGCCAGAAGATATTCCAGCCCGGCGATCTCGGTGGCCGCGTCGCGCGCCAGCAGCGCCAGCAGCAGGCCCTCCTTGTTGCCGAAATGATATTTCACCAGCGCCGCGTTCACCCCCGACTGCTGGGCGATATCGCTCAGCGAAACGTCGGTCGAATGGCGCGCGATCATCAGGTCGCTCGCCGCCTCGATCAGCTTGTCCGCGGTGGGATTTTTCGCCCCCGCCGCCCGGCCCTGCTCGCTGGTACTCACTTCAGCCATCGATCCAGATAACCCGAGGATACGACGCCGCTCAAGCGTTAATTGATCGATTGACTAAGGTGACGGCTGCCCCTTTAATCCGGCTCAAATTCTCAATCAGACCGTCCAGGAGAACGCCCATGGCCGAAGCCTATATCGTCGCCGCCGCCCGCACCGCCGGCGGCCGCAAGGGGGGACGCCTCGCCGGCTGGCATCCGGCCGATCTCGCCGCCTCCGTGCTCGATTCGCTGGTCGACCGCACCGGGGTCGATCCCGCTCAGGTCGAGGACGTCATCATGGGTTGCGTCGGCCAGGTCGGCGAGCAGGGCGTCAACATCGCCCGCAACGCGGTGCTCGCCTCGAAGCTGCCGGAGAGCGTGCCGGCGACCTCGATCGACCGCCAGTGCGGATCGTCGCAACAGGCGCTGCATTTCGCCGCCCAGGCGGTGATGTCCGGCGCCATGGACGTCGTGATCGCCTCGGGCGTGGAATCGATGACGCGGGTGCCGATGGGGCTTGCGGCCACGCTGCCCGCGAAAAACGGCTTCGGCCACTACAAGAGCCCGAACATCGAGAAGCGCTATCCGGACATCCAGTTCAGCCAGTTCACCGGCGCCGAGATGCTGGCGAAGAAATACGACCTGTCGAAAGACGCCCTCGACGAATATTCCTTCAACAGCCACCAGAAGGCGATCGCCGCGACCCAGGGCGGCAGGTTCAAGGACGAGATCGTGCCGTTGCGGATCACCCGCGCCGACGGCTCGACCGACACCCACCACATCGATGAAGGCATCCGCTTCGACGCCTCCCTCGACGGCATCAGGGGCGTCAAGCTGATCGACGAGAAGGACGGCCGGCTCACCGCCGCCAGCGCCAGCCAGATCTGCGACGGCGCGTCCGGCGTGATGGTGGTGAACGAGAAGGGACTCAAGTCGCTCGGCCTGACCCCGATGGCGCGCATCCACCACATGACGATGATGGGCGGCGATCCGGTCATCATGCTGGAGGCTCCGCTGCCCGCCACCAGGCGCGCGCTGGAAAAAGCCGGCATGAGCATCGACGACATCGACATCTTCGAGGTCAACGAGGCGTTCGCCTCGGTACCGGCCGCCTGGCTGAAATATACCGGCGCCGACCCGGCCCGTCTCAACATCAATGGCGGCGCGATCGCGCTCGGCCATCCGCTCGGCGGCTCCGGCACCAAGCTGATGACGACGCTGGTCAACGCCCTGAAGCAGAACAACAAGCGCTACGGCCTGCAAACGATGTGCGAAGGCGGCGGCATGGCCAACGTCACCATCATCGAGCGGCTGTAAAATTAAAGAGAGCGAATAGTGAGTAGGGCGTAGCGAATAGGGGAAACAGACCTTCTATTCGCTACTCCCTGTTCGCTAATCGCTTTTTCTGTTCGCACCTCAGTCCCCACCGGAAACGCTCCATGACCCATCCCACCCACTACGCCAAGACCCAGCCCGACAAGACCGCCTATGTGATGGCGGGCACCGGCAAGGCGATCACCTATCGCGAGCTGGACGAACGCTCCAACCAGGGTGCCCACCTGTTCCGCGCGCTCGGGCTGAAGGCCGGCGACCACATGGCGCTCTTGATGGAGAACCGCCTGGAATTCATGGAGATCTGCTGGGCGGCGCAGCGCGCGGGCCTCTATTTCACGGCGATCAGCCGCTACCTGACCCAGGACGAGATCGCCTATATCGTGCAGGATTGCGGCGCCAGGGTCGTCGTCACCTCGCCGAAATGCGCCGCGCAGGTGGAGAGCCTGGTCGGCGATGGCGCCGCGCCGATCTATTTCATGCTGGACGACCCCGCGCCCGGCTTCCGCGCCTGGGACAAGGAGCGCGCCGCGCAGCCGACCACGCCGATCGCCGACGAGATCGCGGGCTGCGACATGCTGTATTCGTCCGGCACCACCGGACGCCCGAAGGGCATCAAGCCGGCGCTCGACCCGACACCGATTGACGTCCCCAACCCGTTCCTCAAGGTCCTGTGCGTCGATATGTGCCACATGGGCGAGGACAGCATCTATCTGTCGCCGGCGCCGCTCTATCACGCGGCTCCCTTGCGCTTCAACATGATGGCGACCACCTTCGGCGGCACCTCGATCATCATGGAGAAATTCGACGCCGAGGAATTCCTCAGGCTGGTCGAGAAGTACAAGGTGACGCAGTCGCAGCTGGTGCCGACGATGTTCGTGCGCATGCTGAAGCTGCCTGACGACGTGCGCAGGAAATACGACGTCTCCTCGCTGAAGGGCGCGATCCATGCCGCGGCCCCCTGCCCGATCGACGTCAAGGCGCAGATGATCGACTGGTGGGGACCGATCCTGATCGAATATTACGCCGGCTCCGAAGGCAACGGCGTCACGGTCGCCGACTCCCATCAATGGCTGGGCCATCGCGGCACCGTCGGCAAGGCCGTGGTCGGCTCGATCAAGATCCTGGACGAGGACGGCAACGAGATGCCGACCGGCAAGATCGGCGGCGTCTACTTCGCCGACGCGCCGCAGTTCAAGTATCACAACGATCCCGAGAAGACGCAGCGCGCCTTCAACGACAAGGGCTGGTCGACGCTCGGCGATGTCGGCTATCTCGACGACGAAGGCTTCCTCTATCTCACCGACCGCAAGGCCTACATGATCATCTCCGGCGGCGTGAACATCTATCCGCAGGAGACCGAGGACGTGCTGATCGGCCACCCGAAGGTCGCCGACGTCGCGGTGTTCGGCGTGCCGAACACGGAGATGGGCGAGGAGGTCAAGGCGGTGGTGCAGCCGCACGACATGTCGCAGGCCGGCCCCGCGCTGGCCGACGAACTGACCGCCTATTGCCGCGAGCACCTGTCGCCGATCAAATGCCCGAGGAGCATCGACTTCCGCGCCGAGCTGCCGCGCACGCCGACCGGCAAGCTGGTGAAGCGCCACCTGCGCGACGAATACTGGCCGAAGGCTTGACGTCGCAGCCGCCATTGCGCGCTCGCGCCGACGACGGCTCACCTCACGCAAAGCCCGCCACAAGTGGCGGGCTTTCGCGTTTCGGTATAATGCAGGTCATGCCGTCGGAACGCCGCGACCGTCGCTCACGGCGCGGGTGCGGCCCGGATCGCCCCGATTCCCATCACGGTCGCGGGCACATCTTACGCCCCCGTTTGAACTCCCTCATCCATCGTGCAGGATCGGCGGGTGGCGGCGGCGAACCTTCCTGCGGCACAATATGCGCGCGGAACGGCCACCGCCGCGCCGACAAGGACGACCGTGATGCCCGACCGTCTCGCCGACCTGCCGTTGCCGACCGGCATCCGCTCGCGCTACGCCGCGAACGTCAACGGCCTGACCGTGCATGTCCTGGAAGCCGGCTACGAAACGCCGGGGCGGCCGTGCCTGCTGCTGCTCCATGGCTTTCCGGAACTCGCCTATAGCTGGCGCAAGGTGATGCCGAAGCTCGCCGCGGCGGGCTATCACGTCATCGCGCCGGACCAGCGCGGCTACGGCCGCACCACCGGCTGGAGCGCCGACTACGACGGCAACCTGCATCCGTTCCGGCTGATGAACCTGGTGCGCGATGCCCTCGGCGTGGTGTTCGCCTTCGGCCATCGCAGCGTGGCGGCGGTGATCGGCCACGACTTCGGCGCCGTCGTCGCGCCGTGGTGCGCGCTGGCCCGCCCGGATGTGTTTCGCGCCGTCGCGCTGATGAGCGCGCCGTTCGCGGGGCCGCCGGCGATCCCGTTCGATACCGTGAATCATCCGGGCGACAAAGCCGATGATCCCATTCACCGCGATCTCGCCGCCCTGCCGCACCCGCGCAAGCACTATCAATGGTACTACGCGACGCGCGGCGCCAATGCCGACATGCACGGCGCGCCGCAGGGCCTGCACGACTTCCTGCGCGCCTATTATCACCACAAGAGCGCCGACTGGGCCGGCAACGCGCCGCATCCGCTGCGCGCCTGGACGGCGGCGGAACTGGCGACGCTGCCGACCTATTACGTGATGGACCGCGACCGCACCATGGCCGAGACGGTGGCCGCGGAAATGCCGGACGCGCGCGCGATCGCGGCGAACCGATGGCTGCCCGACGACGAACTTCGCGTCTACAGCGGCGAATATGCCCGCACCGGCTTTCAGGGCGGCCTGCAATGGTATCGGTGCGGCACCAGCGGCGAGAACCTTCCCGATCTGGAAATCTTCTCCGGCCGCCGCATCGACGTGCCGTCATGCTTCATTGCCGGCCGACAGGACTGGGGCACCTATCAGCGGCCCGGCGCGTTCGAGGCGATGCAGACCACCGCCTGCAGCCACATGATCGGCTGCCACCTGATCGACGGTGCCGGGCACTGGGTGCAGCAGGAGCAGCCGGACGAGGTCGCCCGGTTGCTGCTCGACTTCCTGCGACGGGCGCAAGCCACATGACCTTGCGGCACCTGCGAGACTGCCGATGCCACGCCTGACCGACCTCCCGGCGCCGCCCGATGCGGACCGGACGCCGGAGGTGTCCGTCGCCCCGTCGAGCGACACAACGGAACGGCGGTCGCGCTGGGATGCCGCCACGGCGGCATCGGCGATGGGCTCGATGCTGGTCCATGCCGCGGTGCTGGCGCTGGTGCTGGCATTCGCCGGCATCCGGCCGTTCGAGTCCGACGGCGCGCAGGCCATTGCCGTCGACCTGGTCACACCGGACGACATCAAGCCCGCCGACAAGGCGGAAAACATCCCCCTCGAAGACGCCAAGAAGGACGCCGAGCCGGAGGCCGTGAAACCCCAGGAAATAACATCCGAAGAAACAAAGCCCGAGGCGGCGAAGCCCGACGCCCCGCAGGCGAAGCGCGATCCGACACCGCAGGCCGACGACACCCGGAACCGCGCTCAGCCCGCGAGCGAATCTTCGCCGCAGCGACAGCCCGCGTCGCAACCGCCGCCGACCCCGGCGCCATCCGCGCGCGCCTTCACGCCGCCCGAGCCGGACCTCACCGTCAAATACGGCGTGCCGCTGGGGCTTCCCGAGCCCGGCGGGCGCAGCACGTTCGACGACGTGGCGTCGAAGGCCGCCAGCCTCGCCGGCGACACCATCGCAGCCTTCCGCCGCCACCTGCGGACCTGTTCGGTGCTGCCGGAATCGATCGCCATCGCCGACGACGTCTGGATCAAGCTGCGGGCGACATTCAGGCCGGACGGCCATCTCGCCGCCGCGCCGATCCTGATCGAGGGCAAGGCGTCGCCGAAGGCGCTGGCACTGGCGAACGGCGCCATCGCCGCGCTGCAGGCGTGCCAGCCCTATGCAATGCTGCCCACCGACAGATACGGCGAATGGAAGGTTCTCGACCTGGAGTTCTCGCCGAAGGATTTTCGCCGCGGCTGATCGATCCCGCGCGGCGAGGCCGCCGCCGCGATGGCGATTCTTGCATGACGCGCACGATCCGCGCATCATCGCCACGCACTATCAGACCGGACGCATTCAGCAGGGGAGCAGACCTTGGCCGCATCGCAATGGAGCTTCAAGACCGCCGCCGAGATGTCGGCGGCACTGGCCGCGAAAAAGGTATCCGCTGTCGAACTGGCGCAGGATACGATCGCGCGCATCGAGCGGCACGACGCCAGGGTGAACGCCGTCTGCGTCCGCGATTTCGAGCGCGGCCTCGAAGCCGCCCGGGCCGCCGACGCGGCGCTGGCGAAAGGCGACAGGAAGCCGCTGCTCGGCGTTCCGATGACGGTCAAGGAGTCCTTCAACGTGGCGGGGCTGCCGACGACGTGGGGCTTTCCGCCGCAGAAGGATTTCACGCCGAAAGAGGACGCGCTCGCGATCGCGCGGGTGAAGGCGGCCGGCGGCGTCATCCTCGCCAAGACCAACGTGCCGGTCGCGCTGTCCGACTGGCAGAGCTACAACGACGTCTACGGCACCACCAACAATCCGTTCGATCTCGGCCGCACGCCCGGGGGCTCGTCGGGTGGATCGTCGGCGGCGCTGGCGATGGGCTATGGCGCGCTGTCGCTGGGCTCCGATATCGGCGGCTCGCTGCGGGTGCCGGCATATTATTGCGGGGTCTACGCCCACAAGCCGACCTACGACCTGTGCCCGCTGCGCGGCCATTCGGCGCCGCCCAATCCGCCGCTGCCGTTCGCGCGCGACCTGTCGGTGATCGGCCCGATGGCGCGCGGCGCCGCCGACCTCTCGGTGCTGCTCGACGTGATCGCCGGCCCCGACCCGATCGAGGCGGGGATTGCTTACCGGCTGGCGCTGCCGGCCTCGCGCCATCCGGAGTTCAAGGGCTTCCGCGTGCTGGTGCTCGACAGCCATCCGCTGCTGCCGATCGCCGCCGAAGTGCGCGCGGTGCTCGAGACGGTGGCCGGCAACCTCGCCGGCAAAGGCGTCGCGGTGTCCCGCGAGAGCCCGCTGGTGCCGGACCTCGCCGCCGCGTCGCGGCTCTATATGCGGATGCTGCTGTCGTTCCTCGCGGGCGCCTTCACGCCGGAGGTCTATGCGGATGCGCAGGCCGCCGCGGCCAGGCTCGCCCCGAACGACATGAGCCTCGCGGCGGAGCGGCTGCGCGGCATCGCCATGAGCCATCGCGACTGGGTGCTGTGCGACGGCGGCCGCACCCGGCTGCGGGCGCAGTGGCGCGACCTGTTCCGCAATTTCGACGCGGTGATCTGCCCGGTGATGCCGACACCGGCCTATCCGCACGATCATCTGCCGGACCAGGAGCAGCGCACCATCGCCATCGACGGCAAGCCCTATCCCTACACCGACCAGCTGGTGTGGCCGGGCCTCGCCACCCTCCCCGGCCTGCCGGCGACCGCGATCCCGGTGAGCCTGTCGAAGGACGGCTTGCCGATCGGCGTCCAGATCATCGGCCCGTGGCTGGAAGACCGCACGCCGCTGCGGCTCGCAGCGCTCATCGAGCGCGAATTCGGCGGCTTCGTGCCGCCGCCGGCGTTCAAGGACTGAAGCCTTTCAAAAACTGACGCCTTTCAAGGATTGAGCCTTGCCACGACCGCGGCCGACGCAATGTCAGTCGGCCGCGGTCACACCGCAGCGCGACGCGGCGCGGCCGTCGGGCCCGGCAATCCATTGTCTCTGAAATCCATCATCCCTGAGACGACGGATGCGGATTTGATCCGCGCATGACGGCGGATGCGTCCGCCAGAAGCAGAAGGCCGCGCGGCGTCAGCCTTGCAGCCGCGCCATCGCCACGCCTTCGCGCGCCAGCTGATCGGCCCGCTCGTTGTCGTCATGGCCGGCATGGCCCTTGACCCAGTGCCACTGCACCCGGTGCGGCTTCATCGCCGCATCGAGGCGCTGCCACAGATCGACGTTCTTCACCGGCTTCCTGTCGGCGGTGCGCCAGCCGTTGCGCTTCCAGCCGTGAATCCACCCGGTGATGCCCTGCCGCAGATACTGGCTGTCGGTGTGGAGGTCGACATCGCAGGGGCGCTTGAGCGCCTCGAGCGCCGCGATCGCCGCCATCAGTTCCATGCGGTTGTTGGTGGTATGCGGCTCGCCACCCTTCAGTTCCTTGCGCGCATCGCCGAATTGCAGGATCGCGCCCCAGCCGCCCGGCCCCGGATTCCCCGAGCAGGCGCCATCGGTGTGGATGACGACGGAGGACACAGCGCTCACGCCATCGATCCCGACGGCGCCAGGCCGTAGTCGCCGACGCTTGCCACCGCCTGATGGAAGCGCAGCTTGCGGACATATTCGAGCGGGTCCTTCGGCTTCACCAGCGCGCCCGGCGGCACGTCGAGAAAGTCCACCAGCCGCGTCAGCAGGAAGCGCAGCGCAGCGCCCCGCGCCAGCAGCGGCAGCGCGGCGCGCTCGGCCTCGGCCAGCGGCCGCTGCTTCTCGTAGGCATTCAGCAGCGCGCGCGCCTTGGTGACGTTGAACGCGTGATCGGGCTCGAAGCACCAGGCGTTGAGGCAGATCGCCACGTCGTAGGCGAGGATGTCGTTGCAGGCGAACGGAAAATCGATCAGCCCGGAGACCTCGTCGCCGAGGAAGAACACGTTATCCGGAAACAGGTCGGCATGGATCACGCCGGTCGGCAGGTGCTGCGGCCAGTTCCGTTCGAGAAACGCCAGTTCGCGCGACAGGAAGTCGCGCAAGCCCGGCTGCACCTCGTCGGCGCGCGGCGCGGCGCGCTCCAGCAGCGGGCGCCAGCCCTCGACCGACAGCGGATTCCTGCGCGCAAGCGGAAAGTCGCGGCCCGCCAGGTGCATCCGCGCCAGCGCGTCGCCGACGCCCGCGCAATGGGCGGCGGTGGGACGGCGCGGCCACATGCCCTCGAGGAAATTGATGATCGCGGCGGGCCGCCCCGCGAGGTGGCCGTAGACCTCGCCCCTGGCGTTGCGCTCCGGCTGCGGACAATGCACGCCGCGGGCGGCGAGATGCGCCATCAGCGACAGGAAGTATGGCAGGTCGTCGGCCGCCACCCGCTTCTCGTACAGCGTCAGGATGTACGAGCCCTTGCTGGTATGGAGCAGGAAATTGGAGTTCTCGACGCCTTCGGCGATGCCCTTGTAGGACAGCAGCTCGCCGACATCGTAGCCGGTCAGGAACGCCGCCAGCTCGTCGGCCGCGACGTCGGTATAGACCGCCATGTTCCTCGCACCCCGCCGCGGCTCAGCTGGCCGCCGCCTCGGGCCGCAGCGAGCGCGGCAGCGGGAAGAACTCGTTCTCCTCCGCGGCCGACACCGTTTCCACCTCGAGGTCGTATCTGGCGGCGAATGCGCCCATGATCTCCTCGACGATGACCTCCGGCGCCGATGCCCCGGCGGTGATGCCGAGACTCCGGATGCCCTCGAACATCTCCCAGTCAAGGTCGGAGGCGCGTTGCGCCAGCACCGCGATCGGGCAGCCTTCGCGCTCGGCGACCTCGCGCAGGCGCTGCGAATTGGACGAATTCGGCGCGCCGACCACGATCAGCGCATCGACCACCGGCGCCACCTTCTTCACCGCGAGCTGGCGGTTGGTGGTGGCGTAGCAGATGTCTTCCTTGTGCGGCCCGTGGATGTTCGGGAAGCGCGCCTTGAGCACCGCGACGATTTCCTTGGTGTCGTCGATCGACAGCGTGGTCTGGGTGACGAAGGCGAGATTGTCAGCGTTCTTCGGGCTGAAGGTCGCGGCGTCCTCGGCCGTCTCGATCAGGGTCACCGCGCCGGCCGGCAGCTGGCCCAGCGTGCCCACCACCTCCGGGTGATGGGAATGGCCGATCAGCAGGATCTCGTGGCCGCGCTTGAAATGGATCGCGGCCTCGCGATGAACCTTGGTGACCAGCGGACAGGTGGCGTCCAGTGAGAAGAAATTCCTTTTCTCGGCTTCGGCCGGCACCGACTTCGGCACCCCGTGGGCGGAGAACACCACCGGCGCCTCGGTATCCGGAATCTCCGACAGTTCCTCGACGAAGATCGCGCCCTTGGCCCGCAGGCTGTCCACCACATAGCGGTTGTGAACGATCTCGTGGCGGACATAGACCGGCGCGCCATAGAGCTTCAGCGCCCGCTCGACGGTATCGATGGCCCGAACCACGCCGGCACAGAAGCCACGGGGAGAACAAAGCACGATCTTGAGCTTGGGTTTGGGCTGCATGAGCGATCCGGAACCTGTTCGCCCGTCGAACCAGGCGCGGGCGTGATAGAAATCGGCGGAAATCCGAAAATGACGGACATCCATAAAGTCCAGCGTCGAGGCTGCGACGTTGCGGATAGTCTTGACGAGTAGGACTTGGGACGGCTTTGCGGCCCTGTCAAGGCCGTTTCCGTCCGCCCCATTGCGCCGCTGGCCGCGGACAGCTTATATACGGCGCAATTCCCGTCATCATTGATGACCAACAACTCCGCCTCCGGACCGAGGTGGGCGGAGGCCAAAGGAGATTTGCCATGAGCAATGCACCGCTGATGCCGAAGGCGACCGCCGTGTGGCTCGTCGACAATACCGCCCTGTCGTTCGATCAGGTGGCCGATTTCACCAAGATGCATCCGCTGGAAATCCGCGCCATCGCCGACGGCGAC
This sequence comes from Xanthobacteraceae bacterium, assembly GCA_020441545.1. Lineage (GTDB taxonomy): Bacteria > Pseudomonadota > Alphaproteobacteria > Rhizobiales > Xanthobacteraceae > 62-47. The sequence continues at coordinate 9,582 of JAGRLZ010000051.1, read as the reverse complement.
GCGGCGCAGGGCATCAAGGGCATGGACCCGATCTCCACCGGACAACTGACCCGCGACGAGATCGAGCGCGGCGAGAAGGACCCGAACTACCGGCTGAGGCTCAGCGAGAGCAAGGTGGTGCTGCCCGAGGCCAAGAAGAAGAAGGGCCCGCGCTATACGCCGGTGTCGCGCCGCCACGAGCGGCCGAGCGCGATCCTCTGGCTGGTGCGCAACCATCCGGAACTCAAGGACAGCCAGATCATGCGGCTGGTCGGCACCACCAAGACCACCATCGCCGCGATTCGCGACCGCACCCACTGGAATGCCGCGACGCTGACGCCGATGGACCCGGTGACGCTCGGCCTGTGCTCGCAGATCGAACTCGACTTCGAGGTGCAGCGCGCGGCCAAGGAGAAGCCGACCGACACCGCCTATGGCGGCGCGACGCTGCTGCCGGCATCCGAAACCACGCGCAAGGACGACGACGGGGACGCCGCCGACCGGCAGGGCGACGACCTCAATGTCGATGCGGTGTTCGCCAAGCTCAAGACCATCGGCGGCAGGAAGGCCGACGACGACGAGGAATGAGCGTCGCCTTCTGCCTGGCCCACATCGGAATAGAGCGTTTTCGGGCGAAGTGGGGCCCGTTCGCGTCAAGAACCCGGTTCGCGTCAAGAAAACGCGTTAAAATAGAGATGGAGAGCCCCGTTCCGATTCTGACGGAACGGAAATGGCTCCAGGGAACCGCGGCGGGAGGTTTCCGCCGCGTCCTTGTTTGCAGCAGCGCGCAAGTTTGCAGAGGCGCACAAGCCGTTTCGCCGGACGGGCGCAGTCCCTGCCGCGAGCCGGATGCCAGCCCGGGGGACGTCAGCTCAGGAAGGTGACGCGCCCGGAGGCGAGGTCGTGCATCGCGCCGACGATCTGCAGATCGCCCGCCGCAACCAGTTGCTTCATCACCTTGCTTTTCGCGGTCAAGGCCGCAACCGCCATCCGGACATTGGTTTCGGCGACCGCCTGAACGAAGCCCGCATTCTTCGAGGTGCGCTCGCCGCTGGCCTTGGCCGCCTTCACCGCGGGCCGGATGTTGGCCAGCGTCGCCGTCAGATTGCCGAGCTTGGCGTTGTCGATCGCACCCTTCACCGCACCACACTCGTTGTGGCCGAGCACGACGATGGCGCGCGCGCCGGCGAGCTTGGTTGCGAATTCAAGGCTGCCGATGATGTCGGTATTGACGAAATTCCCGGCAACGCGCGCGCAGAAGATGTCGCCGATACGCTGATCGAATACGAGTTCGGGCGGCACCCGGGAATCGATGCAGCCGACCACCGCCGCGAACGGCGCCTGCCCCCCTGCGGTCTCCTTCGCCTGCTTGACCAGATCGCAATTGACGCTGTGGCCGCCAACGAAGCGCTCGTTGCCGGCCTTCAGCCTCGCCAGCGCATCCGCGGGCGACGTCGCCCGCTGGCTGTCCTTTGTCATGACCGCGCAGGCAGCGGGCTCGGCCTCGGCGCGCGTCGCCACGAAACCCGACCACAAAGCGGCTGACGCACAGCCACAGAACGTACGACGGCTTAACATTCGACTCCTCCTCGAATCCGTTTCCTCAAGACGGCAGGCGATGCCGCCGCGCCCCTGCGCGGGCAGCACCATCGAATGGAATTGGTTAACAATCGTCCCCGTGCGACCGCGACCTGATCCAGAGCGTTTCGAGCGAAGCGGGCCCCGGTGCGCGCAAAGAAACCGCGTTAAAACAAGGATATAGAGTCCCGTTCCGATCCTATCGGAACGGAAATGGCTCTACCCCCTCGTCGCTGGCGAGCACCCCGCGCACCGCTGCCGCCCAGCCCTTCAGTTTCCGCGCGCGGGTTGCCGCGCTCATGTTCGGCCTGAAGCGACGCTCGAGCCGCCAGGTATCGGCGAACCGTGCCGGCTCCGGATAGACGCCGGCGCCGAGGCCCGCCAGATAGGCCGCGCCGAGCGCCGTGGTCTCCTGGATCATCGGCCGATCGACCGGCGCATCGAGCAGGTCGGCCAGCCGCTGCATGGTCCAGTCCGACGCCGTCATGCCGCCATCGACCCGCAGCACCGTGCTGGCAGCTTCGGCTTCCGGCCAGTCGGCCCGCATCGCGGCCCACAGGTCGTGGGTCTGGTAGCAGACGCTCTCCAGCGCGGCGTGGGCCAGCTCAGCCGGGCCGGTGTTGCGGGTCAGCCCGAACAGGCCGCCGCGCACCCGCGGATTCCAGTATGGCGCACCGAGGCCGACGAAGGCCGGCACCAGATAGACCGCCTGCGAGGGGTCCGACTGATCGGCCAGCGGCCCGGTCTCGGCGGCCGTCCTGATGATCTTCAGGCCGTCGCGCAGCCACTGCACCGCCGAGCCGGCGACGAAGATCGAGCCTTCCAGCGCGTAGGTGCGCTTGCCGTCGAGCTGGTAGGCGATCGTGGTCAGGAGCTTGTTGTTCGAGCGCACCGGCGTCGCGCCGGTGTTGAGCAGCGCGAAGCAGCCGGTGCCGTAGGTCGATTTCATCATCCCCGGCGTGAAACAGGCCTGGCCGATGGTCGCCGCCTGCTGGTCGCCCGCGATGCCGCGGATGGCGATCGATCCGCCCAGCAGGTCCGGCACACTGTCGCCGAAATGCGCCGAGGAATCCCTCACCTCCGGCAGCATGGCGCGCGGCACCCGCAGGATCTTCAGCAGCACGTCGTCCCATTGGCCGTCGTGGATGTTGAACAGGAGCGTGCGCGAGGCGTTGGTGGCGTCGGTGGCGTGGACCGCGCCGCCGGTCAGCCGCCACAGCAGATAGGAATCCACGGTGCCGAACAGCAGTTCGCCGCGCTCGGCCCGCGCCCGCGCCCCGGGCACGTGGTCGAGAATCCATGCCACCTTGGTGCCGGAGAAATACGGATCGACGATGAGCCCGGTGCGCGCCGAAATCTCCGGCTCAACACCGTCCGCCACCAGGCGCGCGCAGATATCGGCGGTGCGGCGATCCTGCCAGACGATGGCGCGATGCACCGCGCGCCCCGTCGCGCGGTCCCACACCACCGTGGTCTCGCGCTGGTTGGTGATGCCGATCGCGGCGATGTCCGGCGCCGCGACGTCCGCCTTCTGCATCGCCTCGCGGCAGGTCGCCAGCGTCGACGCCCAGATATCGTCGGGCTCGTGCTCGACCCAGCCGGACGCCGGGAAATGCTGCGGGAATTCCCGTTGCGCGACGCCGGCGATCGAACCGTCGCCGCGAAACACGATCGCCCGCGACGAGGTGGTGCCCTGGTCGATGGCAAGGACGAAAGACGACATGCGGCGTTTCCCCGGCTGAACCTGATGTTGGGGCGCAGGCAACCGGATTGAACGGCCAAGGTCAATATGCCGGGAGGCGATCGTATCGGCCCCGGACAAATCCGGACAAGAAAAAAGCCGCCGCGTCGTGCATGACGCGGCGGCCTTGTCGTGATCGGCTCGTTTCGCGGAGAGCCCTTAGAAGAGCCCGCTCAGATCAGGCCGCCCGCATCGCCGACGCGGCGCAGGTGGTAGTCGGTGTCACCGAACGTCGTCTCGATGACCGCGAGCCGCTTGAAGTAGTGGCCGATCGCGGCCTCCATCGTCATGCCGATGCCGCCATGCAGCTGGATCGACTGCTGACCGACGAAGCGGCCCGACTTGCCGATCTGCACCTTGGCCGCCGCCACCGAGCTGGCACGCTCCCTGGCGTCGTCGAAGTCGCTCGCCATGGTCGCGAGCATCGCCATGCTGCGGGCCTGCTCGGTGAACACGAACATGTCGGCGGCCCGATGCTGCAGTGACTGGAAGCTGCCGATCGGCACGCCGAACTGCTTGCGCGTCTTGATGTATTCGACGGTGACCTTGAGCGATTCATCCATCGCCCCGACCGCCTCGGCGCACAGCGCGGTGCGCGCCTCGTCCACCACGCGCTCGATCAGCGGCAGACCGTTCGCCGGATCGCCGATCGCGGCATCCGCGCCGACCTCGACGCCGGTGAAGGTGATATCGGCGGCACGCAAGCCGTCCTGGGTCGGATACCCCTTCACCGTCACGCCCTTGGCGTCGCGCGGCACCAGGAAGACGCCGATGCCGTCGCGATCGGTCTGGCCGCCCTTGGTGCGCGCGGTCACGATCAGGGTGTCGGCGACCTCGCCGTTCAGCACCACGAACTTCTCGCCGTCGATGATCCAGCCGTCGCCCTTCGCCTTGGCGGCGGTGGAGACGTTGCCCAGGTCGTAGCGCGAGTTCTTCTCCAGCTGCGCGAAGGCGAAGGTCTTGCTGCCGTCGATGATGCCGGGCACATGCGCGGCCTTCTGGGCATCCGAAGCGCCGTGGCGAAGGAAGCCGCCGGCGATCACCACCGTCGGCAGATAGGGCTCGACCACCAGCGCATGGCCGAGCGCCTCCATCACGATCATGGTCTCGACCGCGCCGGCGCCGAAGCCGCCGTCGGCCTCGGCGAAGGGCAGGCCGAGCAGGCCCTGCTCGGCGAACTTGCCCCACATCGCCTTGCTCCAGCCGCCGTTCTCGGCGCTGTATTTCTTGCGCTGATCGAAATCATAGGAACTCTTGAGCAGGCCCTCGACGCTTTCCTTGAGAAGGCGCTGCTCTTCGGACAAATCAAAATCCATCTTGGATGCCCCTTGTGGCGTTTTCAGGTGCGGCGCTCCCGGGCGAAACGGATACCGTTCCGCGCGGAGAAAGCGCGTCAAACCAGAACATGAAGCCCCGCCACCGACCCGATCGGAGGCGTGGCCGCGAACTCACAGGCCGAGAACGGCCTTGGCGATGATATTGCGCTGAATTTCGTTGGAGCCGCCGTAGATCGACACCTTGCGGTAGTTGAAATAGGTCGGCGCGATCTGCGCGGTCCAGTCCATGGTTTCGTTGCTGTTGTCGTCGCCATGCAGGTCGTAGGGAACGGCGAACGGACCGACGGCATCGAGCATCAGTTCGGTCAGCGTCTGCTGGATTTCCGAGCCCTTGATCTTGAGCACCGAGGAAGCCGGATCCGGCTTGCCCTTGCCGTGCTTGCCCTCGTTGGCGACGACGCGCATCTGCGTCAGTTCGAGCGCCTTCAGCTCGACCTCGACCGATGCGATCCGCTCACGGAATCCCGGATCGTCGATCAGCGAACCGGCGCCGTCGCGGGTTTCGGCCGCCAGCAGCTTGAGGCGGCGCAGCCGCTCCTTCGACATGCCGACGCGGGCGATGTTGGTGCGCTCGTTGCCGAGCAGGAACTTGGCGTAGTCCCAGCCCTTGTTCTCCTGGCCGACGAGATTTTCGACCGGCACCTCGACGTCGTCGAAGAACACCTCGTTGACCTCGCGGCCGCCGTCGATGGTGACGATCGGACGGATCGTGATGCCCTTGGTCTTCATGTCGATCAGCAGGAAGGAGATGCCCTCCTGCTTCTTCGCCGCCGGATCGGTGCGCACCAGGCAGAAGATCCAGTCGGCATACTGGCCGAGCGTGGTCCAGGTCTTCTGGCCGTTGACGATGTACTTGTCGCCCTTGCGCTCGGCCTTGGTCTTGAGCGAGGCGAGGTCCGACCCCGAACCCGGCTCCGAGAAGCCCTGGCACCACCAGTCGTCGAGATTGGCGATGCGCGGCAGGTAATGCTTCTTCTGTTCCTCGTTGCCGAAGGTGTAGATCACCGGCGCGACCATGTTGACGCCGAACGGCAGCATCGGCGGCGCCGGCGTGGCCTGCAATTCCTCGAGGAAGATGTACTGCTTGACTGTATCCCAGCCGGTGCCGCCCCACTCGACCGGCCAGTGCGGGACCGCCCAGCCCTTCTTGTTGAGGATGCGGGACCACTCGACCATGTCCTCCTTGGAGGTGTGGCGGTTTTCCTCCAGCTTCTTCCTGGTCGCCGGCGGCAGGTTGTCGCGGAAGAAGGCGCGGACCTCGTCGCGGAACGCCAGTTCTTCCTTCGTCAGGCTCAGGTCCATCAGGTATCTCCTCTTGGGATTGTCCTCGACCGGCCGCGCCGTCCGGCATCCCGGTCGGGCGGCGATCGGCGCTTGGGTGGCCCGCCGGGGCGGCAAACCCGCCCCGGCGACGCAATCAGTGGATCAGTGAACGAATTCGAACAGGCCGGCCGCGCCCATGCCGCCGCCGACGCACATGGTGACGACGCCGTACTTCGCCTTGCGGCGACGGCCTTCGAACAGGATGTGGCCGGTGAGGCGGGCGCCGGTCATGCCATAGGGGTGGCCGACCGCGATGGCGCCGCCGTTGACGTTGAGCTTTTCGGGATCGATGCCGAGCTTGTCGCGGCAATACAGCACCTGCACCGCGAACGCCTCGTTCAGCTCCCACAGGTCGATATCGTCGACCGTCAGGCCGTGGCGCTTCAGCAGGCGCGGAATCGCGAACACCGGGCCGATGCCCATTTCGTCCGGCTCGCAGCCGGCCGCGACGAAGCCGCGGAAGATGCCGAGCGGCTTGAGGCCGCGCTGCGCGGCGAGCTTGTCGGTCATGATGACGGCGGCGCTGGCGCCGTCCGACAGCTGGCTGGCATTGCCGGCGGTGACGCAGCCGCCCTCGCGCACCGGCTTCAGCGAGGCAAGACCTTCCGCCGAGGTATCGGGACGCGGGCCTTCGTCCTGCGACAGGGTCACGTCCTTGAAGGACACTTCCTTGGTGGCCTTGTCCACGACCGCCATCGAGGTGGCGATCGGCGCCAGTTCGTCATTGAACCTGCCGCCCTGCTGCGCGGCCGCGGTGCGGCGCTGGCTTTCCAGCGCGTATTCGTCCTGGCGATCGCGCGAGATGTTGTAGCGCTTGGCGACCACCTCGGCGGTGTCGATCATCGGCATGTAGACGTCGCCCTTGATCTTCACCAGTTCGGGATCGACCACGTGGAACTTGTTGGCGTGGTCGTTCTGCACCAGGCTGATCGATTCACCGCCGCCGCCGACCGCGATCTCGACGCCGTCGAACAGCACCGAGCGCGCCGCCAGCGCGATCGCCTGCAGGCCCGAGGCGCATTGCCGGTCGATGGTGGTGCCGGCGACCGTCACCGGGAGGCCGGCGCGGAGCAGCGCCTTGCGCGCGATGTTGCCGCCGGTCGCGCCCTGCTGCATGGCGGAGCCCATTACCACGTCCTCGACCTCCTTCGGATCGATATTGGCGCGCTTGACGGCCTCGCCGATGGCATGGCCGTAGAGCGTCGCGCCTTCGGTGTTGTTGAGCGCGCCGCGATAGGCCTTGCCGATCGGCGTGCGGGCGGTGGAAACGATAACGGCTTCGGTCATGAACGACCTCCTGTTTGACTTACGACAATTTGGCTTGCGAGAACGGTTCGGGTGACGTTTGAACTCTCCGCGCGCGCAGCTCGTGGCGCGACAACTTGCCCACCGCGGTGCGCGGCAGTTCCCCGACGAATTCCAGCGCGCCCGGCAGCTCATGCTTGCCGAGCTTGCCGGTGAGAAAAGCACGTAGCGCTTCGAGCGTAAATGGTTTCGCCCCGGGCTTCAACGTGACGAACGCCTTGGCGGCCTCGCCGCGGTAGTCGTCCGGGATGCCGATCACCAGCACCTCATGGACGTCCGGATGGGTGTAGACCGCCTGCTCGATCATCTGCGGGTAGACATTGAAGCCGCCGGAGATGATGAGATCCTTCTTGCGGTCGACCAGGTAGAAATAGCCGTCCTCGTCCATGCAGCCGATATCGCCGGTGAGAAAGCGGTCGCCGACAAAGGCTTGGGCGGTTTCCTCCGGCCTGTTCCAGTATCCCCTGGTGACGTTGGGCCCCTTGATGCGGATTTCGCCGGTCCGGTTCGGCGGCAGCACGCGCGAGGGGTCGTCCAGCGATACCACGTCCAGCTCGATGCCCGGCAGCATCAGGCCGATCGAGCCCGGCTTGTCCGGCCCGGCCGGCGGATGGCCGGTGCCGGGCGAGCAGGTCTCGGTCATGCCCCAGCCGCTTTTCAGCGACAGGCCGGTCTTGCGCTGGAACACGCCCGCCACCTCGACCGGCAGCGGCGCGCCGCCCGACCCCGCGATCGCCAGCGACGACAGGTCGCGGCTCTCCAGCGTCGGATCGTTGGCAAGCGCGATCCACATCGTCGGCACGCCGGGAAACACCGTCGCCCGCTTCTGCTCGATGTCGCGCAGCACGGCGCCGACATCGAACCGCTGATGCAGCGAGATCAGGTTGCCGTGCCGGATGCTGCCCAGCAGGATGACCGTCAGCGCGAAGATATGGAACAGCGGCAGCACGCAGATCACGCGCTCGATCGTGTCGCGCTCGGCACGCGCCGGCGCGCCCCAGACGTCGTAGATCGAGACCGCGGCGGTGAGATTGCCGTGGCTGAGCATCGCGCCTTTCGGCAGCCCCGTGGTCCCGCCGGTATATTGCAGCAGCGCGACATCCTCGACGCCGATTTCGGGCCAGGCGGGCGGCGGCGGCGCGCCGGCGACGAACTGGTTGAAGGTGACGACGCGGGGATCGTCCGGCAGCGGCGCCTGCGGCGTGCCGGCGGCGCCCCAGTCGTCGTCCTCGCAGACGATCAGCCGGTCGAGCAATCCCTCGGCGAGGAGTTTCTGCGCCACCGGCAGCAGCGCCGACAGGTTGCTGGTGACCAGCACCCGCGCGCCGCTATCGGACAGCTTGTGCGACAGCGCGATCTCGCCGTCGAGCGGCGACAGATGCACCAGCCGCGCGCCGGCCTTCAGCGCGCCGAAGAAATTGATCGGATGATCCGGCGAATTGCCGAGGAACAGCGCCACGCTTGCGCCCTTGCCATGCCCCGCCCGCAGAAAGGCGGCCGCGGCCTGCGCGGCGCGGTCGGCAAGCTCCGCGAAGCTCATCGCGCGGTCGCGGAACTCGAGCGCCGGCCGCGCCCCGTAATCCGCAACCGCCCTGGCCAGCAGATCGGGCAGCGTGCAGCGCACGATCGGCGCATCCCAGCGCACGCCTTCAGGATAGAACTGCTCGCCGGGACGGCTCATGATCAGGACATTCCTGCAAGCGCCGCATGCTCCTTACTCCCCATAACGGCGCTGACGCCCGTCCTTGACGGGCGATGGAGAGAGGACAGGGCCAGGGGGTGCGCGCCATATGCAAGAACGTCTTGTGCGAGAACGTCTTGTGCGAGAATACCGTACGCAAGACCACCATGCACAGGAACACGCCGCTCACCCGGCACGCCGTGCCGCCCTCTCCCCGACGGGGGAGAGGGCAAGATATCGGCACGGCCCATAAATTTACGCCGCCTTGTTCGGCGCCGCCAGCGATGCGAAGGTCTTGCCCTCGTCCGCGAGCTTCTTCAGAAGCGGCGCCGGCTCCAGCGACGGATCGTTGGTTTCCTTCGCATAGAAGGCGAGCCGGTCGGCGATGTGCTTGAGGCCGACCTGGTCGGCATAGAACATCGGGCCGCCGCGGTAGATCGGCCAGCCGTAGCCGTAGATCCACACCACGTCGATGTCGCTCGGACGCGAGGCGACCCCTTCCGCCAGGATACGCGCGCCCTCGTTGATCATCGGATAGACCATGCGTTCGAGGATCTCCTCGTCGCTGATGGCGCGGCCCTTGATGCCAAGCTTGGCGCGGACCTCCTCGAGCATCTTCTCGACCTCGGGATCGGGCA
>JAGRLZ010000050.1 GCA_020441545.1 Xanthobacteraceae bacterium | reverse complement strand
TGGCTCCCCGGGCCGGATTCGAACCAGCGACCAACCGGTTAACAGCCGGTTGCTCTACCACTGAGCTACCAGGGAACAGGGCCGAAGCTCTGCTTGCGGTTCGGAGCGTATAACAAAGCCGCGCCAGCTTGCCTAGCGGGAAATGCTCACGCGCCGACCGCTCTTAAAGAGATCATAGACCGGGGTCGTTTTTCAAGAGGAAACCGTGAGATAGGTCTGTAATGCTGCCGCTTTGCAGGGCCCGCGCGACATCGCGATTTTCGAATGGCCTTGCATCACAGGAACCGCTGCCCTACAGCGTTTTAGGGAAGCCGTACCCGTTTCGCTTCAGCAAACGCGGTCTGAGCGACCGATCCCGAGTACGATCCGATGCCGTTCGAACGGGCGGTTCGGGCTCGCAATGAATAGACGACCTTGACGCGAGAATCATTGATGTCCGATTTTGCGACTGCCCGCCAGAACATGGTTGATTGTCAGGTCCGCCCGAGCGACGTGACCGATATTCGCGTGATCGATGCGATGCTCGCGGTGCCCCGGGAGAACTTCGTCCCCAAGGATCGGCGCGCGCTGGCCTATCTCGACCTCGATCTGGTGGTGAGCGACCCGAGTGCACCGAAGCGGAGCCTGCTCAAGCCGGCGCTGCTGGCGCGACTGCTCCAGGCCGGCGAAATCGGCGCAGGCGACAACGTGCTGGTGGTGGGATGCGCCTCGGGCTACAGCGTCGCGGTTGCGGCCCGGCTGGCGAAGCAGGTGGTCGGCACGGAGCCGGATGCCGCGCTGGCGGCGAGCGCAGGCGCGTCGCTGTCGGCGCTTGGGAGCGGGAATGCCAGGGTCATCGAGGCGGCGTCGCCCGAAGGATGTGCCGCAAGCGGGCCCTATGACGTCATCCTGGTGGAGGGAGCGACCGAAGTGGTTCCCGAAGCCCTCTACGCGCAACTGGCCGAAGGCGGCCGGCTGGTCGGCGTCATGGCCGTCGATGGCGTGCAGCGGGCGATGCTCGTGACCCGCTCCGGCAATGATTTCGGAAGCCGCATCCTGTTCGACGCCAGCGCGCCCGTGCTGCCCGGTTTCGCGCGCAGGCCAGAATTCGCCTTCTGAGTGGGGCGATGGCCGGGCCCACGTGGCGTTTGCGGCCTGGTTTGCGTCCCGGCGGTGGAACCCGGTGTGGCCCAGAAGTCCCAGCGCCACAGTTTCGGTGAGCGGACACTCCTCGGAGGGTTCCGTCTTGTTGCCGCGGCGAATATGATGTCCTCTGCTGGGACTCGGGGCACGGCTATCCGATTCGGCGGTTGCCGGGGCGGATTCGGGGACAATTGGATTATTCTGGATGGGTAGCGTGAAAGTTGTTGCCGGGGCAGCGGCTGCGGGTCTGGTTCTGGCCGTCGGGGGCGGGATCCCCGCCCATGCGGACACGATTAGGGCCGCGCTGGTCCGTGCCTATCAGAGCAATCCCCAACTCAATGCGCAGCGCGCCGCCGTTCGCGTCACCGACGAAAACGTGCCGCAGGCGCTGTCCGGCTACCGGCCGAAGGTGGCGATTACGGCCAGCGCCGGGTACCAGTATTCGGATGTCACGACCGGGGTCGGCGGCCTCACCTCGCGGGTCCGCGGCGATCATGTGCCGCGCTCGGTCGGCGCCACGATTACGCAAACCCTGTATAACGGACAGCAGACCGCGAACCGGACCCGCGCGGCGGAAGGTCAGGTGTCGGCGGCCCGCGAGGGGCTCCGCGTTCTTGAGCAGTCGGTTTTGCTCGCCGCGGCAACCATTTACATGGATTATCTGCGCGACTCGGCCATCGTCGAGGTGCAGAGGAGCAACACGCGGGTGCTGGGGCAGACGCTCAAGCAGACGCGCGACCGCTTCAATGTCGGCGAAGTGACCCGCACCGACGTCGCCCAGTCCGAAGCCCGGCTTGCCGCCGGCAGGACGCAGGAGCGCGCCGCCGAGGCGACGCTGAATACGACCCGGTCGAACTATCGCCGGATCATCGGCAGCGAGCCGTCCGCGCTGGCGCCGGGCTCGCCGGTCGATCGGTTCCTGCCGTCGACGCTGGCGCGCGCGGTCGGCACCGCGCTGGTCGAGAATCCCAACGTCACGGCCTCGATGTATGGCATCGATGTCAGCTATCTCCAGGTCAAGGTTGCCGAGGGCGCGCTGTTCCCGACCGTCACCCTGCAGGTTGGCGCGCAGCAGGCTTACAATCAGCAGATTACGGTTCCGAAGCAGTTCGCGGCGTCTGCCATCGCCCAGGTCTCCGTGCCGATCTATCAGGGCGGGGCGGAGTATTCCTTGATCCGTCAGTCGAAGGAGACGCTGGCGCAGCAGCGGCTTGCCCTGGAGCAGGTGCGGGATCAGACCCGCGCCTCCGTCGTGCAGGCGTGGGGCCAGTTGCAGGCGGCCAAGGCGCAGGTCTCGTCGGCGCAGGCCCAGGTGAGGGCATCCGAAATCGCGCTGAACGGTGTCCGTGAGGAGGCCAAGGCCGGTCAGCGAACGACGCTCGACGTCCTCAATGCGCAGCAGGATCTGGTCAATGCCCGCGTCGCGCTGGTCACGGCGCAGCATGATCGTGTCGTTGCGTCCTATTCCGTCCTGAGCGCCGTCGGCAGGCTGTCGCCGCAGGTGCTGCGGCTGAAGACCTCGATCTACGATCCCAGCGTCCACTATCACCAGGTTCGCGACAGCTGGTTCGGCGTCAGAACGCCCGACGGGCGTTGATCCAGACCGTCGAAGAGACGACAGTTGAAGGGACAAGGGCCGCCGCGATGCGGCCCTTTGCTTGCATTCACTTGTTTCGGTGGCATACCCTCGATCAGGGACATGGGGCGATTCGCACGGGGCGATTCGGTTGGCTGCGCGGGTTGACGATGTCGCTGTCCGGGCATCTCGTTGTCCGGGCGATGAACGGGTGTTTTCGATCAGTGGCCTGATCCGAGGTTGATTCCGGCGAACTCGGCCAGGCGTCGGTCGCGGCAGGGAGTTGCCGCAGTGAATTGCCAATGTATTTCGGCGCCAATGTGCTTCGGTGCCGGGATGCTCTGGTGCCAATGTGTTCCGGTTGGGACAGGTCGGACCTGCTCGCGTGAGGCAACGAAGACGATGTGGAGCCGGAGATGAGCCAGCCTGCGAAGGTTCAGGAGCCATCCATGGAGGAAATCCTGGCGTCGATCCGGCGCATCATTGCCGATGACGAAGCAAGGCCGGCGGCCGGCGCCGAGGTTGCTCCGGCGTCCAACGGTCCGGTATCCAACAGTCCGGCGTCCAACAGTCCGGCACCCAGGAGCGAGGCACCCCAGGCCGTGAAGTCGTCCGCGCCGCAACCGCCGGCCCCGCCCAAGCCGGCGCCTCCCAGACCGGCAGTCGTGGCCGACGGCGACGGCAACAGCCAGGACGATATCGATGCCCTGCTTGCGGGACTGGACGCTTCCACTACCGACGCCGATGTGCGGTCCGCCGCGCCCGTCGGGGATGTCCTTGAACTGACGGACGACATGGCCGTATCCGATTCGACCCGGCAGGCCGCGTTCCAGAAGATCGAGCCTGCCGACGATCTCGAATTCGCGGAAATGTCGTCCGCCGACGAGCCGCCTCCCATGGCCTCGCGCCCGATGATGATGGACTACGATGCCGATATGGCGCCGCAATCCCCACCGTCGCCGGTTGCCAGCCAGATGCTGTCTCAATCGACCGTCTCCGCGGTGGAATCCGCCTTCAACACACTGGCCAACACGGTGCTGAGCAACAATGCCCGCACGCTCGAGGATCTGGTTCGGGAGATGCTGCGGCCGATGCTGAAGTCCTGGCTGGACGACAATCTGCCTGGCCTCGTGGAACGGATCGTACGGTCCGAAATCGAGCGGGTCTCGCGCGGACGTTGATCCAGCCGCCTGCTGCCCCGTTTCCGTTGCTCGCCGGTGCTTGGCCTGAAGCGCGTCGGGCTGGTTGACTCGAAAGCCGCCGGAAGCTTTCTAGTGGTCCGGTTCCAGCATTTGCATCCCGTTGCTGCGGGCATCTTTGCAAATGCTGGAATCTAAGGACCACTGGCAACTATAAGATTTTAGTGGGGTTTTGGATTTGACATTCGCTTGTCGGGCAAGCCAGCCAAGTGGGCAGCAAATGTCAAATCCACTCTACTAGAGCGTTTTCGAGCGAAGTGGGTGCCGGTTCGCGTAAAGAAAACGCGTTAGAATAAAGGATATGGAGTCTCGTTCCGATTCTATCGGAACGGAAATGGCTCTAGCGGGCGGATTTCCGCCTATCCTGCCGAAAAAGCCGCACATGCCGATCGAGCCGCGCCATTGGCGCGGGCGGGGCATTCCGGCCTGAGGACAATGACCAGACAGCCATGATCGAGAAGACCTATCAGCCGGCCGAAATCGAAGGCCGCATCACCAAAGCCTGGGAAGAGGCGGGCGCGTTCAAGGCCGGCCAACCCGGCCGGCGCGATGCGGCTCCGTTCACGATCGTCATTCCGCCGCCGAACGTGACCGGATCGCTCCATATGGGGCACGCGCTGAACAATACGCTCCAGGACATCCTCTGCCGTTTCGAGCGGATGCGCGGTCGCGACGTGCTCTGGCAGCCCGGCACCGACCACGCCGGCATCGCGACCCAGATGGTGGTCGAGCGCCAGTTGATGGAACGGCAGGAGCCCAGCCGCCGCGATCTCGGCCGCGCCAAATTCCTCGAGCGCGTGTGGCAATGGAAGGCGGAGAGCGGCGGCACCATCGTCAACCAGCTGAAGCGTCTCGGGGCGTCCTGCGACTGGTCGCGCGAGCGCTTCACCATGGACGAGGGGCTGTCGCGCGCTGTCGCCAAGGTGTTCGTCGAACTGCACCGCGAAGGTCTGATCTACAAGGACAAGCGGCTGGTCAACTGGGATCCGAAACTGCTGACCGCGATCTCCGATCTCGAAGTGCAGCAGGTCGAGGTGAAGGGCCACCTCTGGCACCTGCGCTATCCGCTGGAAGGCAAGACCTTCGATCCGGACGATCCGGACACGTTCATCGTGGTGGCGACCACGCGTCCCGAAACCATGCTGGGCGATACGGCGGTCGCGGTCCATCCCGATGACGAGCGCTATCGGCAATTGATCGGCAAGCACGTCATCCTGCCGCTGGTCGGCCGCCGCATTCCGATCGTTGCCGATGAGTATTCCGATCCGGAGAAGGGGTCGGGCGCGGTAAAGATCACGCCGGCGCACGACTTCAACGACTTCGAGGTCGGCAAGCGCCACGATCTGCCGCAGATCAACGTGCTCGATATCGAGGGACGTATTGCGCTGACCGAGAACGAGGCGTACTGGCGCGGCCTTCCGGAGAATTCGTCGCCGCGGGCCGCGAGCCTGCATGGCGTCGATCGCTTCGCGGCGCGCAAGCAGATCGTGGCCTGGCTCGAGGAAGACGGCATCCTCGAAAAGATCGAGCCGAACACGCACATGGTGCCGCACGGCGATCGGTCCAATGTGGTGATCGAGCCGTACCTGACCGATCAGTGGTATGTCGACGCCGAGACGCTGGCGCGCCCGGCGATCGAGGCCGTGCGCAGCGGCGCGACCACCTTTGTGCCGAAGAACTGGGAGAAGACCTACTTCGAGTGGATGGAGAACATCCAGCCGTGGTGCATTTCCCGCCAGCTGTGGTGGGGGCATCAGATCCCGGCCTGGTATGGGCCGGACGGCAAGGTCTTCGTCGCCGAGACCGAGGAAGAGGCGGTCGGCCATGCGCTCGGCTATTATGTCGAGCAGGAGGTCATCACGCCCGAGCAGGGGCACGAGATGGCGCTCGACCCGGCCAGGCGCGAAGGCTTCATCACGCGCGACGAGGACGTGCTCGACACCTGGTTCTCATCGGCGCTGTGGCCGTTCTCGACGCTCGGCTGGCCTGACGACACGAAGGAAATCGATCGCTATTATCCGACCGACGTGCTGGTGACGGGTTTCGACATCATTTTCTTCTGGGTCGCCCGGATGATGATGATGGGCATGCACTTCATGAAGGAGGTGCCGTTCCCGACGGTCTACATCCATGCGCTCGTCCGCGACGAGAAGGGCGCCAAGATGTCGAAGTCGAAGGGCAACGTCATCGATCCGCTTCACCTGATCGACGAATACGGCGCCGACGCGCTGCGTTTCACGCTGGCGGCGATGGCGGCCCAGGGGCGCGACATCAAGCTCGCCAGGCAGCGTGTCGAAGGCTATCGCAATTTCGCGACCAAGCTCTGGAACGCCAACCGTTTCGCCGAGATGAACGAATGCGCGGTGACGCCGGGATTCGATCCGACGAAAACCACGGAGACGCTGAATCGCTGGATCGTCCACGAAACGATGGCGGCGGCCCGCGACGTGACCGAGGCGATCGGGGCGTTCCGCTTCAACGACGCGGCGGGTGCGATCTATCGCTTCGTCTGGAACGTCTATTGCGACTGGTATCTCGAACTGGTGAAGCCGACGCTTACGGGAGCGGACGGCGCGGCCAAATCGGAGACCCGGGCGACGGTGGCATGGGCGCGCGACGAAATCCTCAAGCTGCTGCACCCGTTCATGCCCTTCCTCACCGAGGAGTTGTGGGCGGCGACGGCCGCGCGCGAGACGCTTCTGGCGCTGACCGCTTGGCCGATCGCACCGTCGATGCCGCTGGCGATGATCCCCACATCCGCCGTGCCCGGCGATATGGCCGGCGTGCCGATCGTGATCCCGCCGTCCGAAACCGAGACGTTCAGCGATCCCGCCGCGGAAGCCGAGATCGGCTGGGTGGTCGATCTCGTCAGCGCGATCCGCTCGGTTCGGGCCGAAATGAACATTCCGCCCGCGACCCTGATGCCGCTATTGCTCGCCGGGGCATCCGGGGAAACCCGGCAGCGTGCCGAGCGCTGGCGCGATGTGGTCAAGCGGATGGCGCGCCTTGCGGATATCTCGTTCGTCGACCGCGCGCCGGACGGCGCGATGCAACTGCTGGTGCGCGGCGAGGTCGCCGCGCTGCCGCTCAAGGGCATCATCGATCTCGATGCCGAGAAGGCGCGCCTCGACAAGGAAATGGCGAAGGCGGAAGCTGACATCAAGCGGGTCGACGCCAAGCTTGCCAACGCGAAATTCGTCGCCAACGCGCCCGAAGAGGTCGTCGAGGAGGAGCGGGAGAAGCGCGTGGAGGCGCTGGCCCGCAAGGCCAAGATCCTCGAAGCACTGGAGCGGCTGCGCCGGGCCGCCTGAGCGGCTCGATCTGGTAAAGTCGTCATGCGCGGACTTGATCCGCGCATCCATCTTCAAAATGATGGATTGCCGGGACATAGGCGAGCGGAAGCGACGCCGTTCTTCGAACGGCTATGCCCGGCAATGACGATAACTCATGTCGCGGCGTTTCCGTCAAAACATGAAATGCCTCAGACTCGGAGAATGGATCGTGCTGGACCACGTTTCGATCACCGTGACCGACATCAAGGCCGCCGAGCGCTTCTACGACGCCATCATGTCGGTGCTGGGCGTTGTCAAGGTCGGGCGGCGCGACGACTGGCTCGGTTACGGCGAGCGCGCACGGCCCGCGCATCCGGAGCGGGTCTACCTCTCGATTCGGAAAGGCGGCAGGCCGGACGATGCGCCGGGGCGCCACTGGTGTTTCAAGGCCCGCTGGCGGACCCAGGTCGATGCATTCTGGGATGCCGGGATCGCCGCGGGCGGCAGCGATGACGGTCCGCCGGGCCTGCGCGACTATCACACCGCCTATTATGCGGCATTCCTGCGCGATCCTGACGGCAACCGCATCGAGGCGGTGTGCCATCACAGCGGCTGAGCCGGAAAGGCCTTGCTGAGGAACCGCGAGCCTTTCAGGCCATAGCGCCATGGCAGTTCGACCGCCTTGGTGATGCCGATCCGCACGCCCGCCACGATCTCGGGCGCGGTGTCCCTGGCAAGGATCGTGATCGGCGCTTCGTCGAGCCACAGGCCGTTAAGCCGGCTGGTGATCGCGAGCGCCTCGGTGAGCTTGCCGGGGCCGGAGCAGAGCATCCGCTCGTCCCGCAAGGCCCGCCGGCGCCGCATCGCGGCAAGGCCGTGGGTCGGGTGCAGGGCGCGGATCAGCACCGCGGCGGCGGCGCCCGGCGGCTCGCAGACGAAATTGACGCACCAGTGGATGCCGTAGGAGCGATAGACGTAGGCGACGCCGGCCGGGCCGAACATCACCTGGGTGCGGGGTGTGGGCCCGCGATAGGAGTGCGCGGCCGGTTCGGTCTGGTGATAGGCTTCAACCTCGACAATGAGGCCGCCGACGCCGTCGACCAGCAGCGTTGCGCCGATCAGTTCCGGTGCGACCTCGTGCACGCTGCGGTCGAAGAAGCCGCGATCCAGCGGCTTGCCGGGCGGCGGCCCGGCCCGCGGGGCCGCGTGCGATACCGAGGATGAGCGTCGAGCCATCGATGACGATCGGAAATGGACTCCGGAAAGGGCGGACGACCAGCGATAAGCCATTGTCATGCCGCGCGCAATCCGCACGGGTTGCGGCGCGGCAGACAACGGATTAGGTAAGGCGGTCAGCAACAGGACATCCCATGGTCGTCCTCGTCGATACCGTTTCACGGACCCAGATCCGTCCCCGCCATCCGGAAAAGGTGAACCGGCCGGATGCGCTGTCGCCGCCGAAGCCGGACTGGATTCGCGTCCGCGCGCCCAATACGCGCGGTTATGCGGACACCCGCAAGATCGTCAAGGAGCACGGGCTCGTCACGGTCTGCGAGGAGGCCGGCTGCCCGAACATCGGCGAGTGCTGGGACAAGAAGCACGCCACCTTCATGATTATGGGGGATACCTGCACGCGGGCGTGTGCATTCTGCAACGTCAAGACCGGCATGCCCGAGTCCCTGGACGGCAAGGAGCCGGACTACGTCGCCGAGGCGACCGCAAAGCTGGGGCTCGCGCATGTGGTCGTCACGTCGGTCGACCGCGATGACCTGGCCGATGGTGGCGCCGAGCACTTCGCACGGACCATTCGCGCCATCCGCGAACAGTGCCCGACCACCACGATCGAAATCCTCACGCCCGACTTCCTCCGCAAGGATGGCGCGCTGGAGATCGTCGCCGCGGCAAAGCCCGACGTCTTCAACCACAATCTCGAAACCGTGCCGTCGCGCTACCTGTCGGTCCGGCCGGGCGCGCGGTATTTCCACTCCGTGCGCCTGTTGCAGCGGGTCAAGGAGATCGATCCGGCGATCTTCACCAAGTCCGGCATCATGGTGGGGCTCGGCGAGGAGCGCCACGAGGTGCTGCAGGTGATGGACGACCTGCGCTCGGCCAATGTCGACTTCCTCACTATCGGGCAGTATCTGCAGCCGACGCGCAAGCACCATGCCGTCCAGCGCTACATCACGCCGGACGAATTCCAGGGCTATGAGAAGGTCGCCTATACCAAGGGCTTCCTCATGGTGTCCGCCAGTCCGCTGACGCGATCGTCGCACCATGCCGGCGAAGATTTCGCCAAGCTGAAAGCCGCGCGCGAAGCGATGCTGCGCTGAGGCCGATCCATGCCCCAGTTCGCGAGCAAGCGCCGGGTCGGCCACAGCGCGGACGAGATGTTCGATCTGGTCGCGGATGTCGAACGCTATCCCGAATTCGTGCCACTCTGCACCGCACTGAAGGTCCGCCAGCGGATACCGAAAGACGACGGCACGGAAGTCATCGTCGCCGACATGACGGTGTCCTTCAAGCTGATCCGTGAATCGTTCACCAGCAAGGTGACGCTCGATCGTCCCAATCTTCGGATTCTGGTCGAGTACCTGCAAGGGCCGTTCAGCAGGTTGCAGAACCGCTGGACCTTCCAGCCCAGGGGCGAGACCTCCTGCGACGTCGGCTTCTTCATCGCCTACGAGTTCAAGAGCCGTATGCTCGCGATGCTGATGGGCAGCATGTTCGATACCGCGTTCCAGCGTTTTGCCGCCGCTTTCGAGAAGCGCGCCGACGAGATCTACGGCCGCCCACGCGCCGCCCCGGCCACTTGAGAGCTCGTTTGGAAACTCAAGCGCCGCACTGATCGTTCCCCGGATGCGGCGCAGCGCGAAGCGCTGCGATGCTGATCCGGGGCCGCCAGAGCACGTGCCGTGACGATCCCGGTTCTGCGCAGCGGCACGTCGTGCCGCAGCGCGCCCGGGACACGCCGAATACGGAGTTTCCAAACAGACTCTGAGAGCGAATCCGTTCAGGTTCGGGCCGGACGCCGTCGCGGGGCCGTTGGCCGTCGCGGCGCGCGGGCCTTGACCGCCCGCGGACGGGTCGCCGAGGTCTGGCGGACGCGCGGCAAAGGCTTCGGTCCCCGCGCCAGCTCCATCAGCATGCGCAGCGCCTCGATCACCGACCGCTGGCGGACCGTGCTGCGCCCGATCGCGCCGAACCGGCATTCGCGGTGGATCAGCCGGCCGTCGCGCGCGGCGGCCGCGAAATGCACGAGCCCGACCGGCTTGCCGGGCGTCGCGCCGCCCGGGCCGGCGATGCCGGTGATGGAGACCGCCAGATCGACCTTGGCGCGCTCGAGGGCGCCGATCGCCATGGCCTGCGCGGTCTCCTTGCTGACGGCGCCGAAATTGGCGAGCGTTGTCGCCTTGACGCCGAGCAGGCTGCGCTTGGCATCGTTGGAGTAGGTGACGAAGCTGCGGTCGATGACATCCGACGAGCCGGGAATCTCGGTCAGGGCCGCGGCCACCAGTCCTCCGGTGCAGGACTCGGCGGTTGCGATCATCAGCTTTCGCATCCGGCACAGATCAAGCAGCGAACGGGCGAGGGCTTTCGCGTCGCTGCCGCTCATCTCAGTTGCTCCGCTCGGCCGCTTCGGTGGCGTCGTCGCTCCATGGCAGGCGGATGGTCGCCGTGGCCATGGCCGCGATGCCTTCCTCGCGTCCGGTGAAGCCGAGCCGCTCGCTGGTGGTGGCCTTCACAGCCACGCGCGACAGCGGCAGTCCGGTGATGTCCGCGACCTTGGCCCGCATCGTCTCCCGCAAGGGACCGACCTTGGGCCGCTCGCAGATCAGCGTCAGGTCGAGATGGGCGACACGGCCGCCGCGCGCGGTCACGCGCTCGATGGCGTAGGTGAGAAAGCGGTCGGAGGAGGCGCCTTTCCACTTGGGATCGCTCGGCGGGAAATGCGAACCGATATCGCCGTCCGCCAGCGCGCCGAGAATCGCATCGACCAGTGCGTGCAGGCCGACGTCGCCGTCCGAGTGGGCGAGAAATCCCCGGCTGTGCGGAACGCGCACGCCGCACAGCATCACATGGTCGCCGTCGCCGAAGGCATGAACGTCGTAGCCGATGCCGGTGCGGACATCGCCAAGCGCCGCGCCCAGCCGCGCCTCCTCGCGCTCGAAATCCGCCGGTGTCGTCATCTTCATGTTCACAGCATCGCCCTCGAATGTCGCGACCGTCAATCCGGCCCATTCGGCCAGCGCGGCGTCGTCGGTGAAATCGTTCCGCCCTTCGTTTGCGGCGCGCCGATGGGCGTCGAGAATAACATCGAACCGGAATGCCTGCGGCGTCTGGGCGATCCGCAGGGCGGCACGGTCGGGCGTGGCCGCGACGTGGCCGGCCGGATCGACCTGCTTGATCGTATCGGTCACGGGAATGACCGGCACCGCCGCGCCGGTCTCCATCGCCGCCGCGACGGCCCGGCTGATCAGCGCCCGGTCCGCGAAGGGGCGAGCCGCGTCATGGACCAGCACGACATCGGGCGCCAGTTCGGCCAACGCCTCGAGCCCGGCCCGGACCGACTCCTGACGTGTCGCCCCGCCGCTTACCGGAGTGCGATAGGTCAGCGCGCCGACCGCGTCGTTGAACATCGCGATATCGTCCGGATTGACCACCGGCTGCACCGCCACGAGTTCGGGGTGGCCGCAGAACGGCTGCATGGCGCGGGCGATGACGCTGCGGCCGCCGACGGAGCGATATTGCTTGGGGCCGCCGGCGCCGGCGCGAAGGCCGCGCCCCGCGGCAACGATGATCGCGGCTGTACGAGGTGATCTGGTCATTGCGTGCTGGAAAATACCGAAGCTGTGGATCGGACCAAGTCCGTGGTGCAGAGGCATTAGCATGGCCGGGGGGGAAACTGCCAATATTTCATGGACATGCATCCGGGGCGGAAATTTCCCATGTGAATTGTGCGATGCACTTGCCTGACGAGGCAAAATGGCTAAACTGTAGGCATGATGATTTGATGCCTAATATTTATGCTTTCGGGCTGGGCCCGCGATGAGATTGTCGAGTTGCTTGTGAAGATAGCCAAACCAACTGACACCAGCGGCCTGCGGATCGGCCCCGTCGAAGTCGCCAACCGGGTCATGCTGGCGCCGATGTCCGGGATCACCGACGTCCCGTTCCGGCGGCAGGTCGAGCGGCTCGGCGCCGGTCTGGTGGTTTCCGAGATGACGGCCAGCGACGATCTGGTGCGCGGCCGGCCAATGACGCTGCTGCGCGCGGAGGCCACCGGCGGCGGCCCCCATGTCGTGCAGCTGGCGGGCTGCAAGGCCCGCTGGATGGCGGAGGGGGCCCGTATCGCCGAAGCGGCGGGGGCGGACATCATCGACATCAACATGGGTTGTCCCGCCCGCCATGTGACCGGGGGGCAGTCCGGCTCGGCCCTGATGCGCGATCTCGACCACGCGCTGACGCTGATCGAGGCGACCATCGGCGCGGTCCGCGTACCCGTGACGCTGAAGATGCGTCTCGGTTGGGATCACCGCTCGATCAATGCGCCGGAATTGGCGCGGCGGGCCGAAGCCGCCGGCGTCCGGCTGATTACGGTGCATGGCCGCACCCGCTGCCAGTTCTACAAGGGCGAGGCCGACTGGCACGCGGTTCGCGCCGTTCGCGAGGCGGTCGATATTCCGCTGGTGGTCAATGGCGACATCGCCTCGTTTGCCGATGCGCGGAACGCACTCGATCGTTCGGGGGCGGACGCGGTGATGATCGGACGTGGCGCGCAGGGCCAGCCGTGGCTGCCGGGGCAGATCGGCCGCCAGCTTGCAACCGGCGTCGCCGAACAGCCTCCGGCCCTGGCGCGGCAGTTCGGCGATGTCCGCGCGCTCTATGACGACGTGATCGCGCATTACGGCGTGCGGATCGGCGCAAAGCACGCGCGCAAGCATCTTGGATGGTCGCTCGATGTCGCGGCCCGCCAGAGCGGAACGCCGCTCGCCGTGCTGAGGGACTGGCGCCAGAAGATCCTCACCAGCGAAACGCCGTCGCAGGTTCATCGATTGCTGGAAGATGCGTTCGACGATTTTTCATGGAGAGCCGCCGCATGACGCTCGCCGCCGACCAGCGACAGCTCTTGCCGAACGAGAGCGAGGCCATTCTCAACGCATTGCCCAACCCGGTGCTGCTCGTGGCGCCGGATGGCAAGATCGCCGACGCCAACATGGCGGCGGAATCGTTCTTCGAGATTTCGACCCAGTTCCTCAAGCGCCAGTCGCTCAAGGAGCTTGTGCCGTTCGGCAGTCCGCTGCTTGCATTGATCGATCAGGTGCGCATCAGCGGGTCTCCGGTCAACGAATACAGGGTCGATCTGGGAACGCCACGGATCGGCGGCGACCGGCAGGTCGACCTGCACGTGGCGCCGCTGACGGAGCGCCCGGGCTACATCGTCGTGATGCTGCAGGCCCGCAGCATCGCCGACAAGATGGACCGCCAGTTGACCCATCGCAGCGCGGCCCGCTCGGTGATCGCGCTGGCGGCGATGCTCGCCCACGAGATCAAGAATCCGCTGTCGGGCATTCGCGGCGCGGCTCAACTGCTCGAACAGCAGGCGTCGGCCGACGATCGCGTGCTGACGCAACTGATCTGCAACGAAGCGGATCGGATCGTCACGCTTGTCGATCGGATGGAGGTGTTCGGCGACGAGCGCCCGGTGGCGCGCGGGCCCGTCAACATTCATTCGGTGCTGGATCACGTCAAGCGCCTGGCGCAGTCGGGCTTCGCCCAGAACACGAAATTCGTCGAGGACTACGATCCGTCGCTGCCGCCGGTGCTGGCCAACCAGGACCAGCTCATTCAGGTGTTTTTGAACCTGGTCAAGAACGCCGCCGAGGCGACGGCCGATCTCGGCGCGGATGCGGAAATCCAGTTGACCACCGCGTTCCGCCCCGGCGTCCGGCTTTCCGTTCCCGGAAAGAAGACGCGCGTGTCGTTGCCGCTCGAGTTCTGCGTCAAGGACAACGGCCCCGGCGTTCCGGAGGATCTGTTGCCGAACCTGTTCGATCCGTTCGTGACCACCAAGCCGACCGGAAGCGGTCTTGGCCTTGCGCTGGTCGCCAAGATCGTCGGCGACCACGGCGGCATCATCGAATGTGAATCGCAGCCGCGGAAGACCGTCTTCCGCATCTTGCTGCCGATGTACAGCCCGGCGCGAAATACCGACGGCCCCGCCGACGGCGGTCAGTCGCCGCCGTCAGATTCCACCCACCTGACCATCAAATGAGGAAGACCGATGCCTGCGAGCAGTATCCTCGTTGCCGATGACGATGCCGCGATCCGGACGGTGTTGAACCAGGCGCTGTCGCGTGCCGGATACGAGGTGCGTCTGACCGGAAACGCCGCGACGCTCTGGCGCTGGGTGAACCAGGGCGAGGGCGATCTCATCATTACCGACGTGGTGATGCCGGACGAAAACGCCTTCGACTTCCTGCCGCGGATCAAGAAGCTGCGGCCGAACCTGCCGATCATCGTGATGAGCGCGCAGAACACCTTCATGACGGCGATCAAGGCGTCGGAGCACGGCGCCTACGAATACCTGCCCAAGCCGTTCGACCTGAAGGAGCTGATCGGGATCGTCGGCCGGGCCCTGTCGGAACCGAAGGAGCGGATCGCGGTCCGCACCGAGGAAACGGAATTCGATACGATCCCGCTGGTCGGCCGTTCGCCGGCGATGCAGGAAATCTATCGGGTGCTGGCGCGCCTGATGCAGACCGATCTCACCGTGATGATCTCGGGCGAGTCCGGCACCGGCAAGGAACTGGTGGCGCGGGCGCTGCACGACTACGGCAAGCGCCGCAACGGTCCGTTCGTCGCCGTGAACATGGCGGCGATCCCGCGCGACCTGATCGAGTCCGAACTGTTCGGACACGAGCGCGGCGCCTTCACCGGGGCCAATGCGCGTGCGTCGGGCCGTTTCGAGCAGGCCGAAGGCGGCACGCTGTTTCTCGACGAGATCGGCGACATGCCGATGGAGGCGCAGACGCGCCTGCTGCGGGTCTTGCAGCAGGGCGAATACACCACGGTCGGCGGCCGCACCGCGATCAAGACCGACGTGCGGATCGTCGCCGCCAGCAACAAGGACCTGCGCATCCTGATCCAGCAGGGCCTGTTCCGCGAAGACCTGTTCTTCCGCCTCAACGTCGTGCCGCTGCGGCTGCCGCCGTTGCGCGAACGGATCGAGGATCTGCCGGACCTGATCCGGCATTTCTTCGCGCTCGCGGAGAAGGACGGGCTGCCGCCGAAGAAACTCGATTCAGCCGCTCTCGAACGGCTGAAGCAGCATCGCTGGCCGGGAAATGTCCGCGAGCTCGAGAACCTGGCCCGGCGCCTGTCGGCGCTCTATCCGCAGGATATCATTACCGGCCCGGTGATCGACGGCGAACTGGCGCCGCCCGCCGCCCTGGCCAGCGGCAGTGGCGGCCAGAGCGTCGATAACCTGGGAGGCGCGGTCGAAGGCTACCTCGCGTCGCACTTTTCGAGCTTCCCGAACGGCATTCCGCCGCCGGGCCTCTATCATCGCATCCTGCGCGAGATCGAACTGCCGTTGCTGACGGCCGCATTGGCGGCGACGCGCGGCAACCAGATCAGGGCGGCCGACCTGCTCGGACTCAACCGCAACACGCTGCGGAAGAAAATCCGCGACCTGGACATTCAGGTTTATCGCAGCGGCGGCTGAACGAATTCGGCCTGATGCAGGGATCGGCGCTGCGTTCCACCATGCGAAGCTGGGGAGTATGGGACGCGCGCCGTGGAAATGTCGCAATTCGGCAACATTGTTGTACGAATGCATCAGTTTGACGACCCGAAGGGCTCAGCGGGCCGCCTGTTTCAGCCATTTTTGCAATGACCAGCGCAGATACGCCGGCCGACTCGCTCGATCCTACCTTGACCGAACCGCGCGGTTGGACCCTGCGCCGGTTGCTGGCGCCGTTTGCCGTGGGGCTGGCGCTTCTCTCGGCATTCCTCACCTTCGTGGTGCTGACCGGCCTGACGCCGATCACGCCGACCAGCGAAGTCGTCGTCACCTTCCTGCTCATCAATGCCGCCACGATCCTGCTGCTGGTCGGCATCATCGGGCGGGAAGTCTGGCAGGTCGTGCAGGCCCGCCGGCGTGGCCGGGCGGCCGCGCGTCTCCACGTCCAGATCGTCAGCCTGTTCTCGATCATTGCCGTGATTCCGGCGGTGCTGGTGTCGGTGGTCGCCAATGTCACCATCGACCGGGGCATCGACCGGCTGTTCTCCGGCCCGACGCGCGAGGTGATCCAGAATTCGCTGAACGTCGCCAATGCCTACATGCAGGAGCACGCGCAACTGATCCGCGGCGACATCATCGGCATGGCCAACGATATCGCGCATGCCCGGCCGCTCTACGACCAGGACCGGCAGACGTTCCGGCAGTTGCTGACGGCGAGCGCGGCGCGGCGCAATCTTCCCGGCGCGATGCTGATCGACAAGGATCGCAACATCCTCGAATCCGCGCAGACCGGCATTCGGCGGGATTTCACGACCCCGGCGCCGGATTTCCTGAAGGGCGTCAACGACACCGAACCGCAGATCGCGGTGTTCACCGAAGCCAACTACGTCGCCGCCGTGATCCGGTTGCGCGCCTTCGACGATACGTTTCTCTACGTCGCGCGGCTGCTCGATCCGCGCGTGGTCGCGCAGTTGCGGCAGACCCAGGCCAGCGTCGCGGAATATGCGGCGATCGAATCGCGCCGGCTCGGCATCCAGGTCGCCTTCGCGCTGATGTTCACGGTGATCGCGCTGACGGTGCTGATGTCCGCCGTCCTGATCGGACTGAATTTCGCCAACTGGCTGGTGGCGCCGATCCGCCGCCTGATGGGCGCGGCCAATGTGGTGTCGACCGGCGACCTCAACGTACAGGTGCCGGTGCTGCGCTCCGAAGGCGATCTGGCGCAGCTCGGCGAGACCTTCAACAAGATGACCCAGGAGCTGCGGACCCAGCGCGACGAACTGGTCAGCGCCAGCGACCTGATCGACAGCCGCCGCCGCTTCATCGAAGCCGTGCTGTCGTCGGCGAGCGCGGGGATCGTCGGCGTCGACGGCGCCGGCAACATCGCCGTTCTCAACCGATCCGCCGAAAAGCTGATCGGTCATGCCGAGTCCGAGACGCTTGGCCATGCGCTGTCGGAGGTGATCCCCGAACTGAACGACATGATGCGCACCGCGCAGGAAGGCCGGCAACGGCTGGTGCAGGGGCAGATCACGATCAATCGCGAGGGCCGCGAACGGAATCTGTCGGTTCGGGTGACGGCCGAGCACAACAGCCGGACCCGCGACAGCTATATCATCACGCTTGACGACATTACCGAACTGGTCGCGGCCCAGCGCACCTCGGCATGGGCCGACGTCGCGCGCCGGATCGCGCATGAGATCAAGAATCCGCTGACGCCGATCCAGCTTTCGGCGGAACGGATCCGCCGCAAGTTCGGTAAGGTCATCACCGACGACAAGGCGGTGTTCGAGCAATGCACGGAAACGATCGTCCGGCAGGTCGACGATATCCGCCGCATGGTCGACGAGTTCTCGCGGTTCGCGCGGATGCCGAAGCCGGTGATCGAAGGCGAGGATGTCGCCGATACCGTCCGGCAGGTGGTGTTCCTGATGCGGGTGGGGCACCCCGATATCGACATCGATGTCGATATCAAGCAGGATCCGTTGCGGGCGCGGTTTGACCGGCGGCTGATCTCGCAGGCGCTCACCAACATCATCAAGAACGCCACCGAGGCGATCGAGGCGGTGCCGTCGGAATTCCTGACCAAGGGCCGGATCGAGGTCATCGTCGCGCGCGACGACGAGGATGTCGTCATCGACGTGGTCGACAACGGCATCGGGCTGCCGACCGTCAGCCGCTCGCGTTTGCTCGAGCCTTACGTGACGACGCGGGAGAAGGGCACCGGGCTCGGCCTTGCGATCGTCGGCCGGGTTCTCGAAGATCACGGCGGCGGCATCGAGCTGAACGATGCGGCCGTGCTTCACCCCGGCGCGCGGGGGGCGTGGATGCGGCTGCGCTTTGCGATTTCGGGACAGCCGAAGAACGCCGAGAACGCGGCCGCCGGCGGCAAGCCGGACCAACCGACCGAACAGAAAGCCTCCAATACTGACGAAAAGGCGGGCGTGATACATGGCCAGTGACATCCTGATTGTGGACGACGAGGCGGACATTCGCGATCTCGTTGCGGGCATTCTCGAAGACGAAGGGTTCAAGACGCGCACCGCGCGCGACAGCGATCAGGCGCTGTCGGAGATATCGAACCGGCGGCCGAACCTCGTCTTCCTCGATATCTGGCTCCAGGGCAGCAAGCTCGACGGCCTGCAACTGCTCGAGCACATCAAGCGCGACCATCCCGAGGTGCCGGTGGTCATGATCTCGGGCCACGGCAATATCGAGACGGCGGTCGCGGCCATCAAGCGCGGCGCCTACGACTTCATCGAGAAGCCGTTCAAGTCGGACCGGCTGATCCTGGTCGCGACCCGCGCGCTGGAAACCTCGCGGTTGAAGCGCGAGGTGCGCGAACTGAAGCAGGTCGCCCCGACCTCCAGCAATCTCGCTGGCCGCTCGGCCTGCATGAACCAGTTGCGGCAGATGATCGAGCGCGCCGCCAAGGCCAACAGCCGCATCATGATCGTCGGGCCGCCGGGCTCCGGCAAGGAACTGGTGGCGCGCACGCTGCACAATGCATCGGCCCGCGCCGAAGGCCCCTTCGTGGTCATCAACGCCGCGGCCATCACGCCGGAGCGGATGGAGGAGGAGCTGTTCGGCATCGAGCAGAGCAACGGCGAGCAGCCGCGCAAGGCGGGCGCGCTCGAGGAGGCGCATGGCGGCACGCTGTTCATCGACGAGATCGCCGACATGCCGCGGGAGACACAGAACAAGATCCTGCGCGTCCTGGTCGAGCAGACCTTCCAGCGCGCCGGCGGCACCGCCAAGGTGCATGTCGATGTCCGTATCATCTCCTCGACCGCGCGCAATCTCGAGGAGGAGATCGCCGCCGGACGATTCCGCGAAGACCTCTATCATCGCCTGTCGGTGGTGCCGATCCGTGTTCCGCCGCTGTCGGAGCGACGCGAGGATATTCCGGAATTGATCGACTACTTCATGGAGCAGATTTCACTGTCGACCGGATTGCCGAAACGCAAGATCGGCGACGACGCCATGGCGGTGCTGCAATCGCATGTCTGGCCGGGCAACGTCCGGCAGCTGCGCAACAATGTCGAGCGCGTGATGATCCTGGCCGGCGGCGGCCCGGAAGCCGTCATCACGGCCGACATGCTGCCGCAGGACGTCGGCTCCATGGTGCCGGCGATGCCGACCGGCAACAATGGCGAGCACATCATGGGGCTGCCGCTGCGCGAGGCGCGCGAGGTGTTCGAGCGCGACTACCTGATTGCCCAGATCAGCCGCTTCTCCGGTAACATCTCGCGCACCGCCGAATTCGTCGGCATGGAGCGATCCGCCTTGCATCGCAAGCTGAAGGCGCTCGGCGTCGGCTGATCCCGGACAGAAAGAATTCCGCCACCATGTCGCGCATCGCTTACGTCAACGGCCACTACCGCAACCTGCGCGACGCCTGCGTCAATATCGAGGATCGCGGCTATCAGTTCTCCGATGGTGTCTACGAGGTCTGCGAGATCCGGGACGGCCGGCTGGTCGACATGCCGCGCCACATGGCCCGGCTCCAGCGTTCGCTGGGCGAATTGCGGATCGCGATGCCCATGCCGCTCTCGGCCTTGAGCGTGGTGATGCGCGAAGTGGTTCGGCGCAACCGCGTCGGCTACGGCATCGTCTATCTGCAGATCACGCGCGGCGTCGCCCGGCGCGATCATGCGTTTCCGCCGGACGCCGTTCGTCCCGGCGTGGTCGTCACGGCCCGCTCGCTGAGCCGGGCCAGGAACGAGGCGACCGCGGCCAGGGGGATCGCGGTCATCACCGTCCCCGAGAACCGCTGGCCGCGCGTGGACATCAAGTCCGTGTCGCTGCTTCCCAACGTCCTGGCCAAGCAGGCCGCGCGCGATCGCGGAGCCTACGAGGCGTGGTACGTGGATGGGGACGGCCTGGTGACCGAGGGCTCCTCCAGCAACGCCTGGATCGTCACCCGGCAGGGCAGCGTCGTGACCCGCTCGGCGCGAAGCGGCATCCTGTCCGGGATCACCCGATCGGTCCTGATAGAGGTGATGGAGGCGTTGCAGGTCCGTTTCGAGGAACGCCCGTTCAGCCCGGCGGAGGCGCGCGACGCTGCCGAAGCTTTCGTCACCTCCGCCTCGCAGATCGTCATGCCGGTGGTGTCGGTCGATGGCCAGCCGATCGGCGACGGTATGCCGGGAGAGATATCCCGTCGGTTGCGCCAGGAATTTCACCGATTTTCGACGTTTTCCTGACCAGTGCCGCCGATCTGAACTTCATGCACCGCCGGCGGCAAGCTCGCCCTCCGAACGTCGAATCGGAAAGCGGCACTGGAATCATAAGCTTGCTGGCACCCTTTGGTCTCCGACGTTCGTAAAGGCAGGTGCTGCGACGTATCACGAACTTCGGAAAGCGGTACCGGCCGTTATCTTTGTTCCAAACTACAGCTTATCCATCTTGCGTTACACCGATTGCTGCCCTCTAATCGGATTTGCAGCTAGCCTCGGAGGGGGATCTCAGAGGAGGGCAGCTCTGGACAAGCAGCCGGCAAGTAAAAAGGTTGCATCCGGGATCAATAAGAAGACGTCAACGAGATCGCGAGACAAACAATGGCGGCAGACCGCGCACAAAACCTACAAGACACCTTTCTTAATCACGTCCGGAAGACCAAAACGCCGCTGACCATCTTTCTGGTCAATGGCGTCAAATTGCAGGGCATCGTCACCTGGTTCGACAACTTCTGCCTCCTGCTTCGACGCGATGGACATTCGCAGCTTGTCTACAAGCATGCGATTTCCACGATCATGCCGGGAGCGCCGATCCAGTTGTTCGAAGGGGGAGAGGACAACCCAGCGTGAGAGCGGGCTGATTGGAACCGCGCAGACGTGACGGACACGGCGACCGGCCACGCCCGGCGGAGGACACCTCCACCGGGCGTGCGATCGTCATCGGGCCCTACCTGCGACCGCGACGTGGTGGAGATCACGACGCGGCGACGGGTGCTGCCGTGCGCAATACCGACGCGCGGCTGGACGAGATCGTCGGGCTCGCCCGGGCCATCGACCTGACCGTCGTCGAGGCGCTGGCCGTTCCGATCGGCGAAATTCGGCCGGCGACCTACCTGGGCAAGGGCAAGGTCGAGGAGATTGTCGGCCTGATCGCGGGCCACGGCGCGGAGCTTGCGATCGTGGACTGCGCGCTGTCGCCGATCCAGCAGCGCAATCTGGAGAAAGCCTGGGGCATCAAGGTGCTCGACCGCACCGGGCTGATCCTCGAGATTTTCGGCCGTCGCGCCAAGACCAGGGAAGGCGCGCTACAGGTCGAGCTGGCGCATCTGAACTATCAGCGCAGCCGGCTGGTTCGCTCATGGACCCATCTCGAGCGCCAGCGCGGCGGCTTCGGCTTCCTCGGTGGTCCCGGTGAAACCCAGATCGAGGCGGATCGCCGATTGATCGGCGAACGTATCGTAAAGCTCGAAAACGAATTGAAGAAAGTCCAGGCGACGCGGCGGCTGCACCGCGCCGGTCGCCAGCGGGTGCCTTATCGCGTGGTGGCGCTGGTGGGCTATACCAACGCGGGCAAATCCACGCTGTTCAACCGGCTGACGCGGGCCGACGTGCAGGCCGCCGACATGCTGTTCGCAACGCTCGATCCGACCTTGCGGGCGCTGACGCTGCCGCATGGCGGCAAGGCGATGCTGTCGGACACCGTCGGCTTCATCTCCAACCTGCCGACGCAACTGGTCGCAGCGTTCCGCGCAACGCTGGAAGAGGTGCTGGAAGCCGATGTCATCCTCCACGTCCGCGATATCTCGCATGAGGATGCGGAGGCCCAGCAGCACGACGTCGACATCGTGCTGCGCCAGCTCGGCATCGATGTCGATGGCGGTGCCCGCGTGATCGAGGTCTGGAACAAGATCGATCGCTTCGCCCCGGAACAGCGCGCGCACCTGCGCAACGTCGCGGCGCGGCAGCCCGCCGACCGCCGCTGCTATCTCGTTTCAGCCGAGACCGGCGAAGGCATCGACGAATTGCTGGCGGCAATCGAAAATCGCCTGGCGGAAAGCCGCGCCGTGCTCGACGTGACGTGCGATGCGTCCGACGGCGAAGGCATCAGTTGGCTGCATCGCAATTCGGAAGTGCTCGAAAAGAACCTGATCGACGGCACCTATCACATGCGGGTCCGGATCGACCACACCAGGCGCGACGTCGCCGTGAAGCGGTTCGGCGCGGTGGTGGTATCGGATCCCGAGCCGGACCGATCCTGAGCGGTCGCGCAAGGTTCGGTCGCGCAAAGCCCGGTCGTGCCAGGCTCGGTCGTGCAAAG
The DNA here is from genome assembly GCA_020441545.1 of Xanthobacteraceae bacterium. Taxonomy (GTDB): domain Bacteria; phylum Pseudomonadota; class Alphaproteobacteria; order Rhizobiales; family Xanthobacteraceae; genus 62-47. Next base: position 4,205 of record JAGRLZ010000050.1, on the reverse strand, counting down.
CTCGGTTGCGGAAACGACGGCCCCCGGGTTCTTGACCGCGCCGGCCGAGGGGCTATTGCATTGTCACGACCAAACGGAAAGTGACGCCGGGGAGATCGAGACATGGCCTATCCGAACACACTGCTGCTCATCAACGGCAAATGGCGTGGCGGCGCGTCGGGACGCACCATTCCGGTCATCAATCCCGCGACGGAAGAGACCATCGGCAGCGTGGCCCATGCCGATCGGGCCGATCTCGACGAGGCACTGGAAGCGGCCGCGAACGGCTTCAAGGTCTGGCGGGCGATGTCGGCCTTCGACCGCTCGAAGATCATGCGCAAGGCCGCCGGGCTGATGCGCGAGCGCGCCGAGGCCATTGCCACGCTGATGACGATGGAGCAGGGCAAGGTGCTGGCCGAGGCTCGGATCGAAACGCTGGCGGCGGCCGACGTGATCGAATGGTTCGCGGAAGAATCCCGGCGCGCTTATGGCCGGCTGATTCCGGCGCGCGGCCCCGGCATCTATCAGCTCATGGTGAAGGATCCGGTCGGGCCGGTGGCGGCCTTCACGCCGTGGAATTTCCCGATCAACCAGGTCTGCCGCAAGCTGTCGGCGGCGTTGGGCGCGGGCTGCTCGATCATTGTCAAGGCGCCCGAGGAAACGCCGGCGTCGCCGGCCGAACTGCTGCGCGCCTTCGTCGATGCCGGCGTGCCGGCCGGCGTCATCAACCTGGTGTTCGGGGTGCCGGCGGAGATTTCCGAGTATCTCATCCCGCATCCGATCATCCGCAAGATTTCCTTCACGGGCTCGACGGTGGTGGGCAAGCAGCTCGCGGCGCTCGCCGGCCGGCATATGAAGCGGGCAACCATGGAGCTTGGCGGCCACGCGCCGGCGATCGTCTTCAACGATGCCGATGTCGCAAGCGCGGCGAAGATCATCCTCGGCGCCAAGTATCGCAACGCGGGCCAGGTCTGCATCGCGCCGACGCGGCTTCTGGTGCAGGACAAGGTCTACAAGGATTTCGTCAGCGAATTCGTCTCGGCGGCGAAGGCGATCAAGGTCGGCAACGGGCTCGATCCGGGCACGACGATGGGATCGCTCGCCAACGCGCGTCGGGTGCCGGCGATCGAAGGCTTCGTGCAGGACGCCGTCGCCAAGGGCGGCAAGCTCGAGACCGGCGGCCATCGGATCGGCAACAAGGGCTATTTCTTCGAGCCGACGGTCGTGACCGACGTGCCGAAGGATGCGCGCGCCATGAACGAGGAGCCGTTCGGCCCGCTGGCGCTGATCTCGCCGTTCTCGACCTTCGACGAGGTCGCGGAGGAGGCCAACCGCCTGCCGTACGGATTGGCGTCCTATGCGTTCACCAGTTCGACCAGGACCGCCACGGCCATTGGCGCGGCGGTCGAGAGCGGCATGGTGGCGATCAACAATGTCGGCCTCGGCATGCCGGAGAACCCGTTCGGCGGCGTCAAGGATTCCGGCTACGGCTCCGAGGGCGGCATCGAGGCGATGGACGCTTATCTCAACACCAAGTTCATCTCCCAGACCGGGGTGTGATCCGAAGCACCTCGCAGCGTCATTGCCGGGCATAGCCCGTCGCAGACGGGCGTGAACGCCCTTTCGATCCGCCTGCGGAGGCGAAGCCCCTTCGGCGCGGCGAAGGCCCGGCAATCCACCTTTCAGGAAGATGGATGCGCGGATCGAGTCCGCGCATGACGATCAAGGAATGCGGCCAGGGAAGAGACTCTATTTTGCTTCCTGCGCCTTCGCTTCGTTCCACAGCGCATCCATCTCCGCGAGCGAGGTATCTTCCAGCCTGACTCCCCGCGCGGACAGCGCGCGCTCGATATAGGCGAAGCGCCGCTCGAACTTGACGTTGGTCCGGCGCAGGCCGGTTTCCGGATCGGCATCGACGTGGCGGGCGAGGTTGACGAGCGCAAACATCAGGTCGCCGATCTCGTCGGCGACGGCGGATCGATCGTCGTGATCGAGCGCGGCCTCGATCTCGTCGGTTTCCTCTCGGATCTTCTGCAGCACCGCGCGCGGATCGTTCCAGTCGAAGCCGACGGTGGAAGCCTTGCGCTGCAACGCCATCGCGCGGGTGAGCGCGGGCTGGCCTGATTTGATGTCGGCGAGCAGCGAGGCGCCGGCCGCGCTGCCTGGATGGCGTGCGGCGCGTTCGGCCTTTTCCTCCGCCTTGATGCGATCCCATGCGCCCCGGACCGGCGGCGTGAGGTTGCCGGAACTGTCGGGAAAGACGTGCGGGTGCCGACGGATCATCTTGCGCGTGATCGCCTCGACCACGTCGCCGAAGGCGAACGCGCCGTCCTCCTCGGCCATGCGCGCGTGATACACGACCTGCAGCAGCAGGTCGCCGAGTTCGTCGCAGAGGTCGTGCATGTCGTGGCGCGCGATCGCGTCGGCAACCTCGTAGGCTTCCTCGATGGTGTAGGGCGCGATGGTGGAGAAGTTCTGCTCGATGTCCCACGGGCAGCCGGTCGCCGGCGTGCGCAACCGGGCCATGATTTCGATCAGGCGGGAGATATCGCGGGAAGGTGTCATCGCGCATCCTGTCTTGAAGTGAGCCCGCATCCTATGCCGCATCGAGGCCGCGTCGCCCAGCCCGAATTGGCGTGCCGCGTGCGGAACGATTGGCGGCGGTGGCCGGCAATGCTATGGGCTTGCGTCATGAGCGCGGATTTTTTCAACGAGACGGCACTGGTTCTGTTTTCGGGCGGCCAGGATTCGGCGACGTGCCTGGCCTGGGCGCTGTCGCGCTTCGGGTGCGTGGAAACGCTTGGCTTCCACTACGGCCAGCGGCACGCGATCGAGCTCGACTGCCGCGCCGCGCTGCGCGACGGCATGACCTCCGTCGATCCCGGATGGGAGGGGCGCCTCGGCGAGAGCCACACGCTGGACATTCCGACGCTGGGCGCGGTGTCCGAAACCGCGCTGACGCGCGATGTCGCGATCGAGATGGACAAGGACGGCCTGCCCAACACCTTCGTGCCCGGCCGCAACCTGATCTTCCTGACCTTCGCCGCCACGCTCGCTTATCGGCGCGGCATCCGCCATATCGTCGGCGGCATGTGCGAGACCGATTATTCCGGCTATCCGGATTGCCGTGATGAGACCATCAAGGCGCTGCAGGCCGCGCTCAACCTCGGCATGGATCGCGACTTTGCACTTCACACGCCCTTGATGTGGCTGGACAAGGCCGAAACCTGGAAGCTCGCCGAAGACCTCGGCGGTGCCGCGCTGGTCGATCTCATTCGCGACCAGTCGCACACCTGCTATCTCGGCGAGCGCGGCGCGCGGCATGACTGGGGTTATGGCTGCGGCGAATGCCCCGCCTGCCGGTTGCGCGCCAGGGGCTGGCAGCAATACCGGGCCGCGCGCGCCGCTCAGTCCTGAAAGTCTTCCGTGCGCAATGTGATCGGCCGGCCGTGCGGCGTCCGGTCGGCCGCGCGATCCCACGCCCGGCGATAGCGATCGAGCGCGGCGGCGCTTGCGATCTCCTTGCGGCCAACCAGCGTCTCCAATGTGGCAAGCCAATGCTGGTAATAGGTGGTCCCGAGATCGGCATCGCCGGCCGATTGCGCGCGCCTGATCTCCTCGGCGAGCGCCGCGGCCCATTCCGGCCAGGTGAAGACACCGCGCGCGTGCAGCGCCAGCGCCATGGCGAAGGCATGGGCCTCCCAGGGTTCGCGGAACACCGGCCCGTCGTCATCGCGCGGGATGTCGGGCAGGGCGCGGGTGGCGTGCGCGGCGGCATCGCGATCAAGCGGCATCGATGGCCTCGAGGTAGGGCTCCCAGGCATCGACCGAGACCTTGAGCCGGCGGTCGGGCGCGTCCGGCCACAGATCGGTGCCGGCGAAGGTCACGGTGTAGAGCCAGTGCGGCTCCTCGCCCTGGCCGAGGGCATTGCTGTCCGGAAAGACGTGGCAACCATGGAGATGCTCGATAATGCCGACATGACCGCGGATGTAGCGCGGCAACCGCGTATGGGTGGGCGGGCTGATGGTTTTCGCGCGCACGCGGTCGCCGACCCTGAAGCGCGCCGGATTCGTTGCCGTGCGCGCGGTCGGGCCGCCACGGCGGAGCATCGGCCCGACCTCGGACGGCGCCAGCGCGTTCAGGCCCGGCTTGGGCGGATGCAACATGTGGCCGGCGGCGATCTCGTCCGGCTGCACCAGCCCGCGTTCGGCCATCAGGCGATCGA
>JAGRLZ010000236.1 GCA_020441545.1 Xanthobacteraceae bacterium | reverse complement strand
TCGGCAGTCCTGGCGCCTGGAGGTCGAACGAAGCCCGCATGGAGGCGTCGATGTAGAGGCCAAGATGCTCAATGCCGATTTCGGCGTAGAACTTCCGAACCACCTCCGGCCCGGCCCGGTCGACCGAGAGCGGCACCACCTCGAAGCCAGGGCCACCGAGGTCCGCTTCAAGTGCATCGAGCGTCGGCATCTCCTCGCGGCAGGGCACGCACCACGTCGCCCAGATGTTGAGCAACACGGTCTTGCCCCGCAAATCGGCCAGCGTAAGAGCCTCACCGTTCCCGTCCTCAAACGTGATTTCGGGGAGCGGCCGCGGCGCCTCGTGCATCACGAAGGAGCGGGGCGAGGCCGTCTCAGCCTTTGCTCCGCCTTGAGGCGCACGCACTGGCGTGCCCCCGCTGAAATAGATCACGCCAACGATCGCCACCAGAGCGAGCGTGCCTGCCGCCAGAAATGCGATCGTGCGCCGACCCCGCAGGAGGTTCCTCATCGGCCGTCTCCCAGGGTGCTATCGCCTTCCGCCTGACGGCGCAGTTCCCCCACGAGCGGCAGGATGGTGCCGGTGAGTGTCGCTTCGCTCACCGGGCCTATATGCTTGTAGGCAACACGTCCGTCGGCGCCGATGACGAACGTCTCGGGCACGCCGTAGACGCCCCAATCGATCGCCACGCGTCCGCTGATGTCGGCTCCGGTGCGCGTGTAGGGATCGCCAAGGCTGTCCAGCCATTGCGCCGCATCGTCCGGCTGATCCTTGTAGTTGAGGCCGTGCAGCGGCACGGTGCCTTGCGCCGCAAGCTTCATGAACAGGGGGTGCTCCTCCCGGCAGGCAACGCACCAGGACGCGAAAACATTGACCAGCGAGACCTCGCCCTTGAGATCGGTGCTCGATAGGCCAAGGGTCCGACCCTTGACCGGCGGCAGCGCGAACTCGGGCACCGCCTTGCCGATCAGCGTGGACGGGAGTGTGCTCGGATCGCGGGTTAATCCCCAGGCCAGCACCACGGCAAGCATTGCGGCGAGAGCAAGCGGCAGGAAGGCCAGGACATTGCGGCGGCGCATTGGGGCCGTGGGGTATTCATCAGCCCTGCTCATGAGCCGTCCCCGTCACTGGCCGTTATTCGAGCCTGGACGTCCCGCTGGCGCTCGGGCCATGTGCTCTTGATAAAGGCGAGCACGGCGGTGATGTCCTCGTCGCTTAGGATGTCCCCGAAGGCGAGCATGTCGCTCTCATAGCCCGGGACGACGCCGCCGACGCCGAGCTTGGTGATGGCGAACAGGTCCTGGTCCGAGTGGTGCCAGGTGTGACCGCTTTCATCGTGCGGCGGCGCCGGCATGCGGCCGTTCTCCAGCCTGCGCTTCCAGTCCGGTTGGCCTTCAAGGTTTGCGCCGTGGCAGGAGGCACAGTTTTGCGCATAGATCTCCTTGCCACGGACAATTTGCAGGCGCGTCACTGGCTGGCCAAGAAAGGTCACGTCCTCCGCTCGCACATTCCCACCCTGCGCTTGCGCAAACGCGGCGATGGCTGCCAGGGCCGAGACAGCGATAGCGGAAAGGAAGATCGCGTTGCGTCTCATTGCGGGCCCCGCAGATATTTCACCAGCGCGACGAGGCCGAGGATCAGGACAGCGAGGACCAGAAGCGCCACGAGACCACCGCCGACCATCATCACTCCCATCATGGTCCCATCCATCATCGTTCCACCCATGGGATCACTCCTCGGAGTAGACGGTGACGCCGTTCTCACCGAAGGCGTAGGTCTTAAGCGTGCCGGTTTTTGCCGGCGCCATCCCGGGCGCATTACCAGGCATACCGGGCAGCGTGATCCCGGTGATATCCGGTCGTTCACTGACCAGCCGCTCGATGATCTCGACGGGCACGAGGCCGCTCACGACATAGCCGTCGATCTCGGCCAGGTGGCACCCGATACCCCGCTCGGGAACGCCCATGTCAACCGAGCGCTTGTCGAAATCGCGATCGTCGACGCGCGTCACCGTATAGCCGTTGCCCTCCAGATAGTCGGCATAGGCATCGCAGCACCCGCAGCCCGGATCGCGCCAGATCGTGATCGCCTTGTTGCCCGAGGCTGCCGCGACGGCGGAACCGTGAGGCGAGTTCGCCGAACCCAGCGACCAGTAGGCGATACCGGCAGCGGCAACCACGGCGACCACGGCTATGGCAATTGTTTTCTTATTCATCACATTCTCCGTTATGCCCGCGCGAGCGCGGTCCAGTTCGCGCCGCCATCGCGGCTCTCAATGAGGCCATCGCCGGTGACGGCGACGACATGATCGGCATTGGCGGGGTGAACAGCGACGGCCAGCGCGCTTGTGCTCAACCGTTGCGACCACACCACTCCGGCGTCCTGCGATTCCCAGATGCCCGAAGGCAAAGCGGCGTAAAGCCGAGTGGGTTGTGAAGCCGCACTGACCAACGCGTTGATCGTCTCGCCTTCGGGAAGGGGCGCCTCAGACGGAGCAGGTTTCCCCGAGACAAGCGCGTCCATCGCATCGCCCGGCTGCACGTCCTGCCAGCGGCAGAAGCAATCGGGCACGCGGGTGAGACCGGTTTCCGTCCCGGCATAGATCCAGATGCCGCCCATGCCTGTGGCGAGATCGACCGAGGCCAATGCCGTCAGGTCGCGCTCGGCGTCTGCAAGCCACGGCCGATCCATTGCGAGGCCCCATGATCGACCGGCATCCTCGCTTTTCCATAGGCCATCACCGCGGATGGCCGCATAGATGGTATCCGGTTCAGCCGCTGCCACGGTGACCGCCGTGACCGGGGCGTAGGGCAAGCCCTGGCTTCTCGCCTCCCATCGGTGTCCGCCATCTTCGGAGATGGCGACGCCGCCGCCCGCAAGACCCGCCGCTATCCGGCCGGGGCGGCCCGGATGCGTCGCAAGCGAGAGGATGCTGCCTACCGCCGGAGCGGAAAGCTCTTTCCAGCCTCCAGCGCCATCGCGGCGGGACAGAATGTCTTTAGCGAGGATCAACGCATCGCCATCGAAGGCGATTGCGGGACCGGTTGCTCCGGGTGCGGCGCGAAGCCTGACCGGCAGGCCGATCAGCCCGACGCCCGCCGCCATCGCGCCGAGGAAGGCGCGTCTGGAAAGACGCGTGGAATGTCTGGCCGTGGTCGTCATGTTGGTGCCTTTCATGCTCAGCGCGCCTCGCAGCTTTCCGTAACGAGATGATCGAGGTCGGCGAGGCTGGAGAAAATCACCGAGAAGCGGTCACCACCCATGCCGGCTCCAAGGATCAAGGCGACGCCAGACGGCGGGCCGGTCTCGACACTGTCGATCTTGAGCCGGATGTTCTTCTCCCAATAGGGCGTCTCGCGGCCGTCATCTGTGGTAATGAAATAGCTGTCGCCGCAATGGCGGATCGCCGTGACACGCATTTCAGGCGGCGGATCGCCGATCGGCTCCGGCGCTCCGGCCCGCAGCCAGCCTGCCGGGATAAGACCTTCGTCGACGACCTTCCTGCCGCCGCCGGGCTGGCCGGCGATTTCAAGAAATGCGACGAGGTCTGCGCGCGCCTGAGGATCGTCGATCCCGCGGAACATCATGTAGGTGCCGGGGATCATGCCCATTGGGTCTTTCAGCCAGCCGTCGAGCGCCGCGGCGTTCCAGGAGAAGCCCGCGTCCTTCAGTCCGGGCGAAAAGCGCACGAACCCCTCGGCCGTGCCTGCCATGCGTCCCATGAAGCCGTCGAGGCTCGGGCCGCTGAGGTGCAGGCTGGGCTCGAGGGCGTGACAGGCGACGCAGGCGCGATAGGCCTGCGCACCGCGTCTGGCGTCTCCTTCGGCAAATGCGTCCACACCGAACGACAGCAAAGTCAGTGCGGCGAGGGCGAGAACGCTCCGGCTCATATCCGCTCCCCCTTCCCGGAAACGCGGATCACCCCCATCATCCCGGCGGCCTGATGCTCGAGGATGTGACAGTGGAACATCCAGTCGCCCGGATTGTCGGCGACGAAGGCGATCTCGACCTTCTCGCGCGGCGCCATCAGCACCGTGTCCTGCCACTCGCGGTGCGCCGTCGGCTGCCCGTTCCGCGACAGGACGCGGAAGGAGTGTCCGTGCAGGTGGATGGGGTGATGCCAAGCCGTCGCGTTGGTCATTGTCAGGACGCAGGTGCGGCCGCGCGGGAGCGTCAGCAGCGGATCCATGACATGGCCGGTGGCGGCCTTACCGTTGATGAACCAGATGCCCTGGCCATGCATCATGTTCATCATGTTGCCCATCATGCCGCCGGACGCCCCGTCCCCCATGCTGCCGCCCATTTCGGCCATGACCATCTGGCCCATCATGCCGCCGTTAAACGTGACCTCGTGGCGGATCGCGTCGCGCAGGTCCGGCTCGGCAAGCGGATTGGCCGGCAGTTCCACCGGCCAGTCCGGAGCACCTTCCCTCAGGGCCGTTTCCGCATAGGCGAGTTCGACCAGGCGGTACTCCAGCCCCTGGTAGAACCGGTCCACCACAGTGGTCCGGTTTCCCGGCCGGTCGGTCATGTCAAGGATCATATCCATCCGCATGGCCGGACCGAGCGTGACGAGCCCGTCCGCCGGCGCATGGGGCGTGACCGGCTGTCCGTCGAGAGCGATCACGACCGGCTCGAGCCCGGAGAAATCGAGTCCGAAGATGCGGGCATTGGCAGCATTGATCAGACGCAGCCGGATGCGTTCGCCCGCGCGAACCGCAATGCTCTCCGGCACCCGGCCATTGATGGTGACCGTGTTGCCGACGCGGCCGTTGTGCATCAGGTCATGCCGGTTGCCGAAATCGTCGCTGATCGCAACGGCCTGGGTCAGCCGCCAGTCGTCCAGTACCCAGGTCAATTCGCGGTCGACACGAACAGGTGCTGCTTCCTCGATGATCAGGGGGCCGTAGAGACCACGCCCCACCTGCACCGTGCTGTTCTGATGCGGGTGATACCAGAAGGTGCCGGCATCAACGGCGTCGAACTCGTAGGTGAAGCTCTCGCCCGGCGCGATCGGCACCTGTGTCAGATGCGGCACGCCATCCATGGCGTTGGGCGTGCGCACGCCGTGCCAGTGGACGGTTGTTTCCTCATCAATACCGTTGTCGATCACGACGCGCATACGATCGCCCTGACGGACGCGGATTTCCGGGCCGGGCACCGCATCGTTGTAGGCCCAGACCGGCGTTTCTCCGTAAGGCTCCGGAACGAGATGCGTTCTTCCCGGTGCCGCCCTCAACCGGAACTCCTTGACGGAAGCGGCCCGAGCGTTCCGGAGTCCGGAAACCGGAAGCACCGTACTGGCTGCAAGAGCCGCGGCGGATGTGAGAAAAGCCCGACGCGTTGGCGTCGGCAGATACAAGACCATGATGTCCAACCATCCTGAGAGGGCGCTTGAGTCCGCAGCGCGCTAACCGCGCGAAGCGAAGCGGGGTCACGGGCGGCCAGGTTGACCGCGCATGATTTCAGGCGCCGCGAACCGGAGGAACTCCGGGCGGCGTCAACTCAGAATGGTGGATCGTGGGGGGTAAGGGTCCGGCGGTCCGGTGCGCCCGGTCACGCTCTGGAGAACCTGGCTTTCGGAAGTCGTCTCAGCCCCGGGCAGGCTTGGCTGGCCCGACGGCACGACAGCCAGGATCGGCGATACGCAGACATTGTCGCACGGAGGCATGTTGTCGTTACCGTCCGAGCAATCCTGGCAGTCGCCCATGTCCGCGCCATCGATCACGGCAAGCGTCATCTTCGCGCTCATGGTGGCGGCATTCGCGGCATGCATGACCGTTCCCGCCGCGAAAGCAGCGAGCATCATGATCATGAAAATGCGAACATACCTTGCCATACTTTATAGAATACCCCGGATATTGCGTGCTGTCGATGTGCGTTCCGTCGCAGATCCTGCACGGCCTCCACCCGGTGCAGATGATGCAAACGTCATTTAGGCGAACTTTAGAATGCTATAGCGTAGCCGTAGTTCTCATCCGGTTCCTGCATGGCCCGCCGTAACCAGTCGGCAAAGGAAACCGCCGCCGTTCTCCTGTCTTTGCACGCCACACTACGACGACGCTAATTCCTTGTTGAATCGGCCCTAAATCAGGCCCTTTTAATCATCCCCGCATGGGGACCATCTGGTTTGTCCCCGTCGAAATCGGGGATCAGATGGCGGCTTCGCATCACAATTCGGAACGTATCGCACGCGGCGCGCGAATGTTGCACACCGCGCTCGGTCCGGCCATCGCCCGCTTTCTCGAAGACGCAGGCGTCGTCGAGGTGATGCTGAACCCGGATGGGCGGCTTTGGATCGACCGCCTCTCCGAAGGCCTGTCCGATACGGGTGAACGCCTGGCGCCGGAGGATGGCGAGCGGATCATCCGCCTCGTCGCCCATCATGTCGGCGCGGAGGTCCATACCGGGAGCCCGCGCGTTTCGGCAGAGCTGCCCGGGACAGGAGAGCGGTTCGAGGGGCTTCTGCCTCCGGTCGTTGCGGCGCCAGCCTTCGCGATCCGCAAGCCCGCCGTCGCGGTGTTCACCCTCGACGACTACGTCACGACCGGGATCATGACGGCCGAACAGGCCACCGCGTTGCGCGACGGAGTCGCGGCCCGAGCCAACATCCTCGTCGCCGGCGGCACCTCCACAGGCAAAACGACGCTGACCAATGCACTCCTCGCCGAGGTCGCGAAGACCTCCGATCGCGTCGTCATCATCGAGGACACACGCGAGTTGCAATGTGCCGCGCCGAATCTTGTTGCTATGCGGACGAAGGACGGCGTGGCCTCTCTCTCCGATCTCGTCCGCTCCTCATTGCGCCTGCGTCCCGACCGCATTCCCATCGGCGAGGTCCGTGGTAGCGAGGCGCTTGATCTCCTGAAGGCCTGGGGCACCGGCCATCCGGGCGGTGTGGGCACGATCCATGCGGGCTCGGCCCTCGGTGCGCTGCGCCGTCTCGAACAGCTCATCCAAGAAGCCGTCGTCACCGTTCCGCGCGCGCTGATCGCCGAGACCATCGATCTCGTGGCGGTGCTGTCAGGCCGTGGCACGGCCCGCCGTCTTTCCGAACTCGTTCGCGTGGAAGGCCTCGGGCCGGATGGCGATTACCGCGTCGTGACAACCGTCGTCGCGCCCGGTGCATCTCTTCTCACACCAGCCGCAAAGGAAAGTCCACATGCACCAGACCCTGCGTAACGCCTACCATCGCCTGGCTGCGGCGGCTTCGGTCGCGCTCATCGCCCTGATGACCACGCCTACCGCTCATGCGTCTGGTTCGTCCATGCCATGGGAGGCACCGCTCCAGTCCATCCTCGAATCGATCGAGGGGCCGGTCGCCAAGATCCTCGCCGTCATCATCATTATCATCACCGGCCTGACGCTCGCCTTCGGCGACACGTCGGGCGGCTTCCGGCGCCTCATCCAGATCGTTTTCGGCCTGTCGATCGCCTTCGCGGCGAGCTCCTTCTTCCTGTCCTTCTTCTCCTTCGGCGGCGGGGCGCTCGTCTGATGGCGGGGGCCGATGATCGCGGCGGCGACCTGCTCGGCTTCTCGGTGCCGGTTCACCGGGCGCTGACCGAACCGATCCTGCTCGGCGGTGCGCCGCGCGCCATCGCCATCATGAACGGAACGCTCGCGGGCGCCATCGGGCTTGGCTTGCGGCTTTGGCTCGCTGGCATCGCGATCTGGGCCATCGGTCATCTGGCCGCCGTCTGGGCCGCCAAGCGCGACCCTCTCTTCGTCGAAGTGGGCCGCCGGCACCTGCGCATTCCCGCGCATCTGACGGTCTGAGCGAGAGGAACCGCCCATGATGAACCTCGCCGAATACCGCAATCGCAACGCACGCCTCGCCGATTTCCTGCCCTGGGCGGCGCTGGTCGGCGAAGGGATCGTCCTCAACAAGGACGGGAGCTTCCAGCGCACGGTGCGGTTCCGGGGACCGGACCTCGATTCAGCGGTTCCAGCCGAACTCGTCGCCGTCGCCGGCCGGCTGAACAACGCCTTCCGCCGTCTCGGATCGGGCTGGGCCATCTTCGTGGAAGCGCAACGCCTTCCGTCGAACAGCTATCCCGACGGCCGCTTTCCTGATGCCGCGTCGGCGCTGGTCGATGCCGAGCGCAAGGCGAGCTTTGAGGAGGCTGGCGCGCATTTCGAATCTAGCTATTTCCTCACCCTCACTTATCTGCCGCCGGCTGAGGACGCCGCCCGCGCCGAGGGCTGGCTCTATGAAGGCCGCGAGACCAAGGGCATCGATCCGCATGAGGTACTGGCCGGCTTCGCCGACCGGACCGACCGCGTCCTGCGCCTGGTCGAAGCCTTCATGCCCGAATGCCATTGGCTAGATGACGCGGAGACCCTGACCTACCTGCACGGCTGCGTCTCCACCAAACGCCACCACGTCCGCGTGCCGGAAACGCCGATGTATTTGGATGCGCTGCTCGCCGACCAGCCGCTCGCCGGCGGGCTTGAGCCGCGTCTTGGCGACCAGCATCTGCGCGTCCTGACCGTCACCGGGTTTCCGACTGTCACCACGCCCGGCCTGCTCGACGAGCTCAACCGGCTGGCCTTTCCCTATCGCTGGTCGACCCGCGCCATCCTGATGGACAAGACCGATGCGACCAAGCTGCTGACCCGCATCCGTCGCCAATGGTTCGCCAAGCGCAAGTCGATTGCCGCGATCCTGAAAGAGGTGATGACCAACGAAGCGTCGGTGCTGATCGACACCGACGCATCGAACAAGGCGGCGGACGCCGATCTCGCGCTGCAGGAACTCGGCGCCGACTATGCCGGCGTCGCCTATGTCACCGCGACAGTGACGGTGTGGGATGCCGACCCGCGTGTCGCCGACGAGAAGCTGCGCCTCGTCGAGAAGGTCATCCAAGGCCGCGACTTCACCGCGATGCCCGAGACCATCAACGCCGTGGATGCCTGGCTCGGCTCGCTGCCCGGACATGTCTACGCCAATGTCCGCCAGCCGCCGATCTCCACGCTCAATCTCGCCCACATGATCCCCCTCAGTGCCGTGTGGGCGGGGCCGGAACGGGACGAGCACTTCGCAGCGCCCCCACTGCTGTTCGGCAAGACCGAGGGCTCCACCCCGTTCCGGTTTTCCCTTCATGTCGGCGATGTCGGGCACACGCTCGTCGTCGGTCCGACTGGCGCGGGCAAGTCCGTGCTTCTGGCGCTGATGGCGCTGCAGTTCCGCCGCTATGCGAGCGCCCAGGTCTTCGCCTTCGATTTCGGCGGCTCGATCCGCGCCGCGGCGCTCGCCATGGGCGGCGACTGGCACGATCTCGGCGGCGGCCTGACCGAAGGCGACGAGCACAGCGTCTCGCTGCAACCGCTTTCCCGCCTCGAGCAAACAGCGGAGCGCGCCTGGGCCGCCGACTGGGTCGTGGCCATTCTCATGCGTGAGGGCGTCGGGATCACACCGGAGGTGAAGGAACATCTCTGGACGGCGCTGACCTCGCTCGCCTCCGCGCCGGTCGAAGAACGCACGATCACCGGCCTTGCCGTGCTGCTTCAGTCCAACGACCTCAAGCAGGCGCTGCGGCCCTATTGCGTCGGCGGCGCC
>JAGRLZ010000235.1 GCA_020441545.1 Xanthobacteraceae bacterium | reverse complement strand
CCGGTGGTGCCGCCGGTATATTGCAGGAAGGCGACGTCTTCCCGGGTGATCGCGGGTTTGGTGAATTTCATGCCGCGTCCCGCCGCCAGCGCGTCGTTGAAGGCGATGCTGCCCGGAAGCGAATAGGACGGCACCATCTTCTTCACATGGCGCACCACCAGATTGACGATCATGCCCTTGAAGCCGAGCAGGTCGCCCATGCTGCCGACGATGACGTGTCTGACGCTCGTTTTCGCGATCACCTGCTGCACGGTGGTGGCGAAGTTCTCCAGCACGATGATGGCTTCGGCGCCGGAATCCTTGAGCTGATGCTCGAGCTCGCGCGGCGTATAGAGCGGATTGACATTGACCACCGTGTAGCCCGCGCGCAGCACGGCGGCGGTCGCGACCGGATACTGCAGCACGTTCGGCATCATCAGCGCGACGCGGGCGCCCTTCGCCAGCCCCTTGCTCTGGAGATAGGCGGCCAGCGCCAGCGACATCTGGTCGAACTCGCGATAGCTGACCGCCTTGTCCATGCAGATGAAGGCTTTGCGGTCGCCGAACCTGGCGAAGCTTTCCTCGAGCAGTTCGACCAGCGAACCGTATTGCGTGACATCGATATCCGCAGGCACCCCTTCCGGATAGTTCTTCAGCCAGATCCGCTCCACGACACGTCCTCCTCCAGCACGAACGGACAACACGCGGCGAGGGCCGCCGTCCGGATCCGATCGCTATCGCCGTCCGTTCCGATCGCGGACGGCATTGTCCCGGGAAGTATCGGTTAAGCCTCGCGCAATTGGCAAGCGACTGCGCGTTTTGCCGCATGCGCCGCGCTCAGGCGCGGTGCGTGGTCAACGGCATGCGATCAACCGCCTGCGATCAGTGTCGGGCGGCGCCTGCCGGCTTGGGTTTGACGGGCCGGGGTTTGGCAGGCCTGGTTTCGGCTGACGCGCTGTGTCTTGCGCCGCCGTGTTTTGCCGCGGCTTTCGGCTGGCCTGTTTGCTTGCCCGAGGCTTTCTTGCCGCCGGATTTCCTGGTTTCGACGGTGACCGAAACCCGGCCATGCGAGGTCGTTCGTTTCGCCGCGCGGCCGCGCCGGTGGCTGCGCCGTGCGGCGCGTGCCTTCCGGGCATGGGCGGCCTGACGCGCGGCATCGGCTTCGACCGCGGCCATGATGTCGGCGCCGGTTCGGGCCGGGCCGGTATAGACCGGCACCGGATCGGCCGGGGCGGCTGCGGCGGCGAGCATGTCCTCGGGCCGCAGCGTCGGCGGCTTCAGGCCGGTGGAGAAAAACGCCAGCGCCGGATTGGTGCCCGCGACGCCGGCCGCGGTGTCGTCGCCCGGGTCGTCGCTGGCCGGCCGCTTGCGCCTGGGGCCGCAGACCTCGGCGCGAAGGTCGGGCGGGGCGGCGTCGATCGGCGCGAGATGGTCGACCGTGCCCAGCGCCGGCCTGAGCCACGCCAGGTTGCCGCCGGAGAAGCCGCGATCGAGCAGCTTGATCGCCTCGATCGAGCGCGCCCGCGAGGTCGGCGCGCCGAGCACCACGGCGATCAGCCGGCGTCCGTTCTGGGTTGCGGACGCCACCAGGTTGAAGCCCGAGGCGCAGATGAAGCCGGTCTTCATGCCGTCGGCGCCCGGGAAGCGGCCGATCAGCTTGTTGAAGTTCGCGATCACCCGGTGGCCGTAGCGGATCGCGGGGATATGGACGAAGTATTCGTATTCGGGCAGGTCGTGGATGATCGCGCGCGCCAGGATCGCCATGTCGCGCGCCGAGGTGACCTGGCGGTCGTCGGGCAGGCCGTTCGGGTTGACGTATCGGGTCTGGGTCATGCCGAGCCGCTGCGCGGTCGCGTTCATCATCGCGGAGAAGCCGTCCACCGAACCGCCGACGCCTTCGGCCAGCACCACGGCCATGTCGTTGGCCGATTTCACCATCAGCATCTTCAGCGCGTTATCGACGGTGACATGCGTGCCCGGCGGAAAGCCCATCTTGGACGGGCTCTGCGATGCCGCATTGGGCGACACGGTATAGAGCGTGTTCAGCGTGATCCTGCCGTCCTTCACCGCCTTCAGCGTCACATAGGCGGTCATCAGCTTGGTGAGCGATGCGGGATGCCATGGGAACGTGGCGTTCTCGGCTTCCAGCACCTTGCCGCTGGCGGCCTCGATCAGCAGCGTCGCCTCGGTGCGGGCGGAGGCGGACGATATCGTCGTCGCCACGAGCCCCGCGGCCAGAATGAGACAACCTGCAATGTTCAGCGAAATAGCACGAAAAGACTGCACGATCCGTTTTCCGGTCCTGTCCGATGGCCAGGGCAACATTCCAGAACGACGTTCCAAGGCGGCGTTCCAAGGCGATGTTCCAAAGCGAGGTCATCGCTGGCCAGGTTCGATGTATGAGGCGCGTTCGACGCCCCGGCGGGTCGCGGGAGTGGCCGAGCCTATACCGGGGCGATGCGTCAGAACAGAGGCGATTGCCCTCGGTCCGCAAGGAAAGCGGCCGGATTCCTGGCGGGTGCTTTTGGCGGGTCCATTTGGCCGACGCTTTGCGCCGTGACCTGGCGGGCAGCCGCGTCGGTAGTCGATTACGGCGCGCTGGCTGCGTCCTGCACCATGAACTGCGCCTTCGCGAGATAGGCGAAATGCCCGCCTTTGGCGATCAGTTCGTCGAATGTTCCGCTTTCGATGACGCGGCCGTGATCGAACACCAGGATTCGCGTCGCATTGCGGATGGTCGAGAGCCGATGCGCGATCACGAAGGTGGTGCGACCTTTCATCACCTCGTCCAGCGCGGCATTGACCCTGGCCTCGGTCACCGCGTCGAGGGCGCTGGTCGCCTCGTCGAGAATCAGGATCGGCGGGTTCTTGAGCAGCGCCCGGGCGATCGACAGCCGCTGGCGCTCGCCGCCCGACAGCATCCGGCCGCGTTCGCCGGCATTGGTCTCGAAGGCGTGCGGGCTGCGTTCGATGAAGTCGAGCGCCTGCGCGCCGGCGGCGGCCGCGCGCATCTCCTCCCCGGTCGCGTCCGGCTTGCCGACCTGCAGGTTTTCGGCGATCGAGCGGTTGAACAGCAGGGCCTCCTGGAACACCACGCCGATGTTCCGCCGCAGCGCGGCGAGGCGCATGCCGCGGACGTCCATGCCGTCGATCGTGATGACGCCGGATTGCGGATCGAAGGCGCGATGCAGCAGCGCGATGGCGGTGGACTTGCCGGCGCCGGTCGGCCCGACCAGCGCGATGGTCTGGCCCGGCAGCGCGGTGAAGGTGACGTCCTCGACCGCCGGCCGCTTGCCGTCATAGGAGAACGACACGTCGCGGAATTCGACCAGCCCCTTGAGGCGGCCGGGGTCGATGGCGTCGGGACGGTCGCGCACCGCCGGAACGGCATCGAGCACGTCGAAGAATTCCTTCAGCCGCGGCGCTTCCATGAATACGCTGTTGATGAAGGACACCACCTGTTCGAGCCGCTGGATCAGCATGGTGGCGAAGGAGACGAACATCACGATCTCGCCGACGCTGGTCAGGCCCTGCTGGTGCAGGACGATGCCGACGGTGAAGATCGCCAGCACGGTGATGGTGGTGGAGGCGCGCGTCATCACCGTGACCAGCGCCCACCAAGACAGCACCGGCATCTGCGCCGCCAGCAGCTTGTCCGCGATGCCGCGCAGGCCGGCGACCTCGGCGTCGATGCGCACGAAGCTCTGCACCAGCGCCACGTTGCCGAGCGCGTCGGAGGCGCGCGCGGACAGGTTGCCGTACTGCTCCTCGACCTCGTTCTGCATCTCGGAGGTCTTGCGCACCACCATCGTGGTCAGGACCGTGAAGACGACGCAGAGCGCGAACAGCAGCAGCGCGAGCCGCCAGTTGAGATAGAGCGACAGCGGCAGCAGCACGACCAGCGACATGATCGCGGCGAAGTGCTCGCGGAAGAAGCCGAGCCACAGCCGCCACAGCGCGTCGGTGCCTTGCAGCATCACCTTCATCAGCCGGCCGGAATGGGTGCCGGTGTGGAAGGTCAGCGGCAGTTGCATGATGTGCTCGAAATAGCCGGTCAGCACCGCCTGGCGCTGGCGGTGCGACAGCCGGTCGGCGTGCAGCGCCACCACCACCCCGCACAGGATGGTGAACAGGCCGAACGCCACCCAGGCCGCCAGCAGCGGCCATGGCGAGGTCGATGTCCAGGCCAGCGGGCCGTTCGGCGGATTGCCGGACATCACGTCGACCAGGCGGCCGAACAGCACCGGCTCGGCGAACTGCGCTGCCGCGAGCAGCAGGTTGGCGAGTGCGAGAATCCAGCCGAGCCGGGCTTCCCGGCCGAGCAGGTCGAGCACGCGGGCATAAAGACGAAGCAGGGACATCGGCACAACGCTTGCTATTGACCTTGCAATTGACCTTGCAATTGACCTTGCAATCGACCCGAACAACGAACCGGGATGGTGGCCCGCCCGGCATGCCGGCCCGGTGGCCGACCGCGTCGTCATCATAGCCGGGAGAGAGAACGACCGCCGCGGAATGCGGAGCTTGTCAACAGATCAGCGTATCTGCCGCTCCGTGGCGGGTGGCAGGAAGGACGGGTCGAAGATGTCGGCAGGCGTCGGCTTCTGCCGGAACTTGAAGTCGACGCCGATATCGTCGATCGCCTGGATGAGGCGCGCATTGTCGATATCGCCGAGGCCGTTGTGCCGGACCTCGGCGGTGACGATGTTGTCCCTGAGCACGGTCCGGAGCCGTTCCAGTTCGAGGTCGCGGGAGCCGCCATTGACGCGCGCCATCACCGCGTCGATAGCGGCGGCGGGATCCCTGGCCGTCTGCTGTATGCCTTTCACCACCGCGCGGACGAAAGCCCGCACCGCCTCGGGCTTGGCGGCGGCGAATTGCGGATTGACAACGAGGGCGGCGCCGTAGGCCGATCCGCCGTAGTCGGCGAAGCGCAGCACGGCGAGGTCGTCGGCCGGGATGCCGCGGTCCTTCAGGTTGAGCGCCGACAGGTAGGAGAACCCTGTGACCGCATCGACCTGTCCCGCCGACAGCATCGGCTCGCGGACCGCGGCGCCGATATGCTGCTGCTTCACGGCCTCCACCTTTAGTCCGTTGCGCGCGGCCAGCGCCGGCCAGAGCCGGATCGAGAGGTCGCCGTCGACGACGCCGAGGGTCTTGTCCTCGATGTCGGCGAGGGCCCGGATGCCCCGGCTCTTGCGTGCGACGATGGCGTAGGGAGCGATGTTGAACATCACGAAGACGGCCTTCACCGGCGGCGCGTCGGCCTTGTCGCGGAAGCGCACCAGCGCATTGATGTCGGCTTGCGCGATATCGCTGGTCCCGGCCGCGACCCGGGCGATGGCATCGTCCGCCCCTTTGGCGATGTCGGTGGCAACCGACAGCCCGGCCGCGCGGAAATCGCCGCGTGCCTGGGCCAGCACGATCGGCGCTGCGGTGCCGTCGAGCGGATGGTCGAACGTGAACCGGACCGGCGTCGTGGCCGGCGCGTCGGTTTGGCCCTGGACCGCGCCCGGCGCGGCTCCGATCAATATCACCAGGCCAAGGCAAAGCGTCAGCAGATGCAGGGGGCTCGTTCGCGGACGCATCGATATGACTTTGCGGGCCAGGTGGATCGGCCCCTTGAAGCGTTGCAGGGACATCGGTTCGAGGGAACCAGTATTCCGTCACAAGTCTGAACGGCAGATGACTGTCGGCGCCGGCCCAAGACCGTTCCCAAGGCTGTTCCCAGGATCGTTTGCTTATGCGGCCGCCGGAACCCGATGTCGAGCCCGTCGTTGGTTTCGGCAGAGCAGGGACGTCCCCTCGGGTCGGCCGGGATCGAGCGCTACGCCTTACGGGGGTGTTCCGACGGCAACGACGGTTGTGGCTATGGCGGCCATGGTGCGACGCGGATCGATCCGGGCGGCAACATCATCCCGTGGCGGCGGGTGACGTTAACACGCCGGCCACGGGTTTCCGCTAGGGTGACGGGATGAGTGATTCGCTCGACCGGCTTTATCAGGCGGTGCTCGCCGCGCGTGACCGCGATCCCGCGGTGTCGCGGACGGCGAAGCTTTTTCGTCAGGGGCCGTCCAAGATGGCCAGGAAAGTCGCCGAGGAGGCGATGGAAGTCGTCATCGATGCGGTAAGCGACAAGGCGGACGGCGTGGTGCGGGAGAGCGCGGACCTGCTCTACAATCTTGCCGTGCTCTGGGCGGCGATGGGCGTGACCCCGGCGGATGTCTGGCGTGAAATGGACCGGCGCGAGGTCATGCTCGGGATCGCCGAAAAACTGCCCAAGGAAAAACTGCCGAAAGAAAAATCGCCGAAATCGGCAACCCGGCCGGCATCCAAGCCGGTCACGCCGCCGGGGAAGGCTTACGGCGCCCTGGCGCGGCGGCCGATTGTCGCGCGCGAGGGCGGGCAACTGCTCAAGCGGCGCTGATTCCGGCATCCCCGCCAATTTCCGTGACCCATGGACAAAATGCGCGGACGGTGGTTCATCGCGCCATGCTGAGACGAATCTACGACTGGTGCATCGCGGCGGCCCACAAGCCTTATGCACTCTGGATCATGGGCGCCGTGTCCTTCGCGGAGAGCTCGTTCTTCCCCGTTCCGCCCGACGTGATGCTGATCCCGATGTCGCTGGCGCGACCGCAGCGCGCCTGGCTCTACGCGATCGTCTGCACGCTGACATCGGTCGCCGGCGGGGTGGTCGGCTATGCGATCGGCTGGGGTCTCTACGACACCCTGGGGCAGTGGCTGATCCAGCTTTACGGGTTGAGCGACAAGGTCGAGGCGTTTCGCCAGTCCTATGCCGAATGGGGCGCCTGGATCATCATCGGCAAGGGGCTGACGCCGATCCCCTACAAGCTGGTGACGATCACCTCGGGTTTTGCCGGCTACAATATCTGGCTTTTCGTCCTGTGTTCGCTGATTGCGCGCGGCGGACGCTTCTTCATCGTCGCCATCCTGCTCAACCGCTATGGCGACGTGATCCGGGCCCAGATCGAGAAGCGGCTCGGCCTGTGGGTCGCGATCGGCGCGCTCGTGCTGGTGCTCGGCTTTGTCATCGCATTCAAGTTGATCTAAGACATCGACATGGTGCCACCCTTGGCGCCTCCATTGGCGCAATGGGCTGTCGCGATGTCGAATCACTTCAGTCGGCGGGGTGTTGGACAGATGACGAGCGGGCGCGCCGCGCCGGCCGCCGCCGCATCCCTGCTTCTGCTCGCGCTGGCGTCGCCCGCATGGCCGCAGATGCCGGCCGCATCCGGGCCCGCGGTATCCACGGAGGCTGCCGCGCCGGCGCAACCGCCGCCGGACCCCCACCCTGCGCCATTGCCGTCCCCGACGCCGCGGGAAAATCCCGGGCTGATCGACGAACTCGGCAAGCTTCTGAAGAATCCGCCTGCGCTGCTGCCGCCGCTGAAGACGCCGCAACAGGCGATCGAGGATTTCAATGCCACCCTGAAGGGCGGCGCGGCGACGCTGCCGCGGGTTGGTTCCGCGATGGTCAACGGTCGCGTGAAATGCATCGTCGCCGGCAACGGCGCGCCGGACTGCAAGGCGGCGGCGGATCGCCTGTGCCGCGACAAGGGTTTCAAGGAAGGCAAGAGCGTCGATGTCGAGGCGACGCAGAGCTGTCCGGTGAAGGCGCTGCTGTCCGGCAAAACCTCCGAGCCCGGGGTCTGCCGCACCGATAATTTCGTCACGCGGGCAATGTGTCAGTAACGGCAAGCGGGTGGACGCGGACGAGCAGCGCCTGAGCGCAAGATGAAAAGCCTCCGGTCCGCGCGGTTGCGTTTCTGGCGTGAAATCTGGCATCGTCCGCCGGTTTTTGAGCGCCGGCCACAGATCGTCGCGCGCTACGGCGTTTTCGAGCGAAACGGGTGCCGGTTCGCGTCAAGAAAACGCGTTGAAACAGGGATATGGAGCCCCGTTCCGATTCTGTCGGAATGGAAATGGCCCTCAGGAAAGGAACGTTCGAATGTCGATGCCCGCGTTGTTCAAGGGCCGTCTCTCGATACCCGTGATCGGATCGCCGCTGTTCATCATTTCCGTGCCCGACCTGGTGATCGCCCAGTGCAAGGCCGGCGTGGTCGGATCGTTTCCGGCGCTGAATGCGCGGCCCGCCGCCCTGCTCGACGAGTGGCTTGCGCGCATCAGGGAAGAACTCGCCGCCCACGACAAGGCGAACCCCGATCGTCCCTCGGCGCCGTTCGCGGTCAATCAGATCGTGCATAAATCCAACAACCGGCTCGATCACGACCTGGCGCTTTGCGAAAAGTACAAGGTGCCGATGATGATTACCTCGCTCGGCGCGCGCGAGGAGCTGAACCAGGCCGCCCATGCCTGGGGCGGCATCGTGTTTCACGATGTCATCAACCAGACCTTCGCGCACAAGGCGGTCGAGAAGGGCGCGGACGGGCTGATTCTCGTGGCGGCTGGTGCCGGTGGCCATGCCGGCTCGCTGTCGCCGTTCCCCTTCGTCGCCGAAACCCGGCAGTGGTATGACGGGCCGGTCGCCCTGTCCGGCGCGATCGGCAATGGCCGCGCCATCCGCGCCGCGCGGGTGCTGGGTGCTGATTTCGCCTATATCGGCTCGGCCTTCATCGCGACCGCCGAGGCCAATGCGGTCGAGCGCTACAAGGAGATGATTACGACCTCGGCGGCCGAGGATATCGTCTATTCGAATCTCTTTACCGGCGTTCACGGCAATTATCTCAAGCCTTCGATCGTTGCCGCCGGCATGGATCCGGACAATCTGCCGACATCCGATCCGTCCAAGATGAATTTCGGCACCGACGCCAACGGGGAACGGCCGAAGCCGAAAGCCTGGAAGGAAATCTGGGGCAGCGGCCAGGGCGTCGGCAGCGTGCAGAAGATCGTGCCGGCCGCGGAACTGATCGCGCGCTTCAAGAAGGAATACGAAGAGGCCGTCGATCCGCCGCTGTAAGGCGACGGATCGCTCTCGCCCGCCGCCGTCGCGCCACCATCGCGATCCCCGACGTCAACCGGAAGCTGAAAGACATCATGGACGCCATCTTTATGGACGCCATCTTTCGCGTCGAGGGAACGCGCGTGACACCGAGCCCGTATGCCGCGGGGCCTTGGGATCCGACGATGCAGCACGGTTCGGCGCCGTCGTCGCTGGTGGCCTGGGCGGCGGAAGCGATCCCGACGCCGGCGCCGATGCGGGTGGCGCGCCTGACCATCGATTTGATGCGGCCGGTGCCGCTGACGCCGCTGTCGATCGAGACCGAGGTGCTGCGCGAGGGGCGCAAGATACAGCTCAGCGAGGTGCGGCTGCGCGCCGGCGACACGCTGGTGGTGCAGGGCACCGTCCTGAAAATCCGCTGCGAGCCGGAGCTTGCGCCGCCGGCCGAGGCATGCGCGGCGCCGATTGCCGTGCCGGGCCCTGACCAGTCGGAACCGAACGATCAGACCTCGGCGTCGAGCGCCTTTGTCAGCGGCATGTCGATCCGCGCGGCGCGCGGGCGCTTCGCCAAAGCCGGCCAGAACGCGATCTGGTATCGGGTCAACCGGCCGCTGGTCGAGGGCGCGGCGGTCTCGCCGGTGATGCGGGCGGTGGCGGCGTCCGACTTCTGCAACGCCACCGGCGTGGTGCTCGATTTCCGCAAATGGACGTTCATCAATGCCGACCTGACCATTTCGCTGGCCCGCCAGCCGGTCGGCGAATGGATCTTGCTGGACGCCGAAACCTGGGTCGGCCCGGACGGCGCGGGTCTCGCCACGGCGCGACTGGGCGACAGTGCCGGCTATTTCGGCCGCGCGATCCAGAGCCTGGTGGTCGCCCGGCGCTAAAGACGAACAGCGGGAGCTGATTGCACCCCCCCGGGGCCTCGCGCGCATCGGAGCGGCCGGCGATCTGCCCGGAATTGCGACAGCATCGTGGAACCAACGGTTGCCTTGCGGGTTGTGTCGGTTTGAGCGATCAGCGAATCCGACCCGAATGCCGCCTTTCAAGCCAGATATCGTTCGTCCCCTTGAGGCTGGAACCCTTGAGGCTGGAAACCCTGGGCCTGGAAACCCTGGGCCTGGAAACCCTGGGCCTGGAACATGCCCGCCGGCGCGGCCCGGCGGCGGGAGCCGGGCGTGAGACCCGGCCCGACCTCCCAGCGCGCGGTGATTTTCCTCCCCGACGCGGAGGAGGCCGCATCGACCGCGCAACTGATCCGTGGTGCCGGCTATTTCGCCAATGCCTGCCAGAGCCTGTCACAGTTGATCGACGAGGTCGAAAGCGGCGCCGGTCTTGCGGTGATTGCGGACGATGCCATCAAGTCGGCCGACATCCAGCGGCTGGTCGACTGGCTCGACGCGCAGCCGTCGTGGTCGGATTTCGCGGTGGTGCTGCTGATCCCGCACGGCAGCGACCCCGAGCGCAATCCGGAGATGGTCCGCTTCCGCCAGCTGCTCGGCAACGTGATGTTCCTGGAGCATCCGTTCCACTCCACCACGCTGGTGAGCATCGTCGGTTCGGCCGTGCGCGGCCGGCGCCGCCAGTATCAGACCCGGACGATCCTCGAAGACCTGACGGAAAGCGAAGGGCTGCTGCAGACCGCGCTGAATGCCGGCCGGCTCGGGGCGCTGGAACTGCACGTGGCCGACAACCGGCTCGAGGTCTCGGACTCATGGAAGGCGTTCTTCGGACGCCGCGCGGACGAACCCTTCACCCTCGATGACCTGCACAAGGCGGTCCATCCCGAGGATCGCGCGATACGGGAGCGGGCGCTCGATGCCACCCTTCGCGAGGGCAAGGACTACAATGTCGAATATCGCAACATCTGGCCGGATGGTTCGGTGCACTGGATCGAGACCCGCGCCCGGCTGGTCCGGGGGCTCGACGGCCGGCCGAAATCGGTGGTCGGCGTCTCGCTCGACGTCACCGCGCGCAAGGTCGCCGAACTCGAGCGCGAGGAATTGCTGGCGCAGCTTGCGGCCGAGCGAACCGCGTTGGCTGAACTGACCGCGACGCTGGAGCAGCGCGTGGAGGAGCGCACGGCCGACCTCCTGCGCGAGGTCGCGGCGCGCGAGAAGGCGCAGGAGCAGTTGCGGCAGGCGCAGAAGATGGAGACCATCGGCCAGCTCACCGGCGGCGTCGCGCACGACTTCAACAACCTGCTGATGGCGGTGATGGGAAATCTCGAACTGCTGCGCAAGCGCGTGCCGGAGGAGCCGCGGCTGCATCGGCTGATCGACGGCGCGTTGCAGGGCGCCGAGCGCGGCGCGTCGCTGACGCAGCGGTTGCTCGCCTTTGCGCGGCGGCAGGACCTCAACCCGGTTCCGGTCGATCTGGCGAGGCTGATCCGGGACATGGGCGAGCTTCTCGAGCGATCGCTTGGGCCGCGGATCGCCTTGCGGCTCAATCTGCCGGAAGACCTGCCGCCGGCGCGGATCGATCCGAACCAGCTCGAACTGGCGATCCTGAATCTCGCCATCAACGCCCGCGATGCGATGCCGGACGGCGGCGCGATCGACATCAAGCTGGCGCGGCAGCGGGTCAGCGGCGGCGGTCCTCTCGAACCGGGCCGGTATCTCAAGGTCTCGGTGATCGACAATGGCGTCGGGATGAGCCCCGATGTGCTGAAGAAGGCGATCGAGCCGTTCTTCTCGACGAAGCCCCTGGGCAAGGGCACGGGGCTCGGGCTGTCGATGGTGCATGGTCTCGCGGAGCAGCTTGGCGGGACGCTGGACTTGACCAGCCGGGCGGGCAAGGGGACGCGCGTCGACCTGTTGCTGCCGGTCGCGACCGACGAGGCGCCGGTGATCGCGCCGCCGCCGGTGGTGCCGAAGGTCTCGCGGGCCGCCGTCATCCTGTTTGTCGATGATGACCCGCTGATCGCCCTGTCGACCACCGAGATGCTGGAGGATCTCGGCCATCGGGTGATCGGCGTCAGCTCGGGAGGCCAGGCGCTCGACATCCTGCGCGGCAACCAGCGGATCGATCTGATGCTGACGGATCACGCGATGCCGGGCATGACAGGCGTCGAGCTGGCGATGGCGTCGCGCGAGGTCAGGCCGCAATTGCCGGTCCTGCTGGCGACGGGCTACGCCGAATTGCCGGACGGCGCCCAGATCGACGTCCCCCGGCTGACCAAGCCCTACCATCAGGAGCAGTTGCGCGACCGTCTCGATCAATTGCTGGCGGATGCCGTTTGACGGCTTGCCGAGAGCTTCCGGATGACCGGGCGGCGGCTCTACGATCGATTTCTGGATCGATTTCTGGATCGACTCTCGGGGCGCGATCTTGCCGCCTTGCGTTGTGGACGCCGTATGGCGCAGGCCGAAAACGCCGCGCATTGCCTGCATTCCGCCGCTTGCTTGCGCTGGAATTGATTCGCAATCTCGGCTGTTCTCCTGTTCCCTTGCGGAGGCGAGGATGGCGTCTTGCGCGCTTCGCCGCGAGCGGCCGGCGACGAGTGGCCTCGCATTTTCAACGGAGTTCGGCTTGATCCGCAGCGCGACCTTTCTGGCTATTGCGGGCGTGGTGATCGCCGGGGCCGGCGTGGCCGGATACCATGCCGCGCGGAGCAGCGATGGCGCGGAGCCTGCGGCGGCGCGGCAGCCGGTTCCATACCAGGCCGGCAAATCCGACCGGCTGGCCAGCCTGCCGTTCGCGACCCGGCTTCCCGCCGCCATGCCGGACCAGGCCCGATCGCTCGAGGCGCTAAGGCGGGGTCTTGCGTCCGATACGGCGACCTCCGCGCCGAACGATGAGCCGCTGCCGGAGGTGCCGCCGCTCGACGCGCCGCCGGTGCCGTCGCCGCGCCCATGGAGCGCGGACATGCAGCGGTCCTATGCGGTGCTGAGTGATCTTCAGATCGAGGCCATCCGTGATCGTCTCCAGCTCAGTCCGGCGCAGGCCAGGCACTGGCCGGCGGTCGAGGAGGCGTTGCGCGGCATCGCCCGCAGGGTCCATGCGCTGAAACAGGCGAATGCCGGCCGTGGCCGGTTCGCATTGCCGCAGGATGCGCCGGAAATGCAGCGCCTCAAGGCGGCCGCGGCTCCCCTGCTGGCGCGACTTCGCGAGGACCAGAAGCGCGAGGTGCGGATGCTGGCCCGCATCATCGGCCTCGATGCGGTGGCGTCGCGCATCTGATCCGGCGGGGTGCGGAAGCCGATGGAAGCCGGGACGGCCGGCCGCTGCCGCCGGGGGCAAAGGCGTCGGCTCCGATGCATGGGAGCCATGCAGATTGATCCGGGCTGGGTGGATGCGGGCTCGATCCCCGTTGCTCCAGCCCGCGGAGTTGTATACTAGATCATATTATTATCCCAATAATGGTACTATGTGACCCGGGTCGGATCGTGCCGGTTTTCCCCGGGAAAATCCTATGGACTAATAATACTAACATACGTATGATAATAAGATTGGTGCCCGGGGCGCGCGTCGTGCGCACCCGGCGGGCCGGGCGACGCCGCAACAAGGTCGTCCACGGTCGAAGAATAAGGACGGAGGAGCCTGTGCTTGAAGCCCAGCTTGAGCCATATACGCAGCTAAGAGACAATATGGCGCGCCGCGACCGCAGCCTGCGCGAGAAGGTGATGTCGCTGGAAGAGGCCGCGTCCTTCGTGCAGGACGGCATGAAGGTCGGCCTCGGCGGCTCGACCATGTCGCGCACGCCGATGGCGATGATCTGGGAGGTCATACGCCAGCGCCGCAAGAACCTGTCGGTGTCCCGCTGCATCATCTCCACCGACGGCGACCTGCTGTTCGGCTCCGGCGCATCGGACCACATCATCTCGAGCTGGTTCGCGCAAGGCATCCTTTGGGGGCTCTCGAAGGTGATGCGCCATCATGTCGAGACCCAGGGCAAGCGCTTTGAGGAATGGAGCCACATGGCGGTCGGCATGCGCTATCGCGCCGGCGGCATGGGCGTGCCGTTCCTGCCGACCCGCGCCATGCTCGGCTCGGACGTGATGAAGCAGCGGCCCGAGGCCAAGCAGATCGATTGTCCGTTCACCGGCGAGAAGCTGCTGCTGGTGCCGGCGCTCAATCCGGATGTCGCGCTGATCCACGTGCAGCGCTGCGACGCCTACGGCAATGCGCAGATCGACGGCCTGCAGTTCATGGATATCGACCTCGCGCTGGCGGCCAACAGCGTGATCCTGACCACCGAGCGGATCGTGTCCAACGACCAGATCCGCCGCGCCCCCGATCATACCAAGATCCCCTTCTTCTGCGTCGATGCGGTGGTCGAGGTGCCATACGGCTCGGCGCCGCACGAGTGCTACGGGCTCTACGAGCCGATGATGAATCACATGGAAGCCTATGTCTCCCAGGTGAATTCCGATCCGGTCGACGGCATGCGCGACTACCTCGAGAAGTATGTCTACGGCCCCAAGTCGTGGACCGAATATCTCTCGCTCATCGGCATGGAAGAACTGCTCGATGCGTCTCAGAAGGGCAGGAGCATCTACAATGACTGAAGCGCACAGCTACACCGCCTCCGAGATGCTGGCGATCCTGAGCGCGCGCCAGTTGCGCGACGGGCAGGTGGTGTTCGCCGGCATCGGCGTGCCGCTGCTGGCTGCCACCCTGGCGCAGCGCACGCGCTGTCCGGCGCTGACCATCCTGTTCGAGGGCGGCGTCATCGGCGCGTTCGTCGAGCCCGGCAAGCTGCCGCCCTCGACCAACGACCAGCGATGCACCAAGCGCGCCAACATGGTGCTCGGCAGCGCCGACGTGCTGCTGCTGCTGCAGCGCGGCTATGTCGATGTCGGCTTCATGGGCGGCGCCCAGATCGACCAGTACGGCAACCTCAATTCGTCCTTCATCGGCGATCCGGCCAAGCCGAAGACGCGGTTGCCCGGCACCGGCGGCGGCAACGACATTTCGAGCCTCACCAACATGATCGTCGCGATGAAGCACGAGAAGCGCCGCTTCGTGGAGAATGTCGACTTCATCACCAGCCCGGGCTTCATCCGCGGCGGCGATACCCGCCGCGAGTCCGGCCTGCCGGCAGGCGGCATGTTCCGCGTCATCACCGAGCTTGCGGTGTTCGGCTTCGACGACACCAGCAAGCGGATGAAGGTGCTGGCGCTGAACCCCGGCGTGTCGCGCGAGGAGGTTCAGGACAATACCGGCTTCACCCTGCAGTTCGACGACAGGACCGAGGTGACGCCGCCGCCGACCGAACATGAGTTGCAAACCCTGAGGCTGCTCGATCCCGAGCGTCTGTTCACAGCCTGACGAGCCATTCTGGAGGAACAAGACCAATGACGATACTGACCAAGACATTCGGGATCGCGACGCGCAACTTCACCGCCTATCCCGAAATGCCGGACGCGCGCGAACTGGTCGAATACGGCGTGCGGGTCGAGCAGCTCGGCTACGATTCGATCTGGGTCTGGGACCACATGCTGCTCGGCGTCGAGCCGAACTTCCCGATCATCGATTCGCTGACCGTGCTCACCGCGATCGCCGCGCGCACCACGCGCATCAAGATGGGCACCGGCATCCTGGTTCTGCCGCTGCGCAACGCGGTGGCGCTGGCCAAGCAGCTGTCGAGCATGGATCAGCTCTCGCAGGGCCGCCTCGTCATGGGCATGGCCTCGGGCTGGTACAAGCGCGAATTCGACGCCATGGGCATCCCGTTCGAGAAGCGCGGCAAGATCATGGACGAGAATCTCGAGATCATGCGCCGGCTGTGGACCGAGGAATCGGTCACCGGCGAATACGCCCGCCACAACCTGTCGAAGGCGGTGATGTATCCGAAGCCGGCGCAGAAGGAGATTCCGATCCTGATCGGCGGCTATGTCGACCGCGTGCTGAAACGCGCCGCGGTCGAGGGCGACGGCTGGCTCACCTACTTCTATCGCCCCGAGGACTTCGTGAAGTCGTGGAACAAGATCCGAAACTTCGCCAAGGAAGCCGGCAAGGATCCGGACAAGCTGCTGAACGCCTCGCAGCTGCCGATCTGCGTCGGCCCGTCCAAGGACGCGGTCAAGGACGACATGATCGACTGGCTGAACAAGGAGTGGGACTTCCCCGAGCACAGCGATTGCACCCGCGAAAGCGCCATCATGGGCTCGGTCGACGATTGCGTCGCCCAGCTCAAGGAGCATCTCGACGCCGGCGTCCAGAAGATCATCTTCGTGCCCTACAAGTACCAGATGGACCAGGTCGAAATCATCGCCCGCGAGATCATTCCGCGCCTCAAGGCGCTGTGATCGGCGCCTGATCTCCTCTCGCCCGGCTCCCTTTCGGGGGCCGGGCCGTTCCTTTTCAATCGTCTCACCAGCGGAAGCAGCCCATGACCGATCCCAACCGTCAGAAGATCATCGACAAGGTCGATGCCTCGCGCGACCACGCCATCAAGTTCCTGCGGGACATGGTGGCTATCCCCAGCGTCACCGGCGACGAGGCCGCGATCCAGAAGCATATGTCGGGCTATCTCATGAATGTCGGTCTCGATGTCGACATGTGGGAGACCGATTGGGAGGAGCTGAAGAAGCATCCCGGCTATCGCCCGGTCGATCGCGGCTATGAGGGCCGCCCCAATATCGTCGCGACGCTGAAGGGCACCGGCGGCGGCCGCTCGCTGCTGCTGAACGGCCACACCGACGTGATCCCGGTCGGCAACGGCGAGGGCTGGAGCGACAATCCGTGGTCGGCGAAGATCGAGAACGGCCGCATCTATGGCCGCGGCTCCTGCGACATGAAGAGCGGTGTCGCCAGCCACGTGCTGGCGGTGCAGTATCTCAAGGAGCTTGGCCTGACGCCGAAGGGCGATGTGATGATCAACATCGTCATCGACGAGGAGGTCTCGGGCCACGGCACGCTCGACACCGTGATCCGCGGCTACAAGGCCGATGCCGGCATCTCCGGCGAGACCAGCGATCTCGGCGTGCAGCCCGCCTGCATCGGCCGCATCTGGTTCCAGATCGACGTCGAGGGCAAGCCGGCCGGCATCCAGCAGCGCTACATGGGCATCAGCGCCATCGAGCTCGGCAACAAGATCGTCAAGGCGGTGCAGGAGCTCGAGGATCACCGCGTCGCCACCGTGACGCATCCGCTCTATCCGAGCGCGATCGACTCGCTGCCCTGCATCATCGGCAGCTTCCAGGCCGGCAACTATCCGAGCGCGTTCCCGGCGAGCGCGGTGCTCAAGGGCAGCATCGGCACGGTGCCGGGCGAGGACCACGAGGGCGTCAAGCAGAGCCTGGTGAAGAAGATCGCCGAGGTCGCGGCGCAGGATCCGTGGATGAAGGATCATCCGCCGGTGGTGCGCTTCGTCGGCTACGACGCCGAGGCATCGGAAATCCCGGTCGACCACCCGATCGTCGATATCGTCAGCAAGACCTATACCGAGGTGACCGGCAAGCAGCCGATTGTCAGCGGCCGCCAGGGCGCGGCCGATACGCGGTTCCTCAACAAATATGCCGACACCCCGACCGTGATCTTCGGGCCCGGCTCGACCGCGATCATGCACGCCAACGACGAATACGTCTCGATCGACGACTATCTGGCGGCGATCAAGGTGATGGCGCTCAGCATCTATGACTGGTGCAACCAGCCGTCGGCGAAGTGAACGGGACGCGAGCGCAAGACGACCTGAGCCCCGCTTTGCGGGGCTCTTTCGTTTCGCGTGGCGCGCTATAAATCCGCGCGGCAGAAGCCTATGTCGCGACACGAGGTGGCTGCATATATCTTGCCATTATACTGAAAATAGTATGATATGGCGGCGGCCGATCGACGGCCGTCCGGGCGGGGATGAGAATGAAGACTTTGCAGGAGGATGCGTGAAGCCGGTCAATTTCGACTACGCGCGTCCGGCCGACGTCGGCGCGGTGCTGGACCTGCTGAAGGACGATACGCGGCTGGTGAAGCTGATCGCCGGCGGCCAGTCGCTCGGTCCGATGCTCAACATGCGGCTGGTGCAGCCCGATCTGGTGGTCGATCTCACTTCCGTCACCGAATTGAAGCGCATCGAGGAGCGCGCCGATGAGATCGTCGTCGGCGCGTGCATCACCCATGCCGACATCGAGGACGGCCGTGTGCCCGACGTGACGCGCGGCGCGCTGCCGAAGGTGGCCAACGGCATCGCCTATCGCGCCGTGCGCAATCGCGGCACCATCGGCGGCAGCCTCACCCATGCCGATCCGTCCGCCGATTGGGTGTCGATGCTGTCGGCGGTCGGCGCCAGGGTGACGCTGCGCGGGCCGTCCGGCTCCCGCACCCTGCCGGTCGAGGATTACATGCTGGGCGCCCTGGAAGCCGATCTCGCGCCCGGCGAGATACTGGTGTCGGTCACCATTCCCAGGCTCAGCGGCCAGGCCCGCTGGGGCTACTACAAGAGCTGCCGCAAGACCGGCGAATTCGCCCATGCGATCGGGGCGTTCGTCGTCGATCCCGAGCGTCGGATCAGCCGCGCGGTGTTCGGCGCCACCGAAAGCCGGCCGGTCGTGGTGGCCGATGCCCGGCACCTGATCGGCGAGGTGGATCGGACCGCGCCCGCGCGCGATTTCGATGCTGCGACGGCGGACGCCACGCTTGCCGATGGCGGCATGGCCGACGCGCTGGATCGGCAGATGCATGTGGTGGCGCTGCGGCGCGCGCTCGAACAGGCGCGCTAGGGCATGATCCCGAAAAGCGGAAACGGTTTTCAGCAAAACGATCATGCGCGGACAAAAAAGACAAACGGCGGGTCTGATGCAACGCAAGTGGATCAGGCTCCGGTGTGGTGGCTGAGGCAGGCTTCGAAGTCGGGACACGAGAGATGAAAACGGTTGCGCTCACGGTCAATGGGTCTGTCGCGGCGGCGGCGGTCGAGCCGCGCACGCATCTTGCGGACTTTCTGCGCGAGACCCAGAACCTGACCGGCACGCATCTCGGCTGCGAGCATGGTGTCTGCGGCGCCTGCACCCTGCTGATCGACGGTGTTCCGGCGCGCTCCTGCATCACCTTCGCGGCGATGTGCGAGGGCGCCGAGATCACGACCATCGAAGGCCTCGATCACGACGAGATCGCGACCGAGCTGCGCGCCGCGTTCACGCGCGAGCACGGCCTGCAATGCGGCTATTGCACGCCGGGCATGATCGTCTCCGCCCGCGATGTGGTGCTGCGCTTGGAGGATCCGTCCGAGCACGACATCCGGGTCGCCATGAGCGGCAACCTGTGCCGCTGCACCGGCTATGTCGGCATCGTCCGGGCGATCCAGGGCGTGATCGCGGATCGCCGCGGCCGTGGCATCCGCGCGATCCCTGACGGCGGGCGCCAGGTTCTCGGCCCGGCCGGTTCGGGACATGCGGCGGCAACGGTGTCGCCTGCCGCCGGCCCGGCTAGGGCGGCCGCATCGGCGAAAGCAACGCCGAGGCAGGCCGCCGCGACCGCGACGGGCGCCGCGCATGCAGGTTCCGGCTGGAAGCCGCAGACCACCTTCAACCAGAGTTTTACCGTCGCGCATCCGGTGGATGTGGTGTGGGATTTCTTCGGCCGTGTCGGCGAAGTCGCAAGTTGCCTGCCGGGCGCGTCGCTGGCCGGCGAGCCGGTGGACGGCCATGTCGAGGGGGCGATCAAGGTCAGGGTCGGTCCGATCGCGGCCGACTTCCATGGCGTCGCCGACGTCACCCGCGACGAGGCGACCCGCAGCGGCACCATCATCGGCAGCGGCAAGGACAGCCGCAGCAATTCGGCGACCCGCGGCGCCATCGGCTACACCGTGAAACCGGGCGAGTCGCCGGGCCGGACCCGGGTGGATGTCACCATCGGCTTCACGCTCACCGGCATGCTGGCGCAGTTCAGCCGTTCGGGTCTGGTGCAGGATGTCGCCAACCGCCTGATCGGCGCCTTCGTGCAGAACCTCGAGGCGCGGCTGGCCCATCAGGGCGACGGTGCGCCCGCACCGGCGGTCGCGGCGGAATTCGATGCCGGCTCGCTGATGGCCTCGCTGTTCCGGGATCGGATCAGGCGCTTCTTCGCCCGGCTGTTCGGGCGCGCCTGAGAGCGGCCCAACCGCCCGGCTCGCAAAGGCGCGCTCTCAAGGCGCGGTTGTCAACAGTGCCGGAGGCAATGGAACGAAGGCTCGCCTTGCCTGCGGGACTCTCATATATTGCCGGGATGGCCAAGCTTTCGCTGAACTACGACCGCAGCCGGGTGCCGCTTTACATCCAGGTGGCTTCCGTCATGCGGCAACGCATTGAATCGGGACGCTGGCGGGAGGGCGACAAGATTTCCACGATCGAGGCGCTCGAAACCGAGTTCGGTGTCGCGCGCGTCACGATCCGTCAGGCGATCGAGATCCTGCGTGAGGAAGGGCTGCTCGATGCCCGGCAGGGACGCGGGACATTCGTGTCCGGCAAGCCGCGGGAGCGGCACTGGCTCAATCTCGCCAACGACTTCGATGCTGTCGTCAGTTCCGTCAAGAACAACGTCATCCGCATCGTCCACATCGAGGAGGAGGCGCAGCCGCCGATCCTCGGCGACAACGAGGGCACGCTGGCGGACGCCTATGCGCTGCTGCGCAGCGTCCAGTACAACGGCGACGAACCGTTCGCCATGGTCAATCTCTATCTCGCGCGTGACCTGTTCCTGCGTGAGCGCAAGCGCTTCACGCACCTGCCGGCCCTGCCGCGGATCGTGGAGATGGAGGATGTGACGATCCGCCATTGCTACCAGACCGTCACGATCGGCGTTGCGGATCCGGAAATTTCGGAGCGGCTGAAGATCGGCCTCGGCGAACCGACGGCGGATTGCCGGCTCGTCCTGGTCGACGATCACGGCGTGGCGATCTACGCCGCCGATTTCCACTATCACCGCAATTGCTTCGCGCTGCGGCGCGACCTGCTGGATCGGGCCGCCAGCGGCAAGCCGTCATCCTATCGGCGGAAGGCATCCTGAGAGCCTGCCGCAGGCAGCGGTCGCCTTGAGCGCGATCCGGCTGAAGTCGTCATCAGCGGTCGCGCCCGACTTGCGATCTTGTCCGGCTTGCAGGCTCGCGCTCAGGCGCCGGCCAGAACCTCGGCCGAGTCCTGTCCGACAATGTCGCGGTAGCGGCCCTGGTCGGTGGCGCCTTCGGTGTTGACAAGAAGAATGCGCGAGGTGGCATCGAGGCCGAACGCCTTGCGGGCGGCGGCGTCGCTCAGCGCGCGGCGAAGACCCGCAAGGCCCGCGCCGCCGCTTTCGCCGGCCACGATCGAGGCCTCGCCCGCCTGCGGCCGGGCGAGGCAGCGCATCGCGTCCGCCGCGTCGGTCTCGCTCACGGTCATGAAGGCATCCGCCTTGCGGCTGAGAATCCGCCACGCCACCAGCGACGGCTCGTAGCATTCCAGCATCGCCATGATGGTGGACTGGCCGTGCGCGATCTTGACCGGCTTGCCGGCTTTCGCGCTCTCGTAGATGCAGGCGGCGCGGTCCGGCTCGACCACGATGAAGCGCGGGCGCTCCTTGCCGTAGACCACATCGAAATAGCCGGCCACGGCCGCGGCGAGGCCGCCGACGCCGGCCTGGATGAAAACGTGGGTGGGGCGCTGCGGAAGGCCGCGCAGGATTTCGTTGAGCATGGCGGTGTAGCCCTGCATGACGAATCCGGGAATGCGCTCGTAGCCCGGCCACGAGGTGTCGGACACGACCAGCCAGCCGTTCTCCTTGCAGATGCGCTCGGCCTGCGCGACGGAATCGTCATAGGTGCCGTCGATCCGCACCATGCGCGCGCCGAACCGCGCGATCGCCGCAACGCGCTCGTCGGAGACGCCGGAATGCACGAAGATGACGGCCCTGGCGCCGATCATCTGGGCGCCGGCCGCCACCGAGCGGCCGTGATTGCCGTCGGTGGCGCAGCCGACCGTCATGCCGGCGGCGATGCGGCGGATGCCGTCGCTGTGAATCTCGTCGATGTCGACCTTGCGGCCGAGTTCGCGCCCGGCCTTTTCAAGCAGCAGCCGGATCACGGCATATGAGCCGCCCAGCGCCTTGAAGCTGCCGAGGCCGAGACGATAGCTCTCGTCCTTGATATCGATCGCGGCGACGCCGAGCCTGGCGGCAAGGCCGGGCAGGGCGCGCAGCGGCGTCTCCGCATGATTGTCGCGGTGCCGCAGGAAACGTTCGACCTCGTCGGCGGCCTGGCGCGACAGCGTCCCGGCATCGGCCGGATCGAGCGGCTTGTTGTGATCGGGATGGGAATTCAGAACGAACATGGCGTGGTCCACGGGACTGGCGCATGAT
This sequence comes from Xanthobacteraceae bacterium, assembly GCA_020441545.1. Lineage (GTDB taxonomy): Bacteria > Pseudomonadota > Alphaproteobacteria > Rhizobiales > Xanthobacteraceae > 62-47. The sequence continues at coordinate 167 of JAGRLZ010000235.1, read as the reverse complement.
CCCGAAAAGGGGAAGCCGGATTTCGGCAAAGATCATGCTCGAACAACAAGACGGTCGGCGGGTCCGATCCGGCGCGGCTGGATCGGACCCCGGCAGCCGATCGGCTGCGAATGGCGTGGCGCGATTTCCGGAACAACAGGTCCGGCTGGATCGCGGCCGCAGGTCGG
>JAGRLZ010000234.1 GCA_020441545.1 Xanthobacteraceae bacterium | reverse complement strand
GGCCTCGACCACGCGCGCGGGAAGTGGCGGCGGCGGGGCCTCGCCGTTCCAGCGACCGGCGCGGCGTTCGGCATCGAGATAGTCGCGCAGCGGCTGCTTGTCGAAGCTCGGCTGCGGCTGCCCCGGCTTGTAGGCGTCGGCCGCCCAGAAGCGCGAACTGTCCGGCGTCATCGCCTCGTCGATCAGGAGGATGTTGCCGCCCTTGTCGCGGCCGAATTCGAACTTGGTATCGGCGACGATGATGCCGCGCTGGCGCGCCACCGCCTCGCCCCTTGCGTAAATTGCCCGCGTCATGCTTTCGAGCGCGGCCGCGGCGTCAGGACCGACGATCTCGCGCATCCGCGCGATCGTGATGTTCTCGTCGTGGCCGGTCTCGGCCTTGGTCGCGGGGCTGAAGATCGCAGGCTCCAGCCTGACGCTCTCGACCAGTCCGCCGGACAGTTTCTCACCGGCGAGCGTGCCCGACTGCGCATATTCCTTCCAGGCCGAGCCGGACAGATAGCCGCGGATCACGCATTCGATCGGAAACACGGTGGTGCGCCGGCACAGCATCGCGCGCCCGTCGAGCGCGGCACGGTGATCGCGAAGAGAGGGTACGGCGCGGACGATCTCGTCGGCGTCGGCGCTCAGCATGTGATGCGGCACGATGCCCTCGATCTGCCGGAACCAGAACGCGCTGGTCTGGGTCAGCACCGCGCCCTTGTGCGGAATGGTCTCGGCCATCACCACGTCGAAGGCGCTGATCCGGTCGGTGGTCACCAGCAGCACCCGGTCGTCGCCGGCGTCGTAGATATCGCGCACCTTGCCGCGCCCGAGCCGTGGCAGGGGCAGGTCGCTGGCGAGCATGGGGGGCATCATCGTCTCCACGTCATACGCGGGGCGCGCGGCCCGCATATCCGTCTTGTTGAGGGAAGGGATTCTTTGACGGGATGGATCGCCGGATCAAGTCCGGCGATGACGGCACTGGTCAATTTCAACTGTTTCCCGCATCCGGCGGCTCATTCCGGCAGCGGGATGAATTCGGTCTCGTCCGGCACCGCCTCGAAGCGGCCGGCCTTCCAGTCCTGCCTGGCCTGCTCGATCCGCTCCTTCGAGGAGGACACGAAATTCCACCAGATGTAGCGGGGGCCTTCCAGCGCCGTGCCGCCGAGAAACATCATGCGGGTGGGGCGGGTGGCGCGCACGGTGATGCGGTCGCCGGGGCGGAAGATCAGCATCCGCGGTCCCTCGTAGCGGTCGCCGGCGATCTCGACCTCGCCGTCGACCACATAGATGGCGCGCTCCTCGTGGTCGGCATCGAGCGGTACGCTGTGGCCCTGCTCCAGCGCCACCTCGACATAGAACCACGGCGACACCATCTCCACGCGTGACGATGCGCCGAAGGCGTTGCCCGCGATCACGCGCGCGGTGAAGCCGGTATCCTGGACTTTCGGCAGGCTGTCGGCGCCGTAGTGCTGGAAGGTGGGGGCGATCTCCTCGCGGCCCCGGGGCAGCGCGATCCAGCTTTGCAGGCCGAGCATCTTCTGGCCGCTGGCGCGCTGGATGTCCGGCGTGCGCTCGGAATGGGCGATGCCGCGCCCCGCGGTCATCAGGTTCATGGCGCCGGGCTGGATCTCCTGGACGTTGCCCTCGCTGTCGCGGTGCATGATCGAGCCGTCGAACAGATAGGTGACGGTGGCGAGCCCGATATGCGGATGCGGCCGGACATCCATGCCGGTGCCGGAGACGAACTGCACCGGCCCGAAATGATCGAAGAAGATGAAGGGGCCGACCATCTGCCGCTTGCCGTGCGGCAGCGCGCGGCGCACCGCGAAGCCGTCGCCGAGGTCGCGGGTGCGCGGCACGATGACGAGGTCGAGCGCGTCGCAGGTCTGCGGATCGCCGAGGACCGGGTCGTTGGACGGCATCCAGCTCATTGACACACCTCGCTGTTCCATCGGGCACCGGCATTATCCCGCGCGCCGGGAGGGGTGACAATGCGTGTTTTGCGCAAGGCGTTCCTGTCGTCGTGATGACGAGGCCGGGCTTCCGCCGGCCGTGTCGCCCGGCGACCGCCGCGTTGTGCAGGATGCCGCATTGCATGGCCGGCGCGACGGGCTAGGATTGCGCGACGCAGCGACGATGGATGATATCACATGATCGCGATTCCGAAGGCCGGCGCCATGCCGGGACGCATGAACGGGCCGGTCGTGGAAACGCCGCGGCTGATCCTGCGGCAATGGCGGGAAAGCGACATCGCGCCCTATACGGAGATGCTGGCCGATCCGGCCAGCGCGCGGTTCATCACGGTCGACGGCCGGCCTGTCACCGACCCGATGACCGGCTGGCGCCACACCGTGGTGATGGCGGGACACTGGATCGTTCACGGCGTCGGCATGTTCGTGGTCGAGGACAAAGCGAGCGGCGCGTTCGCCGGCCGCGTCGGCCCGTGGTGTCCGCCCGGCTGGCCCGGCTTCGAGATCGGCTGGGGCATCGCCCCGGCCTTTCGCGGCAAGGGCTATGCAAGCGAGGCGGCGCGGGCGGCGGTCGACTGGGCCTTCGCCCATTTCGACAACGATCATGTGATCCATTGCATCGACCGCGAGAACGTCGCCTCGCAGGGCGTGGCGCGGCGGCTCGGCGCCGAGCGCGATCGCGAGATCGATCTGTTCGGCCATGTTGCCGATATCTGGATCACGAAACGGCCGGCCTGATGCATGGCGGCGCGCAGGCAACCTACCCGCCGCTCGACACGCTGAAGCCGGTCGCCGACGATGTGTGGATCGTCGACGGGCCGCTGATCCGCTTCGGGCCGCCCCTGCTGCGGATGCCGTTTCCGACCCGGATGACGGTCATCCGGCTCGGCGGCGACCTGTTCATCCACTCGCCGACGCCGCTGGCGGACAGCCTGAAGGCCGAGGTGCCGGGTCTCGGCGCGCCGCGCTGGATCGTCGGGCCCAACCGCATCCACTACTGGTGGATTCCGGACTGGCACGCGGCCTTTCCCGCGGCGCGCGTCTATCTCGCGCCGCGCATCCGCGAGCAGGCCGGCGGCCGGATCGATTTCGATTGCCGGACGCTGGACCGCGCCGACGGCTATCCGTGGGATCATTCGATCGCCACGCTGCCGGTCGAAGGCAGCTACATGACCGAGGTCGCGTTCTTCCATCGCTCGAGCCGCACGCTGGTGCTGACCGACTTGATCGAGAACTTCGAGCCGGCGAAATTGTCGTCATGGTGGATGCGGCTGCTCACGCGGCTTGGCGGCGTTCGCGATCCGGACGGCCAGATGCCGCGCGACATGCGGATGACGTTCAGGGACCGCGCGGCGTTGAAGCGGGCCGTCGAAACCATGATCGGCTGGAATCCGGAACGGGTCATTCTGGCTCACGGCCGCTGGTATCAGCACGATGGCGCGAACGAGTTGCGCCGCGCGTTTCGCTGGCTCCTCAAATGACGCGCGGCGCGATAAGAAGGGGCCGTGCCGCCTTCTCGTGATGGAATTCCGGATGTCAGGATCGACGTTCCCGCCCGCCCGCCAGACCATCGCCGTGGTCGGTCTGGGCAGCATCGGCGGCATCGCCGCCGGATGCCTGTTCGACGCCGGCCGGCATGACGTGATCGCCTGCGTGCGGCATCCGCTGGACCGGCTGGTGCTGGAGCGGCCGGACAAGACCATCACCGCGGACCTGCGCTTCTTGAGCGACCCGGCCGCGGCGCCGCGCGTCGATTGGGTGCTGGTCGGCACCAAGACGCAGCAGACGCCGTCGATCGCGCCGTGGCTGGCGAAACTCTGCGATGGGGCGACGCGGGTGGCGGCCTTGCAGAACGGCATCGGCCATGTCGACCGCCTCGCGCCCCTGGTCGGTGCGGCGAAGGTGGTGCCGACCATCGTCTATTACAACGGCGAGCGGCTGGCGCCGGACCGGGTGCGCCTTCGGCCCGTCGGCGAGTGCGATCTGGCGGTGGCGGACGATGCCGACGGCCGCGATTTCGCGAAGCTGCTCGAAGGCACCTCGCTGCGAGTCCAGGCCAGCGGCGATTTCGCGACGCTGGCCTGGCGCAAGCTGCTCATCAACGCGGTGGCCAATCCGGTGACGGCGCTGACGTTGCAGCGTCAGGCGGTGTTCCGGCGCGACGACATCAAGAACCTGTGCCTGCATGTTCTGGAGGAGGCCGCCGCGGTCGGCCGCGCCGACGGCGCGCGGCTCGATCCCGACGAGCCGGCGCGGATCATGGCGCAATTGCTCACCTATCCGCCCGAGGCCGGCACCTCGATGTATTTCGACCGCGCCGCCGGCCGTTCGCTGGAGGTCGAGGCGCTGACCGGGGCCATCGTGGCGGCGGGCGCGCGTTACGGCATCCCGACGCCGCTCAACGGCGCGCTTGTGGCCCTGCTGCGCGCCATCAGCGATGCGGCGAAAGGATAGGGGCAAGCCGTCATGGCCGGCCTTGTGCCGGACATGACGGAGAGCGTGTGAGGAGAATGCGGCGCCTACTGCCGCCCCAGTTGAATGGCCTTCGATGCGCGGTCGAAGGTTTCCAGCGCCAGCACCGCGTCGGCGAATTTCTCCGCCCGGCCGTCGAGCACCGGGCGCGCCAAAGTGAGGAATTTCTGGCGCATCGCCGCGGCGTCCGGGAACGAGGTCGGCTCGCCCGAGGGATCGGGATAAAGTTCCTCGTGCGTGCCGGTATCGGTGGTGACGGTGACGCGGGCGCCGAACGGGTGGGTGCGGCCGACCTCGAGCCGGTCGTCCTGCACCACGTCGATGCGGTCGGCGAGCGCGTCGATCGCCTTGTCGCCGAGCCGTCCGTAGTCGTCCCAGCCGAAGCTGCCCTGGTCGAGCGCGATCGCGCCGGTGAAGTACATCGAGAACTGGCCGCCGACGATCGAGGTCGGATGGCGCTTGGTCGCGGTATCGCCGGTCAGCGTGATGCCGTTGCGGTGCAGGCCGATCTCGACGCGCCTGATGCGGTCCGGCGTCAGGTTGTGGGCGCGGCGCATGGCGAGCAGCGCATCCAGCGCCGCATGGGTGTAGCGGCAGCTCGGATAGGGTTTTACGCCGATCTTCATGGTCTCGTAGACCTGGCCGAGGCCGGCGACCGCCTTGTCGGGATGGGCGTCGTCGGTGTAGCCGACCAGCAGGCCATGCTTGCCCTCGACCGATTCGCTCGACCCGATGAAGCCGTCGCGCGCCAGCGTTGCCGCGATCACGCCGTTCATCGCCGCGGCACCGACCTGGTAGCGCTTGTTCCACGAACCGTTAACGAGAAATTGCAGCGAGCCGGCGGCCTGGCTGCCGGAGACGCCGAAGGCGGAAACGATCTGTTCCTTGTTCAGCCCGAACAGCCTGGCGGCGGCCGCCGCCGCGCCATAGGTGCCGGCGGTTGCGGTCGGGTGAAAGCCGCGTGCATAATGCGAGGTGGGGTCGAGCGCATTGCCGAGCCGGCAGCATACTTCATAGCCGGCAACGATGGCGGTGAGCACGTCGCGGCCCGACGCATTCACCATCTCGCCGACCGCGAAGGCGGCCGGCACCACCGGCGCGCTCGGATGCAGCGAGGAATCCGCATGGGTGTCGTCGAAATCGAGCGAGTGGCCGAGTGCGCCGTTGAGCAGCGCGGCGACCGCCGGCGTCCAGGTCTTGCCGTCGCCGACCACCGTGGCCTCGCCGTCGCCGTCGAGCGACAGCGCCTTCAGCATTGCCAGCAGGGAGGGGGTCGATTCCGCCTCGCGCCGCGCCCGCACCGCGCTGCCGAGGAAATCCAGCGTCAGGCCCTTGGCCCGCTCCAGCACGTCGCGCGGAATCGCGTCATAGCGGAGGTCTGCGACATAGGCGGCAAGCGTTGCGGTTTCATTGGCCATGGCGATTTCCCTTGCGATCGGTGGCGCACGTTAATTCCCCGCCGCCATGCGTTCAAGCGCGGCGGGCCGTCATCCGCGAATGGCGCCTATCGCGATTTGAGTGCGGCGAGGGCTGCCTGGCTGAGGCGGGCGGGATCCTGTTCGCCGCGCGAGGTTTCCTCCAGAATGGCCTTGGTCAGGAACGGCACCACGTCGGACGGAATGCGCAAGGGAAGCTCCGCGAGGCACAATTCGAGGGCTTCGGAGACCGCCGGAACGTTGTCCGGGCCGAGCGCGCGGACGGTCGCGGCTGCCGGCGCGGCAGGGGCCGGTTCGTCGGCGGGCGGCGCCGGCGTATCGTGGTGCGGCGTGGCGCCGAGCCGGGCCGCCGCGGCCAGCACGCTGAGATGGATCAATCCGCCATCGGCAAGTCGCTTCTCGTCGAGATCGCCTCGTCTGGCTGCGTCGACGATATGAAGCGCAAGGCGCTTGCGATTGTCCCCGGTGTCGGCGCCCGCGCCCTCATGGGCGATGAAACGTTCCCACGCGCTGTCGAAGGCGCGGGCCATCATCAGCTTGGTTTCGTCGGTGATCTCGATCGAATCGGAGCTCATTCCCGCTAACGATCCTCCTCTGCGCGGGTTTTTCGCCGCGTGCCGGTCATGACGCCGCGTCGCGGCGGCGCAGCCCCTTCTGCTCCATGCGCCAGCGCAGCAGGTCGATGCGGTCCTGCCCGAAGAACGGTTCCTTCCGATACACGAATGTCGGCACGCCCCAATGGCCGGAGGCGGCATGATCCTTCTCGTTGGCCGCGATCACCTGCTCGTAGCGATCCGGATCGGCGGCGATGGCGGCGTCCATGGCCGCGAGATCGAAGCCGGCGGCGCGGGCGGCCTCCGCGAGATGGTCGCCCTCGTTCCATCCCTGGACGCGGCCGTCCCACAGCACCGGCGCGATGGCGCCGACGAATGCGAGCCCGCGTCCGTCCATCTGGGCGGCGGCGCCGAGCCGGGTCAGGCGGTGGATGTAGGGCTGCTCGGCCGCGACCTCGAGCGTCGCCATGTCCTGCACGATCGGATCGGGTTGCGGAAAGCGGAACGGAATGCCCTCGTGCTCGGCGACGCGGCGGCTGTCCAGCACCACATACATCGCAAAGCGCGGATCGGCGCGCTTGAAGAAGCCGGGGACGCGGACGGCGAGCGGATAGACCGGCCGCAGGTTCACGGTCACGTCGTAGTCGGCGACCAGCTTCAGCGTCTTCGGGATCGCCAGATAGCTGTACGGGCTCCGAAACGACCAGAACAGATCGACCGAAAACGACATGCGCGAATCCTCGGGGGTTTGGGGATGACGGCGCGCAGGTAAGCATGGCATGACGGGAACGTCCACTCGATGCGTGGCGGAGGACACCTCGATGGCCGTTGGGCCCGACCTATCCGAATGGCTGAAGTTGCGGCGGATGCAACTGGCGCTCGCCTTTCGCGTCGTCATCGCGGCGCTGATGGCGCTGGTGGTGGCGCTTGGCTTGCGGCTGCACTTGCCGCTATGGGCGGTGCTGACCGCGGTGATCGTGACCCAGATGAGCGTCGGGCGCTCGATCAAGGCGACCACGGATTATCTGATCGGCACCATCGGCGGCGCGGTCTATGGCGGCCTGATCGCGGTGATGTTTCCGCACGCGACGGAAGCCGCCCTGCTTGCGGTGCTGGCGCTGGCGGTGGCGCCGCTCGCGGTCGTCGCCGCCATCAATCCCAGCCTCAACGTCGCGCCGATCACCGCGATCATCGTGCTGCTGCTGCCGGCGATGACGCACGACAGCCCGCTGGACTCGGCGATCGAGCGCGTGCTGGAAGTTGCCGTTGGCGCCTTCACCGGGCTTGCGGTGTCGTTCGCGGTGGTGCCGTCGCGCGCGCACAACATCGCGGTCACCGCTGCCGCCCGGATGCTGGAGCAGGTCGCGGTGGCGCTCGATGCGTTGCTGAAGGGCCTGATGCGCGGCCTCGACACCGAGACGCTGCATCGCCTGCAGGACGACATCGGCGCGGCAATGACCGGGCTCAGCGCGGTGGGTGCCGAGGCCGAGCACGAGCGCGCCGCCTGGATCGCGGTCGGCCCCGATACCGGGCCGCTGCTGCGCACCCTGCTGCGGCTGCGGCACGATCTCGTCATGATCGGCCGCGTGTCGGGGGTGAAGCTGCCCGATCATCTGCAGCCCCGGCTGCAGCCGGCGCTCGAGCAGGTGCGCGCCACCGCCGTCGCCTATGTCCGCGGCTGCGAGGTAGCGCTGCTGGCGCATGAGCCCCCGCCGTCGCTCGAGCCGTTCGAGGCGGCGCAGCGCGCCTATGCGGACCAGATCGCTGCGGTGCGCAGCGAGGGACTGACGCACGATCTCGCCGGCGATGTCATCGAGCGGTTTTTCACCGTCGGCTTCGCGCTCGAGCAGCTGCACCAGAATTTCATCGATCTGCGGCGCTGCGTCGCCACCTGGAGCGGCGCGCGGCGGACCCTGCTCCGGCGCTCGGCGGCGTAGGCGAGGGCGCCGCGCCGCGCTTTCGCCCCGGTCCGGGCGACTTCGTGTATACTGCCGGACGAGCGAGGGCATGGGGCGGGTGAGGGCATGTGATGCTTGCTGGCCGATCCGCGCGCATAGCGAAACCGGAACGGCCGGTGGGCCATCGGGCGCCGGAGCGCGAGGCCGCGACGTCGAAGCCTGTGGCCGCCGGAACCGATTGCGCAACAGCGTTCCAGGCGATTGCGCGCGATTGCCTTGCGCGGATGGCCGCGCAGCGTTCCGGGATCGTCGCCGGCGAGGTCGAGGCGGTTCATCAGATGCGGATCGCCATTGCACGGCTTCGCGCCGCGGTCGCGTTCTTCGCAAATGCGACGTTCGATGCCGCGTGGCCGCAACTCAAGCAGGAACTGGCCTGGCTCCATGCCCTGCTGGGGGATGTGCGCGATGCCGACGTGACGGCCGCGCTGGCGCATCGCAGGCGATACCGGGAATGGGCGGCGCGCGCCGGCGTGCAAGACGCCGGGGAACGCGAGACGCTTCATCGCCGTGTCGCCGCCGGCCTGTGCTCGGCGCGCTTCCGGCGGCTGATGGCGGCGCTGTCGCAGTGGGTCGAGCGCGGGCCGTGGATGACGCGCCAGGGCGGCGTTGCGCTGCTGGAGCCGTATCGCCGGCGGCGGCTTGCACGCTGGCACGCGCGGCTGGTCCGGAAGGGACGCGACCTGGCCGGCATGGGCGCCCGGCGGCGTCATCGCCTTCGCCTCAGGGCCAAGCGCTATCGCTACGTGCTGGAGGTGCTGGGCGACATCTGTCCGGCGAAGGAACGCGCGACATTGCAGCGTCTGCACAGGCCGGTGAAGCGGTTGCAGCAGGCGCTCGGCGACCTGCGCGACCTGCAGCGGCTCCGTCATGTCGGCGCGGCATCGTCGGGTCGGCCGCCCGGCTATCGCAGGCGGAAGAAGCGGCTGATGAAAGCCGCGCACGCCGCGCTTGGCGATCTCGCGCGGTCGCCTCCGTCCCTGTGAGCGGGATGCCATGCGGCGTATTTTGCGCCTGGCGACATTTCAATCGCGGCTTGATCCTTCCGCCTTGACGCGCATTCTTTGCGCGATCCAATCTCCCTTTCACGCCAGACCACGTTAAGATCGCGGCCCGGCCGCAAGCTGCCCGGACAATCGAGAAACGGAGAAACAGATGCTGATTCCGCTCGCGGAGGTGCCCCGCTGGTATGCCGACCGCAACCCGCAAGCCACGGTCGCCGTCCGGCACGGCGCGGACGAACTGACCTGGGAGATGCTGGAGCGGAATGCCAACCGCCGCGCGCGCGCCTTCGCCGGGCTTGGCGTCAAGGCGGGCGATTTCGTCGCCATCGGCCTGCCCAACAGCAACGTGTTCTACGAGACCAGTTTCGCGGTGTGGAAGCTGGGCGCGACGCCGACCTCGCTGTCGCATCGGCTGCCGCGGGGCGAGGCGGCGGCGATCCTCGATATCCTGAAGCCGTCGCTGGTGGTCGGCGGCGAGCCGGAGTGGAATGCACCGAATTCCGTGCCACGGGACTTCATGCCCGAGGGCGTGTCCGACGAACCGCTGGACCGGCCGGTGGCGCGCTACTGGAAGGCGATGACCAGCGGCGGCTCCACCGGGCGCCCGAAGGTCATTCTCGATCACGAGCCGGCGGTCACCGATACCGCCGCCGCGCCGCCGCTTCAGATCGAGCCGGGCACCGCGCTGCTCAATCCGGGGCCGCTCTATCACAATGCGCCGTTCATCGTGTCGCACTTCGCGCTGTTCGCGGGCGGCAGCGTGACCGGCCTGCCGAAATTCGATGCCGAGGAGGCGCTGCGCCTGATCGATCGCCACAAGCTGGAGTGGGTCAATTTCGTGCCGACGATGATGCATCGCATCTGGTCGCTGCCGGAGGAGGTGCGGAGCCGCTACGACGTCTCAAGCCTCAAGACCGTGTTCCACATGGCGGCCCCGATGCCGGCCTGGCTGAAGGAGAAGTGGATCGAATGGCTGGGGCCGGACAAGATCCATGAGCTTTACGGCGGCACCGAGCGTCAGGGCCGCACGGTGATCTCGGGCACCGAGTGGCTCGCGCATCGCGGCTCGGTCGGCAAGGTCGATCCCACCGCCTGCGCCATTCGCATCGTCGGCGAGGACGGCAACGACGTGCCGGTGGGCGAGACCGGCGAGGTCTATTTCATGCCGGCCGACGGCGTCGGCACCACCTACCACTATATCGGCGCCGAGCCGAAGCGGCGGCCGGACGGCTGGGAATCGATCGGCGATGTCGGGCGGCTCGACGAGGACGGCTATCTCTATCTCGGCGACCGCCTCACCGACATGATCCTGCGCGGCGGCGCCAACATCTATCCGGCCGAGGTCGAGGCGGCGGTGATGGCGCATCCGGACGTGCATTCCAGCATCGTGGTCGGCCTGCCCGATCCCGATCTCGGCAGCCGCATCCACGCGCTCATCGAGATCAACCCGGGCGCCGACGCGCAGGCCGTGATCGACAGCATGGGCCCGGTGCTGACCGACCTGCTCAGCCGCAACAAGCATCCCGAAAGCTATGAG
>JAGRLZ010000049.1 GCA_020441545.1 Xanthobacteraceae bacterium | reverse complement strand
CGGTGCGTCCGCGGCCAACGGTCCGGCCGCGGGGCCGGCGGGCGTATTCGACCCGGCCTATCACGCCAGCCGCAAGCCGGTCGCGCCTCCAGGCCAGAAGAAGTCCTTCATCCTCGATCCGCTGCTGGACTAGAGCATGATTCCGAAAAGTGGAAGCCGGCTTTCGGAAAAGATCATGCTCAAACAAAAAGGATAAACGGCGGGTCTGATTCAACGCAAGTGGATCAGACCCTGGTGTGGTGGTTCAGACGTTCGCGCAAGGCGAACTTCGGATTCGGGGCACGAGGCCGATGCGCCATTTCGATTATCGTGACGGCGTGCTGCATGCCGAAGGCGTCGACCTGTCCGTGGTGGCGGACGCGGTCGGGACGCCGTTCTACTGCTATTCCACCGCGACGCTGGAGCGGCATTTCCGCGTCTTCACCGACGCTTTCGCGGGCACCGACCATCTGGTCTGCTACGCCATGAAGGCGAACTCCAACCAGTCGGTGCTGCGCACGCTGGCGAAGCTCGGCGCCGGCGCCGACGTGGTGTCGGGCGGCGAACTCAAGCGCGCGCTGACCGCCGGCATTCCGGCGAACAGGATTCTGTTTTCCGGAGTTGGCAAGACCGCCGACGAATTGCGGCTGGCGGTGTCGCACGACATCCTCTGCATCAACATCGAATCCGAACCCGAGCTTGAGGCGCTGTCGCGGATCGCCGCGCAGATGGGGCGCACCGCGCGCATCTCGATCCGCGTCAATCCCGATGTGGATTCGGGCACCCATGCGAAGATTTCGACCGGCAAGTCGGAGAACAAGTTCGGCATCCCGATCGCGCGGGCGCGCGAGGTCTATGCCCGCGCGGCCAAGCTGCCGGGCATAGAGGTCACCGGCGTCGACATGCATATCGGCAGCCAGATCACCGATCTCGGGCCGATGGAGGCGGCCTTCCGCCTGCTGGCGGATTTCGTCATGGTGCTGCGCGGCGACGGCCACACCATCAGCCACGTCGATTTCGGCGGCGGCCTCGGCGTGCCCTATTACGAGGACCGTGCCGCGCCGCCGGAGCCGGTCGCCTATGCCGAGATGGTCAAGCGGGTGACGCACAATCTCGGCTGCACGCTGATGTTCGAGCCCGGCCGCATGATCGTCGGCAATGCCGGCATCCTGGTGAGCCGCGTGATTTATGTGAAGCACGGCGAGGCGCGCAATTTCGTCATCATCGATGCGGCGATGAACGACCTGATCCGCCCGACGCTGTATGAAGCCTATCACCAGATCATGCCGGTGCGCGCGGCCGCGCCCGACGCCCCGGTGCTGGTGGCGGACGTGGTGGGGCCGGTGTGCGAGACCGGCGACTATCTCGCGCTCGGCCGCAACCTGCCGGAACCGAAGGAAGGCGACCTGCTGGCGATCATGACCGCGGGCGCTTACGGTGCGGTGCAGGCCGGCACCTACAACACCCGGCCGCTGGTGCCGGAAGTTCTGGTCAAGGGCGATCAATATGCGGTGGTGCGCCCGCGCATCGACGTCGATCGGCTGATCGCGCTGGACCAGCCCGCGCCGTGGCTGTGACGTCGCTCTTTAAGAGCCCGTTTGAAAAGTCCGCATCCCGTGTTTCCCGGGCGCGTTGCGGCACGCCGTGCCGCTGCGCAGACCCGGGATCGTCAAGGCACGTGCCGTAACGACCCCGCGTGGTGCGCCCCGAAAATGACGGCTGGGGACTTTATCAGCAGCCTGCTAAACAGGCGTCTTTCCCACCACCACGCCGGCGCGCTGCTCGATCGGCTGGATCGCGGCGGTGAAGTCGGACTCCGCGCCCATCTCCGCGATCACCGTCTCCCACAGTTGGCCGACCGCCTCCGCCACCTCGAGCGACAGGCCGAGCGACCTGGCTTCCTCCAGGCACAGCCGCACGTCCTTCACCATCAGCCCGGTGGCGAAGCCGAAATCGAAGGTGCGCGGCAGCACCGACTTGGGAAACTTGTCGCGGCTCGCGGTGTTCAGCCCCGAGCCGGCGTTGAAGACGTCGACCATCACCGCGGGATCGAGCCCGGCCTTGACGCCCATCACCACCGCTTCCGAGGTCGCGACGATGGCGGTGGCGGAGAGGAAGTTGTTGGCGAGCTTCATGGTCTGCGCCGCGCCAGGTTTCTCGCCGATGAAGAACACCTTGCCGATGACGTCGAGCACCGGCTTCAGCGTATCGAAATCGGCGCGCGGCCCCGACACCATCACCGCCAGCGTGCCTTTCTCGGCGCCGGCGACGCCGCCGCTGACCGGGCTGTCGAGCTGCACGATGTTTCCCCCGGCCAGCGCCGCCTGGATGCGCGCCGCCATCTGCGCGCCGATGGTCGACAGGTCGACGAAGCGCCTGACGCGGCTGCCTGCGATCACGCCGTCGGCGGCGGTCGCGACCGCGAGCGAGGCTTGCAGCGAGGGCAGGCTGGCGAACACGTTCTCGACGCGGTCGGCGACGTCCTTCGGCGAGGTCGCGGCTTGCGCGCCGAGCGCCGCCAGCCTGTCGACCGCCTCCTTCCGCCGGTCGAACACCACGAGCCGATGGCCGGCATCGATCAGCCGGCGGGCCATCGGGAAGCCCATCTTCCCGAGGCCGATGAATCCGATCTCCATGCCTCTCTCCTTGCCCCTCTCCATGGTCTGTGCGTTTTAAGCCTTGTCGAGTTCGGCGAACACCTCGCGCGCGATGCGGAAGCTGTCGACGCCGGCCGGAATGCCGGCATAGCAGGCGACCTGCATCAGCACCTCGCGGATTTCGTCGCGCGTCACGCCGTTGGTGATCGCGCCCCTGATATGGGCGCGCAACTCGTGCGGCCGGTTGAGGATCGAGATCATCGCGAGGTTGAGCATGCTGCGGGTCTTGCGCGGCAGCCCCTCGCGGCCCCAGATCGCGCCCCAGCAATATTCCGTCACCAGTTCCTGGAACGGCTTGTTGAAGTCGTCGGAATTCTTCAGCGCATTGGCGACGTAAGCCTCGCCCAGCACCTCCTTGCGGATCTGCAGTCCCTTGTCGTGCGTCGTCTTGTCCATGACCGTCCTTGCGCGTTTCGTGTTTGGATCGGGGAACGTTACGGACTTGAGCCGCCCGCGTCACGCCTCGCGGCCATGCAAGTTCCGGCATGGGGGTTGCGGGGAGAGGATTGCAAGGCGGGGATTGCAGGACAGGGATTACAAGGCGCGGGACCGTGCCTCAAAGCCGCCGCCGTGATAGGCTGTGATCCCTTTTTCGGGAGATTGCATTGAGCGGTCCTGCTTCCAAGACGCCGCGAGCCGAGACGACGCCATCGAAGCCGTCCGAGCCGGTGAGCGAGCCCGGGACGCCGGCCGATGTCCGGCTGGCCAGCGCGTTGCAGCGCGCCCGGCTCGCCATCGCGTGGGAACGGGCGTGGCCGCCGCTGGCTGCCGTGCTCAGCGTCGCCGGGCTGTTCCTGGCGGTCTCATGGGCCGGGCTGTGGCTGGCGCTGCCGCTGGCCGGCCGCATCGCCGGGCTCGCCGTCTTCGTGCTGCTGGCGCTGGCGGCGCTGTGGCCGCTGGTCCGGTTTCGCTGGCCGGGCCGTGCCGAGGGCCTGGCCCGGCTCGACCGCGGCAGCGGCCTGCGTCACCGCCCTGCCACCGCGCTGTCGGACACGGTCTCGACCCTGGACCCGGTGGCGCTGGCGCTGTGGCAGGCCCAGCGCGAGCGCACCCTGGCCGCCCTGAAGCGGGTTCGCGCCGGGCTGCCGTCGCCGCGCCTTGCCATCCACGATCCGTGGGCGCTGCGCGCGCTGGTGGTGCTGCTGATGGTGACCAGCTATGTCGCCGCCGGTGGCGACCGGATGTCGCGGCTGGCCGCGGCGTTCGACTGGAACGGCGTGCTGGCACCGGCCAATATCCGCGTCGATGCCTGGGTGACGCCGCCGCCCTACACCGCCAGGCCGCCGATCATCCTTTCGGCCGCCAACCGGGAGGCGGCCGCGTCGGACAATGCGGCGCTGGCGGTGCCGGCCGGCAGCACGCTGGTGGTGCGCGCCAGCGGCGGCACGCTGGACGTGGCGACCACCGGCGGCGTCGCCGAGGCCGCGCCGGTGGAGGATGCGCCGCAAGGCACCAGCGAAAGGCATTTCACTATCGCTGCCGACGGCACCGCCCATGTGCGCGCGCCGTCGAACCAGCCGCCCTGGAGCTTCGCCGCCGCTCCCGATCATGCCCCGACCATCGCGCTCGTGAAGAAGCCGGAGCGGCAGGCGCGCGGCTCGCTGCAACTGACCTACCGGATCGAGGACGACTACGGCGTCACCGGGGCGCAGGCGCGTTTCGCGGTCAATCCGCCCGGGAGCGAGACCGTGCCCGATCACCCGGTGGTGGCCCGTCCGCTGTTCGATCCGCCGCAATTCGCGCTGGCGCTGCCCAATGCGCGCACCCGCAAGGGCGTCGGGCAGACCGTCAAGGATCTCAGCGAGAACCCTTACGCCGGCGCCGAGGGCCATCTGACTCTGGTTGCGAAGGACGAAGCCGGCAACGAGGGGCACAGCGAGCCGTTCGCGATGCGCCTGCCGGAGCGGCTGTTCACCAAGCCGCTGGCGCGCGCGCTGATCGAGCAGCGGCGCAACCTGGCGCGCGACGCCAACCAGGCCGCGCAGGTCAAGCTCGCCCTCGATGCGCTGCTGATCGCGCCGGAAGCCTTCACGCCGCAGGCGGGGCAGTATCTCGGCCTGCGCTCGGTGGCGCACCAGATCGCGCATGCGCATACCGACGACCAGCTTCGCGCCGTGGTCGCCAGCCTGTGGGCGCTCGCCACCACCATCGAGGACGGCGACATCACCGATGTCGACAAGGCGCTGCGCGCGGCGCAGGACGCCCTGAAGCAGGCGCTGGAGCGCGGCGCCAGCGACGAGGAGATCAGGAAGCTCACCGAGAACCTGCGCGCGGCGATGGAGCGCTTCCTGCGCCAGCTCGCCGAGCGGCTGCGCAACAATCCGCAGGAGCTGGCGCGGCCGCTGGACCAGAACACCCGCATGCTGCGCCAGCAGGATCTCAACAACATGCTCGACCGCATGGAGCGGCTGTCACGCTCCGGCAACAAGGATGCCGCGCGCCAGATGCTGGATCAGCTCGCGCAGATGCTGGAGAACCTGCAGATGGCGCGGCCCGGGCAGGGCGGCGACAGCGACATGCGGCAGTCGCTTAACGAACTCGGCGACATGATCCGAAAGCAGCAGCAGTTGCGCGACCGCACCTTCAAGCGGCGGCAGGATTCGCGCCGCGACCGCCGTCACGGCCGGCAAGGCGACCAGAACGCCCTGAACGGCCTGCAGCAGGACCAGCAGGCGTTGCGCGACCGGCTGCGCCAATTGCAGGAGCAACTCGCGCGCCAGGGCATGATGCCGGGCCAGCGCGGGCAGGGTCGGAAGGGGCAGGGCGAGGGCAGTTTCGGCGACGCCGATTCCGCCATGGGCGATGCCGACGGCCAGCTCGGCGACGGCAACGCCGAGGGCGCGGTGGATTCGCAGGGCCGTGCGCTGGAAGCGCTGCGCAAAGGCGCGCAGGAACTCGCGCAGGTGATGCAGCAGGACGGTGAAGGCCAGGACAACGGCTCGGGCGTCCGGCCGGGCCGCCAGCAGAGCGGTGGCAACCAGACCGATCCGCTGGGCCGGCCGCTGCGCGGCCGCCAGCTCGGCGACGACCTGACGGTGAAGATTCCCGGCGAGATCGACGTGCAGCGGGTGCGCCGCATTCTCGAGGAACTGCGGCGGCGGCTGGCCGATCCCAGCCGGCCGCAGATCGAGCTCGACTATATCGAGCGGCTGCTCAAGGATTACTGAGCCGGGGTGAGATAAGGTTCGGTCGGCCCGCTCCGATGCGCCGGGACGCGCGCGGCCTCAATGCAGCCGTGGAGCCTTCAAAAGCTTGAGGCGATCGGCCGACACCAGTTCGACATCGAAGGTGATGCCTTCGTGGTAGATCGTCAGCGGCACGTCGACGCCGGCATCGCCCAGCGACCACACCTTGCGGTAGAACGCCGCCAGCGTCGAGACCGGCTCGCCGTCCACTGCGAGGATGACGTCGCCGGTCTTCAACTCGCTGCGCGCCGCCGGCGCCTTGTCGGCGACGCCGAGGATCACCACCCTGTCCTCGATCTCGGTGACATATATGCCGAGCCACGGCCGCGCCGGCCGGTTGACGCGGCCGAAGCGGCGCAGGTCGTCCAGCACCGGCGTCAGCAGGTCGATCGGCACCACCATGTTGAAGTGGCCGTCGCTGTCCTCGCGCTCGATCTGCAGCGAGCCGATGCCGATCAGTTCGCCGTGGGCGGAGATCATCGCCGCGCCGCCCCAGTTCGGGTGCGCCGGCGTGGTGAAGATGGCGTCGCTCAGCAGGTACTCCCAGTAGCCGGCGAATTCCTGCCGCGCGGCGATGCTGGCTGCGACCGAGCGCGCTCGTCCGCCGGCGCCGGCCAGGATCACGGCATCGCCGACATCCGCGTTGCGCGAGGCGCCGAGCGGCAGCGGCGTTACCTCGAGCCGGCCGAGCGCCTGGATCAGCCCGAAGCCGGTTTCCGGATCGACGCCGAGCACATGGCCCTCGACCACGCGGCCGTCGTTGGGATGCAGCCACACCGTCTCGGCTTCCATCACCAGGTAGCCGATGGTCAGCACCAGGCCGTCGCCGATCACCACGCCGTTGCCGCCGCGTTCGGTGCCGAGCGTCTCGGCGGTGAAGGCGTCCGGCGGCACGATCGCGTGCAGGCCGACCACGGCGTCGAGCGCGCGGTCGAGATCGAAACCGTAGTCCTGTGGGCGCGGCTGCACGGCAGCGGGGACGGTGAAGTCGGGCAGTGAGGGCATCGGGTCCTCCGATTCGGGTTCCTCCGATGGAGGGAAGCTGCGGCGCCGGGGGGCCGGCGCCGTCCTTCAGATAGGCAGCGATGCCCACGGGCTCAACCGTGGCGCGACATCGCGTCAACGTCACCCGATGAAACTGTTCCACGGCGGCGGCGGTCGAACAAGATCGAATGTCGTATCGAGGAAGCGGGCGCGCGCCGTCGTGGCTCGCTCCCCCGCATGCGGGGGAGCGAGTTCATGGTTACTTGCCGTAGTCGTAGAAACCCTTGCCGGACTTGCGGCCGAGATGGCCGGCGGCGACCATTTCCTTGAGCAGCGGCGCGGCGCGGTACTTCGGGTCCTCGAAGCCTTCGTAGAATACCTCCATCACCGACAGCATGGTGTCGAGGCCGATCATGTCGGCGAGCGCCAGTGGTCCGATCGGATGGTTGCAGCCGAGCTTCATGCCGGCGTCGATGTCCTCGGCGCTGGCGATGCCCTCCTGCAGCGCGAAGATCGCCTCGTTGATCATCGGGCACAGGATGCGGTTGACGGCGAAGCCGGGGCTGTTCTTGGCGGTGATCGCCACCTTGCCGATGCGCTTGGCGAAGTCGACAGCCCTGGCGTGGGTGTCGTCGGAGGTCTGCAGGCCGCGGATCAGTTCGAGCAGCGCCATCAGCGGCACCGGGTTGAAGAAGTGCATGCCGATGAAGCGGTCGGGACGGTCGGTCGCCGCCGCCAGCTTGGTGATCGAGATCGACGAGGTGTTGGTGGCGACCAGCGCGCGCGGTTGCAGGCTGGCGCAGAGGTCCTTGAGGATCTTGATCTTGAGATCCTCGTTCTCGGTCGCGGCCTCGATCACCAGGTCGCAATCGGCGAGCTTGGCCTTGTCGGTGGTGGCGGTGATGCGCTTCAGCGCCGCGGCGCGGTCCTCCTCGGTCATCTTCTGCTTGTTGACCAGCCGCTCCAGGCTGTTCTCGACCACCCCGAGGCCGCGCGCGATCGCGGCATCGGAAATGTCGGTCATGACGACCTTCAGTCCGGCCGCCGCGCAAATCTGCGCGATGCCGTTGCCCATGGTGCCGGCGCCGATGATGCCAACGGTTTCGATCATGATCGTCCTCTGCTCCTTGTGTCCGGCGCGCGCGTTCGATCGCGGGCGGCGTTCGGGTCCGATGGAGGCATGGTTAGCAGAGCGGGCGGGCGGGCGCAAAAGCGGCGGGCGGCACAATGTCCGGTATCGACCTTGTCGTTCCTGCGCAGGGCCGACAGGCGGACAAGGCGGCCGGCAGGGACGGCAGCAAGGCCGCCTACGGATCCAGCTCGGTGTCCCAATAGAGATAGTCGAGCCAGCTCTGGTGCAGGTAGTTCGGCGGGAACAGCCGGCCGTTGCGGTGAAGCTGCTGCACGGTGGGCGCGAACGGCGCCTGGCGCGGATACATGTTGGCCTGCGCGGTGGTCAGGTTGCCCTTCTTCAGGTTGCAGGGCGAGCAGGCGGCGACGACATTCTCCCAGGTGGTCTGGCCGCCCTTCGATCGCGGAACGATGTGGTCGAAGGTCAGGTCGTCATGGGAGGCGCAGTACTGGCAGGTGAAGCGGTCGCGCAGGAACACGTTGAAGCGGGTGAAGGCGGGATGCGTGGTCGGCTTGACGAAGGACTTCAGCGACACCACGCTGGGAAGCTGGATCTCGAAGCTCGGGCTTCGCACCGCGCGGTCGTAATGTTCGACGATGTTGACGCGGTCGAGGAACACCGCCTTGATCGCGTCCTGCCACGACCAAAGCGAAAGCGGATAGTAGCTCAATGGCCGGTAGTCGGCGTTCAATACGAGCACCGGCCAACCGCCTTGTGAGACATGCGCGTTCAAGCAGCGCTCCCGATTCCCACTCCCGATTCCCACTCCGGCGGCTGCGAAGCAGCCTCAATCGTCATACTACAATCACCACGACGGGATTGTGAAGGGCATCGCGAGCGTTGTCCGCCGCTGAACATGCCGTGATCGCGGCGCCGACCGAAGCGACCGGCCACCGGCATCCAGGACCGGCGTCCGGGTTGTGGCGGGGATATGGAGGGCATGGGTTCCGGGCTCGTTCGCCGGCTCACGCCCCGGAACCACAACTCCTGGAATCACGGCACGGTTTCCGCGCCGGGACGCCAGGCGCGATGCTCACGGCCTGGCGCCCCGCGGCTTTGCTCGGGCCTTGTTGACCGTGGTCTTCGCCTTGCGCGATGCCGGCTTTGCAACGGCTGAAGCGGCGCTCGAAGCGCCGTTGCCGGACAGGACGCCCTCGCGCTTCTTCACGACGCGGTAGTAGGCCCACCACAGATGCGCCGCGACGCCGCGCAGCGGCCGCCACGGCTCCGCCAGCGGCGCCATCTCCTTCACCGAGGGCCGCGCCTTGAGGCCGAGCCCGATCCGCATTGCCTCCTGGATCGCGAGATCGCCCGCCGGCCAGGCATCGCCATGGCCGAGGCAGAACAAAAGATAGATGTCCGCTGTCCACGGCCCGATGCCGTGATGGGAAATCAGCGTGTGATGCGCGGCGTCGGCGTCCTCCTCGGCCAGCACGTCGAGATTGAGCCGGCCGTCGGCGATCTCGCGCGCCAGCAGCTTCAGCGTCTTGATCTTCGCCGCCGACAGCCCCAGCCGGCCGAGCCGGTCGGCACGCGCTTTCCGGATCGCATCGTGATGGAACGGGTCGAGGCTCGCGCTCACCCGCGCCCAGATCGCCGCCGCGCTCGCGGTGGACAGTTGCTGGCCGCAGACGATGGCGGCGAGGCCGGTGAAGCCGGGCTCGCGCCGCCGCAGCGCCGGCATTCCGGTCTGCGCCAGGATCGGCGCAAGCCGGGGGTCCTGCGCCACCAGCGTTGCCATCGCGTCGTCGAGGTCGGCCTGGGTGTCGAGGTGAACGGTCATCGTCTCCATCCGCCGTCATGCGCGGGCATGGCCGTTCGTGGAACGGCGTCGCTTCGCTCGCCTATGCCCGTACATCCATCTATACCTGTACCGTAACAGGTTCCTTTGCAGGATGGATGGCCGGATCAGGTCCGGCAATGCCAGCGGTTGAGAGCGATGCCACCCGTTTTCCGGTTTGCGCCGAGCCCGAACGGCTATCTGCACCTCGGTCACGCCTATTCGGCGCTGCTCAATGCCGATCTGGCGCGGCAGGCCGGCGGACGGCTGCTGCTGCGCATGGAGGACATCGACGCCACGCGCTGCCGCCCGCAATTCGATGTCGCGATCCGTACCGACCTCGCCTGGCTCGGCCTGGCGTGGGAGGAGCCGGTGCGGCGGCAGTCGGAGCATCTCGAGGTCTACCGCACCGCGCTCGACCGCCTCGATGCCATGGGGCTGGTCTATCCGGCTTTCGAGAGCCGCGCCGAGATCGCGCGGATGGTCGCCGCGCGCGACGCCGCCGGTCGCTGGCCGCGCGATCCGGACGGCGCGCCGCTTTATCCCGGCTCGGCGAAAGCGTTGTCGGCGTGCGCGCGGCAGCGGCTATCGGCATCTGGCGCGCCTTACGCGCTGCGGCTCGACATGGCGGCGGCGATCGCGCGTGCCGGCGTGCTCGACTGGGCCGAGCAGGGTTCGGGCCCCGAGGGCGAGCGCGGTGCCGTCCCGGCGGATCCTGCGGCATGGGGCGACGTCATCCTCGCGCGCAAGGATACGCCGACCAGCTATCACCTCTCGGTGGTGCTGGACGATGCCCTGCAAGGCGTCACCCATGTGGTGCGGGGACAGGATCTGTTCCACGCCACGTCGGTGCATCGGCTGCTGCAGCGATTGCTCGACCTGCCGGCGCCGGCCTACCGGCATCACCGCCTGGTCCGGGATGCCGCCGGGCGCAAGCTGTCGAAGTCGACATCGGCGACCGCGCTGCGCGGCTTGCGCGCCGCCGGCATGACGCCGGCCGGGATCAGGCAGCGAATCGGCCTGCCGTGATTCGCCTCCGCCCTGCCGCAAGCCGGTTGCAAGCCCGAAGAGCCCGTGACTCGGCCGTGCCGGCCGTGGCAAGGTAACGGCCAGGGGTGAGGGGAATCATGGCGCCGAAATCGCGGGGGCCGCGCAAGACCAGTTCGCCGCAGGCACGGCGGAAGCAGCGGCCCGCGCCCCGCAAGGCAGCCTCGCGCCGGCCGCCGCCATCCGCGAAGGCGGTCAGCCGGACAAAGCGCAAGGCGCTTGTGGTGAACAAGGCATCTGCGGTGAACAAGGCGCCTGCGGTGAGCAAGGCGGCGGCGAAAAGGCCGAACCGTGCCGCATCCGATATCGTCGAGAACGCGCTCGCGGCCTTCGCCCACGAGGTGCGCACGCCGCTGACCGGCATCCTCGCCGTCAGCGACCTGCTCGCCACCTCCGAACTCGGTGAGCGCGAGCGCCGCTGGGTCGAGACCATCAAGGCGAGCGCCGAACATCTCGCGAGCCTTGCGACCCTGTTCGTCGACGCCGCGCGCAGCCGCAATGCCGGGCGGGGCGCGTTCGCCGGCCGCCAGGACTTCTTCGACCTGCGCGTGCTCGCCCGCAGCGTCGGCAATTCGCTCGCCGGCCGCGCCGCTGCGAAGGGCCTGCGCTCCGATGTGCGGATCGCCGATACGCTGCCGGCCTTCGCCATCGGCGACGCGGTGCGGTTGCGCGCCGCGCTGGAAAACCTGATCGACAACGCCGTCAAGTTCACCGCGCAGGGCGATGTCGCGTTGAAGGTCACCACACCGCGCGCGCCGAAGGGCCGCGTGCGCGTCGCGTTCACGATCTCCGACAGCGGCATCGGCCTGACGCTTGCCGAGATCAAGCGGCTGTTCAGGCCGTTTTCGCAGGCCAATGTCACCATTGCTTCGCGGTTCGGCGGCGCCGGCCTCGGATTGTCGTCGGTGAAGCAACTGGCGAAAGCGATGGGCGGCGACGTCGCGGTGGCGCAACGGCGCGGTGGCGGCGCGGTTTTCACGCTTACGGTCGACCTGGCGGCGGCGGAGAACGCGGCCGGGCACGATGCGATCGCCGGCGCCGCGCGGCCGGTCGAATCGGCCGGCGCCGTGCGGGTGTTGAGCGTCGAGGACAATCCATTCGGCCGCGTCGTGCTCAACACCATCCTCACCGAACTCGGTCATCATGCCGAGTTCGTCGGCCGCGGCGAACTGGCGGCGGATCGTGTCGCCAGGGGCGATTTCGACGTGGTGCTGATGGACATGGTGCTGCCGGGCATCAACGGTGTCGAGGCGATCCGGCGCATCCGCGCCTTGCCCGCGCCCTACCGGCGCATCGCCATTATCGGCCTGTCCGGTCGCGGCGAGGACGACGCGCTGACGCGCAAGGCCGGCGCCGATGCCTTCCTGCTCAAGCCGGTGTCGCCCCGTGCGCTGGCGGCGGCTCTTGCCGCCGCGCGGCGCCGCGCGACCGTTTCGCCTTGATGATGGCGGCGTTCAATTCGCCGCCATAGACGAAGATCGCCGAGATGAAATACAGGAACACCAGTGCGATGATGACCGATGCCAGCCCGGCATACATCGTGACGTAGTTGTTGGCGAAGCGCGCGAGATATTGCCCGAAGGTGATGCCCGAGATCAGCGAGGCGACCACGGTGAAGATGATCCCCGGCATGATTTCGCGGAAGCTGCGGCGGCCCGCCGGAAGCCTGGCGTGGAGGATGAAGAGCACGGCGATCATCGCGAGGATCGAGATGCCGTAGCGCGCGATCGTCAGCATCCGCTCGTTCGCTTCCACCATCACCGGGATGTAGCGCCGGGCCGCCTCGAGGAGCAGCGGGCCGAGCACGATCAGCAGCGCGAGGATCAGGGCGGCGATCGCGGCCATCAGCGTGTAGCCGATCGACTCCAGCCGCAGCCAGTACCAGCGCCGCGCCTCGGTCACCGCATAGGCGCGGTTGAGCGCGACGCGCAGGCTTTCGATGCCGTTGGAGGCGAAATAGAGCGCGAGCGCCGCGCCGACCGTCAGCGCGCCGCCGCGCGTCGTGGTGAGCACGTCGTGAATCTCGCCCGAAAGGCGGCTTGCGACCTCCGCGGGCCAGACCTGCAGCATCAGTTCCGCCGCCTGGTCCGCAAGATCCTTGGACCCGAAGAAGCCGGCCAGCGACGTCAGCACGATCAGGAACGGAAACAGTGCCATCAGCGTGGAGAGCGCGATGTGGCTCGCGATCGCCCAGCCGTCATCGGCGAGAAAGGTGTCGAAGGCATCGAGCCCGATCATGAAGATGCGGCGAAGGGTCTTCACGTCTCACCTTGCAGGAGCCCGGCGAACGGGTTGCAGGAGCCCGGCGAACGAGGGCGATGTCGTCCGCGAACGCTACAGGGTCAGCGCACGCGGGTCCAGTTCTCGCCGCCGCACAGCGCGCCGACGCAGCCATTGACCTGCAGCGAGTTCGGCCCGGTCATGTTGATGTGGCTCTCGTAGGTTCCGCCGTCGTCGGCATTGTAGATATGTCCGGCCCAGCGGCTGGGGCCGGTCGGCCGCATGTTGCTGAACAGCGGCAGCCCCACGATCGGACGGCGGCGCAGCGCCGGATTCGGATTCTTGTCGTCGACGAACGGCGCGCCGGTTGCCGGATTGATCGGCTCGCGCAAGGCAACGACCACGCCGCAGATGCCCTTGCCGCACCGGCTGACCCGCACATTGGCGTCGCCGGCCTGCGTCCGCCAGGTTCCGCTCGGATCGCCGCCGGCCTGTGCGCGCGCGCCGACCGGGCCGCCCACCAGTGCCGCCGCGATAGCGGCCGATGCGATAACGGTCGATGCGATGATGTTTGCGCGCAACATTGAGTTCATCAGGCCCTCCGAAAGACGTGAGAGGTGCATGACAAAAATAGCGCGCTCGTGCAATGCCGGATCGCGCCGCGCGCAACGGTGCATTGCGCCTGGCGCGTCGCAACTTTCGCCGGAGCGCGTGGCTTTCGTTCACGCGCCCCAGCGCGAGAAGCGGACGGAGGCCGCGGTTCCGAGTCCGAACACGGCCATGGCGACGCCGACCAATGCGAACAGCATCCAGCTCGGTGCCTGAAGCATGGCCAACCACCAGCCGCCGCAGCCGACGATCAGCAGCCGCGCGGTGGAGGCCAGCACCGGACCGAGAACCCGCGCGGCGCCTTGCGAGGAGAAGTACAGCGCGACGCCGAGCCCGAAGAAGCCGAAGGCGGGGCCCGCGAAGGCGAAGTAGGTTGCCGCGGCGGCGCTGACGCCGGGGTCGCGCGTGAACAGCGACACCCACAGCGTCGGCTGGATCGCCGCCACCACCCCCACCGCGCCGACCGTGAGGGTTGCGACGATTCCGGTGGTCCAGGCAACGCGGCGCGCGCGCGCGACCAGTCCGGCGCCGATCGCCATGCCGACCATCGGGATCGATGCGGTGCCGAATGCGAAGGCGATCGGGATCAGGAGGAACTCGAGGCGCGCGCCGATGCCGTAGCCCGCCAGCGCCTCGGTGCCGAAGCGGGTGACGATGCTGGTGAACACGAGAATGGTCAGCACGGTTTGCAGCGGCGAGAAGCAGGCGATCGCGCCGACCTTCATGATGTCGAGAAACATGCCGCGCTGAAGCGTGAAGCGGGCACGTGCGAGATCGAGCCGGCTGCGGCCGCCGAGCAGGAACCAGATCAGGAACAGCGCGCCGCAGCTATAGGCGATGGCCTGGCCGGCGGCGACGCCGCGCATGCCGAATTGCGGCACGCCGCCAAGGCCGAGGCCGAGGGTGCCGCCGAGGACGACTTGCAGCAGCGCGACCGCGAGCAGCGTGCCGGACGGCACCTTCATGTCGCCGGTGCCGCGTACGATCGACGCCAGCGTGTTCACCAGCCAGATCGAGATCGCGCCGGCGAACAGCACATTGGCATAGGCGCGTGCCTCGTCGAGCACCGCGCCGCGTCCGCCGAGGAAGGTGAAGAAGGCGCCGCCGAACGCCCACATCGTCAGCATGAAGACGATGCCGCCGATCAGCCCGATCACCGCGGCGTGCCAGGCCAGCGTCGTCGCCCGGTCCTGGTCGCCGGCGCCGAGCGCGCGGCTGATGGCGGAGGACACGCTGCCGCCCATGGCGCCGGCCGAGGTCATCTGCATCAGCATCGTGAAGGGGAACGCCAGCGCGATGGCGGCCAGCGGAACGGTGCCGAGGCGTCCGATATAGGCGGTCTCCGCCACCGCGACCAGCGCGCTGCCGGCCATGGCAACGGTGTTCGGCAGTGCCAGCCGCAGCAGCGTCGGCAGGATCGGCGCCGTCAGCAGGCGATCGGCGGTCACGGCCGTTGTCGCGGCCCTTGAGGACAGGGGGGCATGCATGGTCGCGCGGTCTCCACATCGTGGGCGGGCGGCTTTCGGGCCGCCGGCTATATATGACGATCGACATATTATGCGGAGTGAAGGCGTCGCGCCAGAGGCGGGAATGCATGGTCGCCTCGGCAATCCGCATGGATTAAGGCCGGGACCGGCCGCCATTCCGGCCCTGTAGCGCGGATCCCGCCCCTCGTCCTGCGTCATTCGCATTGCCTCATCGCGCCGGCATGGGTGGCGCAAACGCGATTCCGGTGCCAGTCTCCGCCGCCATTTTGAAAGGAATTTCCATGACGGCGGCGCAACTGAGCAAATTCCAACGCTGGTCGATCCTGGTCGGCGCATCGGTGCTGCTCAGCCTGGCCATGGGCATGCGCCAGAGCTTCGGGCTGTTCCAGCCGTCGATCATTCGCGACGTTGGCCTGACCACGGCCGATTTCTCGCTGGCGACGGCGTTGCAGAACGTCGTCTGGGGCGTGACGCAGCCGATGGTCGGCGCGATGGCGGATCGCTACGGCTCGCGCTTCGTGATGGCATCCGGCGTCGTGGTCTATGCCGCCGGCCTCGTCGTCATGATGCTGTCGACCTCGGCCTGGATGTTCACGCTGGGCGCCGGTGTCTGCGTCGGCCTGGCGCTGTCCTGCACCGCCTCGAGCATGACCATGACGGTGACCTCGCGCGTCGTCTCCGTCGCCAGGCGCAGCCTTGCGATGGGCGCGGTGTCGGCGGCGGGCTCGCTCGGCCTGGTGCTGGCCTCGCCGCTGGCGCAAACCCTCATCACCCATTCCGGCTGGCAGGTCGCGCTGATCGGCTTTCTCGGGCTCGCGGCCGTGATGGTGCCGGCGGCACTGTTCGCAGGCCAGGCGGACAAGGTCGAGATCGACCGGGCCGACGACAGCGGCCAGCCGCTCGGCGTCGTGGTGCAGACCGCGCTCGGCCATTCCGGCTTCATGGTGATGTCGATCGCGTTCTTCGTCTGCGGGTTGCAACTCGTCTTTCTCACCACGCATCTGCCGAACTATCTCGAGATCTGCGGGATGGATCCGTCGCTCGGCGCCGAGGCGCTGGCGATGATCGGCCTGTTCAATGTGATGGGGTCGTACCTGTTCGGCTGGCTCGGCGGGAAATTTCCGAAGCAGATCCTGCTGGGCGGGGTCTACATCATGCGCTCGGTGGCGATCGCGCTGTATTTCGCGTTTCCCGCGACGGCGACGACCACGCTGGTGTTCGCCGCCGTGATGGGCGCGCTGTGGCTCGGCGTGGTGCCGCTGGTCAACGGGCTGGTCGCGCAACTGTTCGGTTTGCGCTTCATGGCGACGCTGACCGGCATCGCCTTTCTCAGCCATCAGGCCGGTTCGTTCATCGGTGCCTGGGGCGGCGGCCTGATCTACGACCACCTCGGCAGCTACGACATGGCCTGGCGCGGGGCGGTCGTCATCGGCCTGGTCGCGGGCGCGTTCCAGATGCTGATGAATGTGCGTCCGCCGTCGACCCGGGAATTCGATCGCAGGATACCGCGTCCGGCGTGATCTGGATCACAGACCGCGCCTCGTCGCCGGCCGTTCAATGTGATATGGTCTCACGCTGACGACACGAGGCAGCCCATGCGCACGCTGGCCATCATTATCACCGCATTTCTCATGATCGTCTGCGGAGATCAGCAGGCTCATGCCGGCAAGCGCGCGGCGCTGGTGATCGGCAATTCCGCCTACCGCAACGTCGCGGCGCTGACCAATCCCGCCCATGACGCCGCCGCGATCGCCGATATGTTCAAGCAGGCGAAATTCGACGTGGTCACCCTGCGGGAGGACCTCGGCAACGTCGAGATGCGGCGCGCCTTGCGCGATTTCTCGGATCAGGCGCAGGGGGCCGACATCGCCGTCATCTACTATGCCGGCCACGGCATCGAGGTGAACGGCACCAACTACCTCATTCCGGTGGACGCCACCATTCAGCGCGACACCGACACCTATGACGAAGCCATCGCGCTCGACCGGATCCTGCAGGCGGTCGAGCCGGCCCGGCAGCTCCGGCTGGTGATCCTCGATGCCTGCCGCGACAATCCCTTCGTCGCCAGGATGCGGCGGACGCTGGCGCTGCGCTCGCTCGGACGCGGACTCGCCGGGATCGAGCCGATGCAGCCGAACACGCTGGTCGCCTACGCCGCCAAGGGCGGATCGACCGCATCCGACGGCGACGGCAAGAACAGCCCGTTTACCGGCGCGCTGCTGAAGCATCTGACCACGCCCGGCCTCGACGTCCGCAGGGCGTTCGGACTGGTGCGCGACGACGTGATGGCGGCGACCGACAATCACCAGGAGCCGTTCGTCTACGGCTCGCTGGGCGGCAACGAGGTGCCGCTGGTGCCGGTCGCGAAACCGCGCGAACGGCCGGTGGCCGATATCCGCAGCGACTACGAACTGGCGGAGAAGGTCGGCACCCGCGAGGCATGGGACTCCTTCATCAGGGCCTATCCGACCGGCTTCTATACCGATCTCGCCAAGGCGCAGCGCAACAAGCTGGATGCCGAGGCGGCCCGCCGCACCGCCACCGACAAGGCGCGCGCCGCCGCCGACGAGGAAGCAAGGCTCGCCGCGCAAGGCGCCAGCAGCCGCACGCAGGCCGAAGCCGCAGAGCGCGCCCGCAAGGAAGCGGACAGGCAGAAGCAGGCCGAGGCCGCCGCCGCGACCGCCGATGCGAATGTCAAGCACGCCGCGGAAGCCAAGAGCATGGCCGAGAAGGCCGCCGCCGGGACCACGGAGCCGACCGCGGACAAGCCGGCCCCGGCACAGAAAATGGCCGCGCTGCCTTCGGCCGGCGAGACGTCGCGCCAGGCCGCGCCGAACCCGGATGCCGACCTGCCGCGCCGGCTGCAGGCCGAACTGGATCGCGTCGGTTGCGACGTCGGCGAGGTCGATGGAATCTGGGGCGCGGGCTCGCAGCGCGCGCTGTCCGCGTTCAACCGGCACGCCGGCACGCGCTTCGACACCAGCCTTGCCAGCAGGGCGGCGCTCGATGCGGTGCGCGGCAAGCGCGGCCGGGTCTGCCCGCTGCAATGCGGGCGCGGCAGCCACGCCGTGGGCGGCAGATGCGTCGCCTCCGCCTGCCGCCGCGGTTTCGCGCGCGACGATGACGGCGTCTGCCGCCCGGTCGGCCGCGTCGGCCGGTCGCGTCCCGATCGCTATGACGATCCGTACGAGCGGCGGCGTCCGCGCCGCCAAGCCGCGCCGGTGCGGGTCGAGCGTGCGCCGCCGGTCGCGCGGCACGGCCCGCAGGTCATCTGCGACGACCATGGCTGCCGTCCGGTGCGCCGCGGCTGTCGCGCGGGGCTGGCGAACGGGCCGTTCCAGTCGCAGGTGTGCGACTGACGAAGGCGGCGGGTGTCAGCGTCCATTTGCGGTGGAGGGGAGGGAACCTTATAAGGGGGGTCCCGTTAGAACGCTATCTCCCACCCAGTCTGGACAGGTATCATGACTTTCACGCTTCCCGATTTGCCGTATGCCTACGATGCGCTTGCGCCGTATATGTCGAAGGAAACCCTCGAGTTTCACCACGACAAGCATCATCAGGCTTACGTGACCAACGGCAACAACCTGCTGAAGGGCACGGAATTCGAGAACATGTCGCTGGAAGAGATCGTCAAGGCGTCCTACGGCAAGAACCCGGCGCTGTTCAACAATGCGGGCCAGCACTACAATCACATTCACTTCTGGAAGTGGATGAAGCCGAACGGCGGCGGCAGCAAGCTGCCCGGCCGGCTTGAGAAGAAGATCAGCGAGGACCTTGGCGGCTTCGACAAGTTCAAGGCCGATTTCGCCGCGGCCGGCGCCGGCCAGTTCGGTTCGGGCTGGGCCTGGCTGACGGTGAAGAACGGCAAGCTCGAGGTCACCAAGACCCCGAACGGCGAGAATCCGCTGGTCCATGGCGGCACCCCGATCCTCGGCGTCGATGTCTGGGAGCACTCCTACTACATCGACTACCGCAACCGCCGGCCGGATTACCTGAAGGCGTTCGTCGAGAACCTCGTCAACTGGGACTATGTCGACGAACTGTTCGGCAAGGCCGGTTGAGCCTGCCGTAAACCGGGATTTCAAAGACGGGCGGTGCCGGAAGGTTGCCGCCCTTCTTCGTGGGCGGCAAAAGCCGGTTGCCGCGGCGCCTCCCGATCGTCAGGTTGTCGCGAAAGGGCCCGGCCGGATGTCGGCAGGATATTCCTAGGGCCATTTCCGTTCCGATGGAATCGGAACGGGGTTCTATCTCCTTGTTTCAACGCGTTTTCTTTACGCGAACCGGGGCCCGCTTCGCTCGAAAACGCTCCAGGGCCAGCTTGTAACGTTATAGTGTAACATCTATACTGCGCTTATGACGCACCGCCATTTCCATCCGGCGCATTCGCACGGCCATGCGGCCGGCGATGGCCATCATCACGGGCCGCTGGCGCCGCATCCGGCCCAGGCCGCGCCGTGGTCGATCCTGCGGATGTCCCTGGCCGGGCGGCTCGGTGCGGCGGTCGCGGTTTGCGCGGTGATGTGGCTGATCGTGGCGCTGGCGATGAGACCGTCATGACCGCGCAACTCACCTTCAAGGACGTCACGCTGGGCTATGACCGCCATCCGGCGGTGCATCATCTCAGCGGCGAGGTGGCGCCCGGCGCACTGCTTGCGGTGGTCGGCCCCAACGGCGCCGGCAAGTCGACGCTGTTCCGTGGCCTGGTCGGCCTGCTCAGGCCGCTCGCCGGCGAGATTCACATCGGCAAGCTGCGCGCGCGCGACATCGCCTATCTGCCGCAAAGCGCCGATGTCGACCGCAGTTTCCCGATTTCGGTGTTCGACTTCGCCGCCACCGGGCTGTGGCGAAGCACGGGGCTGCTCGGCGGCATCGGCCGCAAGTCGCAGGCGAACGTGCTGGCCGCGCTGGCGGCGGTCGGCCTCAACGGTTTCGAGCGCCGCGCCATCGGCACGCTGTCCGGCGGCCAGATGCAGCGCCTGCTGTTCGCCCGCGTGCTGCTGCAGGATGCGCGGGTGATCGTGCTGGACGAGCCGTTCAACGCCATCGATGCCAAGACCTCCGCCGACCTTCTGGGGCTGGTGAAGCACTGGCACGCCGAAGGCCGCACGGTGCTGGCGGCGCTGCACGACATGGATCTGGTGCGCGCGCATTTTCCCGAGACCGTGCTGCTGGCCCGCGAGCCGGTGGCGTGGGGCGCGACCGCCGAGGTGCTGACGGCCGAGAACCTGCTGGCGGCGCGGCGGATGTGCGAGGCGTTCGACGACACGGCGGTGCCGTGCGCGACCGAACATCGGCCGGCGCGCGCCGCCTGACATCGCCATGCTGTACGACACCCTGATCGGGCCCTTCATCGAATTCGAGTTCATGCGCCGCGCGTTGGCCGGCGTCGTCGCGCTGTCGCTGGCGGGCGCGCCGATCGGCGTGTTCCTGATGCTGCGGCGGATGAGCCTGGTCGGCGACGCCATGGCTCACGCCATCCTGCCGGGCGCGGCGATCGGGTTTCTGGTCTCCGGCCTCAACCTGTTCGCGATGACCTTCGGCGGGCTGATCGCGGGCTTCGCGGTCGCGATCCTGTCCGGCGTGGTGGCGCGCACCACCGAGCTGAAGGAGGATGCCTCGCTGGCGACGTTCTACCTGGTGTCGCTGGCGCTCGGCGTCACCATCGTCTCGATGCGCGGCACCAATATCGACCTGCTGCATGTGCTGTTCGGCAACATCCTCGCGCTCGACGACCAGACGCTGCTGGTGATCGCCTTCAATGCCACCGTCACGCTATTGGCGATGGCGGTGATCTATCGGCCGCTGGTGATCGAATGCGTCGATCCGCTGTTCCTGCGCACCGTGAGCCGTGCCGGCGCACCGACGCATCTGGTGTTTCTGGCGCTGGTCGTCATCAACCTGGTCAACGGCTTCCACGCGCTCGGCACGCTGCTCTCCGTCGGGCTGATGATCCTGCCCGCGGGCGTGGCGCGATTCTGGTCCCGCGACATCAGCGGCATGATCGCGGTCGCGGTGGCGAGCGCGATGCTGTCGGGCTATGCCGGGCTGGTATTGTCCTATGTCACCCGCGTGCCGTCGGGGCCGGCGATCATTCTGGTGGCGGCCGGGCTCTATGTCGCGTCGGTGCTGTTCGGCAATGTCGGCGGCCTGGTGCGGCGGCTGTTTCCCGGCCGGCACCTGGAGGCATGATGGCGATGCGGGTGCGCGCGATCCGGATCGTTGCCGTGCTGATGTGCATGGCCGCCATGGTGCTGCCGGCGCGCGCCGCCGGGCGGGTGCCGGTGGTGGCGACCTTCACCATCCTTGCGGATTTCGTCCGCAATGTCGGCGGCGCGCGGGTCGCGGTGACCACGCTGGTCGGCCCCGGCGGCGACGTTCACGTCTACACGCCGACGCCGGCGGATACGCGCAAGGTCGCCGACGCGCGGCTGATGATCGTCAACGGGCTCGGCCTCGAAGGCTGGCTGCCGCGACTGGT
Organism: Xanthobacteraceae bacterium; assembly: GCA_020441545.1. Classification (GTDB taxonomy): domain Bacteria; phylum Pseudomonadota; class Alphaproteobacteria; order Rhizobiales; family Xanthobacteraceae; genus 62-47. Next base: position 26,717 of record JAGRLZ010000049.1, on the reverse strand, counting down.
GAAGGCCAGCGGCGGCAGGGCATCGGTGGTGGTCGCGACCACCGGAATAGCAGTGCTCAAGGACGCCCACGGTCACGGTCATCACGGGGATGCCGATCCCCATGCCTGGCAGTCGGTGCCCAACGCGAAGATCTATGTCGCCAATATCCGCGACGCATTGATAAACGCCGATCCCCCCGGCGCCGAGGTCTACCGGCGCAATGCCGAGGACTACCTGGCGCGGCTCGATGCGCTCGATCGCGAGGTGCGGAACGCGGTCGCCGATATTCCGCCCGCGCGCCGCAGGGTGATCTCGAGCCACGAGGCATTCGGCTATTTCGACGCCGCCTACGGCATCGCCTTCGTCGCGCCGCAGGGCGTCTCCACCGAGACCGAGCCCAGCGCCCGCGACGTCGCCACGATCATCCGGCAAATCCGCAAGGAAAAGATTCCGGCGGTGTTTCTGGAAAACATCAGCGATCCCCGCCTGGTGGAGCGGATCGCGGCGGAGACCGGGGCCCGGATCGGCGGCACGCTGTATTCCGACAGCCTGACCGGCGAAAAGGGCGACGCCCCCACTTACATTGACATGGTCAGGCACAATATTAGAACCGTGTCGAGCGCGCTGAAATCCTGACGGCGGGGCCCTCCCGCCATGTCGCGTGCCATCCCGCCGGAGTGAAGATGCCTGAAACCGCCAGCGACAAGATTCCCGTCACCGTCCTCACCGGCTATCTCGGGGCCGGCAAGACGACCCTGCTCAACCGCATCCTGTCGGAGAACCACGGCAAGAAATACGCCGTGATCGTCAACGAGTTCGGCGAGATCGGGATCGACAACGACCTCATCATCGGCGCCGACGAGGAAGTGTTCGAGATGAACAACGGTTGCGTCTGCTGCACCGTGCGCGGCGACCTGGTGCGCATCCTCGACGGCCTGATGAAGCGCAAGGGCAAGTTCGACGCCATCATCGTCGAGACCACCGGGCTCGCCGATCCGGCGCCGGTGGCGCAGACCTTCTTCGTCGACGAGGACGTGCAGGAGAATGCGCGGCTCGACGCAGTGGTCACGGTCGCCGACGCCAAGTGGCTGAGCGACCGTCTCAAGGATGCACCGGAGGCCAAGAACCAGATCGCCTTCGCCGATGTCATCGTGCTCAACAAGACCGATCTGGTAACGCCGGACGAACTGGCCGAGGTCGAAGGCCGCATCCGTGCCATCAACCCCTACGCCAAGCTGCACCGGACCCAGCGTTGCCAGGTGGGGCTGGCGGACGTGCTGGAGCGCGGCGCGTTCGATCTTGACCGGATTCTCGAACTGGAGCCGGAATTCCTCGCGGCCGACGATCACGATCATCATCACCACGATCACGACCACGAGCATTGTCACGACGAGAATTGCGGCCACGAGCATCATCACCACGGCCATGACCACCATCACGACCATGGTCACGGCATCAAGCACTATCATGACGAGGACATGCAGTCGCTGGCGCTGCGCACCGACAAGCCGCTCGATCCGACCAGGTTCATGCCGTGGCTGCAGCAGCTCGTCGCCACCGAGGGCCAGAAGATCCTGCGCTCCAAGGGCATCCTGTCGTTCTCCGGCGACGACGACCGTTACGTCTTCCAGGGCGTGCACATGATGCTGGAAGGCACGCACCAGCGCCCGTGGAAGGACGGCGAGCCGCGCGAGAGCCGGCTGGTGTTCATCGGGCGCGAGCTGCCGGAGCAGGCGATCCGCGACGGCTTCGAGCAGTGCGTGACGACGTGACGGGCGGGTTCGATTCCACGGGCGGGACCGCTTCGATCGCTACCGTGACCGATCGGGTGAAGCCGGTCGAGCTGGCAGGCGCGGTCGCGGCGGTGCATTTCCTGGGCAGCGTCGCCGCCTTCGTCGGCGACGAGGAGACGGTGACACTGGTGACGCCGGAAGGCGAGGCGACCCAGTTGCCGCTGCACGCCGGCGCGGTGCTGTGCGTGGCGTCGGACGGCCGGCGCGTCGTCACCGGCGGCGACGACGGCAAGGTGGTGCAGTTGTCGCAGAACGGCGAGGTGTCGACGCTCGTCACCGATCCCAGGCGGCGCTGGATCGACAACGTCGCGCTGCATGCCGACGGCGCGGTGGCGTGGTCCGCCGGCAAGACCGCCTATGTGCGCAGCGGCAAGGGCGAGGAGAAGTCGCACGAGGTCAAATCCACCGTCGGCGGGCTTGCCTTTGCGCCGAAGGGATTGCGGCTGGCGATCTCGCACTACAACGGCGTGACATTGTGGTTTCCCAACATGGCGGCCGCGGCGGAAGGACTGGAGTGGGCGGGCTCGCATCTCGGCGTCACTTTCAGTCCGGACAACAAGTTTCTCGTCACCGCGATGCATGAGCCGGCGCTGCACGGCTGGCGGCTCGCCGACGGCCGGCACATGCGGATGACGGGCTATCCGGCGCGGGTGCGCTCGCTGTCGTGGAGCGCGAACGGCAAGATGCTCGCGACGTCCGGCGCCGATACCGTGATCGTGTGGCCGTTCGCCAGCAAGGATGGCCCGATGGGCAAGGAGCCCGGCATGCTGGCGCCGTTGCAGGCGCGGGTCACCACGGTCGCGTGCCATCCGAAGGAGGATATCCTGGCGGCCGGCTACAGCAACGGCACGGTCCTGCTGGTACGGATGACGGACGGTGCGGAAATCCTGGTGCGCAAGAACGACGATGCGGCGGTGACGGCGCTGGGCTGGAGCGCCGACGGCGGCCTGCTCGCGTTTGCCGCCGGCGAGGGGACGGCCGGCCTGCTCGCGCTGTAGCAGCAGGACGGATCGAGATCGCAACTCACCTGAGATTGCAACACCATCACTGTCATGGCCGGGCAGGTTTTGACGGAGACCGACATATGCCGGTCATCCGCGTGTTGGAGCGTTTTCGAGCGAAGTGGGTAGCGGTTCGCGTGAAGAAAACGCGTTAAAACAAGGATAGAGCCCCGTTCCGATTCCATCGGAACGGAAATGGCTCTGGGGGCGCACTGTCTTGAAGCAGACGGCTGGCGCCAGACCGGCCCGGCCGCCGGCGCCGGCCGCAAGGGCCGTGCCGCCGGTCAGGGAGAAATAGCGCGGAAGTCTGCGCGCCGCCTCAGCGCACCAGCACGTTCTTGAACTGCCATGGATCGCTGGTGTCGATATCTTCCGGGAACAGGCCGGGACGATCCGTCAGCGGCGTCCAGTCGGTGTAATAGCCCTTCACCGGGCCGAGATAGGGCTGCTGGATTTCCAGCAGGCGATCGAAATCCATCTCGTCGGTTTCGACGATGCCCGCGTTCGGATTTTCCAGCGCCCACACCATGCCCGCGAGCACGGCGGAGGTGACCTGCAATCCGGTCGCGTTCTGGTAGGGCGCGAGCTTCCGCGTCTCCTCGATGGAGAGCTGCGAGCCGTACCAGTAGGCGTTCTTGTCGTGGCCGAACAGCAGCACGCCGAGTTCGTCGATGCCGTCGATGATCTCGTCTTCATCGAGGATGTGGTACTTCTCCTGCGCCCTGGCGGCGCGACCGAACATTTCGTGCAGCGACAGCACCGCGTCATCGGCAGGATGATAGGCATAGTGACAGGTCGGCCGGTAGACCACCGCGCCGGATGCGTCGCGCGCCGTGAAATAGTCGGCGATCGAGATCGACTCGTTGTGGGTGACGAGAAAACCGTATTGCGCGCCGCGGGTCGGGCACCAGGTGCGCACGCGCGTGTCGGCGCCGGGCTGCATCAGATAGATCGCCGCGCCGCAGCCGGTCTCATGGGTGTGGGCGTTTTCCGGCATCCACTTCTCATGGGTGCCCCAGCCGAGTTCGGATGGCTGCACGCCTTCCGAGATGAAGCCTTCCACCGACCAGGTGTTGACGAAGACGTCCGGCTCTCTCGGGTTCCTCGAACGCTGGGTGTCGCGTTCGGCGATGTGGATGCCCTTGATGCCGGCCTGGCGCATCAGGTCCGCCCATTCGGCCCTGCTCTTCGGCTTCGGGGCGTTGAGCTTGAGGTCGGCGGCCACGTTCAGCAGCGCCTGCTTGACGAAGAACGAGACCATGCCGGGATTGGCGCCACAGCAGGAGACGGCCGTCGTCGAGCCCGCGGGCCGCGCCTTCTTGGCGGCCAGCGTGGTCTCGCGCAGGGCGTAGTTGGAGCGCGCTTCCGGTCCCTTCGACGAATCGAAATAGAAACCGAGCCAGGGCTCGTTGACCGTGTCGATATAGAGCGCGCCGAGTTCGTTGCAGAGCTCCATGAGATCGGTGGAGCCGGTATCGACCGAAAGATTGACGCAGAACCCCTGGCCGCCGCCTTCGGTGAGCAGCGGAGTCAGCAGTTCGCGGTAGTTGTCCCTGGTCACGGCCTGCTGGACGAAGCGCACATTGTGCTTTTCGCAATGCGCCCTGCGGCCTTCGTCCTTGGGATCGATCACCGTGATGCGCGACCTGTCGTAGTCGAAATGCCGTTCGATCAGCGGCAGCGTGCCTTTGCCGATGGAGCCGAAGCCGATCATGACGATCGGACCGGAAATGCGCGCATGCACGGGCCAGGCGGGTGACGGCATCTACAGGAACTCCGGGTCAGGTTTTGCGGAAGAACGCCGCTGCCGCAGCGCGATTGGAGCGTTTTCGAGCGAAGTGGGTATCGGTTCGCGTAAAGAAAACGCAATTAAAATAAGGATATGGAGCCCCGTTCCGCTTCCATCGGAACGGAAATGGCTCTGGCAAGTGTTGAAAACGACAAATAGCGACGAAAATCAAGGCTGAATGCAGCCGCGATGCTGCGGTTCGCGTCACGCGGCTTTCACAAAGCGGCGCTTGCGAAGGGCCGTTGAGGAAAGCCGCGAACCGCGCCGGATGCGGATCGTGTCGAGGCCGATCGTCAGCCGGTGCGGACGAGTGTGAGCGCGCCAGCCGCCGGCGGGCGTCTGGCACCCGATGGCCGGACGGATGAAATGGCGTGATGCCCCGCTTGCAATAACACGCAAAACGAGTCTTTGGCGGCCGTCGACCGAAGCGCCGGTCGCATCGCGGCGACGGCTTCAGGTTCCGCGCCGCTTGGCGGTGATCTCGATTTCGATCTTCATGTCCGGCTTCAACAGCGCGGCCACCACCAGCAGCGTCGCGGCCGGACGGATGTCGCCCAGGGTTTCGCCGCAGACCGCGAACATCGCGTCGGCATCGGCGGCGTCGGTGATGTAATAGGTCGCGCGCACGATGTCGGCCATCGCGAAGCCGGCCTCTTCGAGGACGCCGCGGATGGTCTTGAAGCAGTTGCGCGCCTGTGCGGCAATGTCCGCCGGCATCGTCATGGTGGCGTAGTCGTAGCCGGTGGTCCCGGCGACGAAACAGAAGTCGCCATCGACCACCGCGCGGCTGTAGCCGGCGGCCTTCTCGAACGGCGATCCGGTGGAGATCAGGCGGCGTGACATGACGACCTCTGGGTTCGGCGGCGATTCAGCGACTGTTGAAAAATTCTCCTTCGTCATTCCGGAAGCCGCTATCCGGGATGCATAACTCCTGTCGAAGAGACACGGAAATAAAATAACGGGCTATGGATTCCGGGCTCCTCGCTTCGCTCGGCCCCGGAATGACCAGAAATGGCTTTCAACAGCTTGCAGGGTTAAGCCGTGGATGCCCGGTATGAAGCCGGGCATGACGTGAGCCGAAATCGGGTGCTCGTCTGGCGAGCCGGATCAAGCCGCGACAGCGACGGCGGCATTGCGGCGTGCGCGGGGACGGCGCGCCTTGAGGCCGGTCGCGACGATCGTGCCGGATGCCTCGGTCAGTGCGCCGGGACGCAATTCGATCGCCAGCAGCCGGTCGCGTTCGAACGGACCGGGCAAAGCGAGGTTGCCGGTCCTTGCCGCGCTGAAGCCGAACCGGCTGTAATAGGCCGCGTCCCCGCGCAGGATTACCGCGCCGTGGCCACGCGCGGCGGCCTCCGCGAGCGCATGGCGCATCAGCGCCGCGCCGATGCCGAGCTTGCGGCGGGACCCGGCGACCGCCAGCGGCCCAAGCACCAGCGCCGGAATGCCGCCCGCGTTGACGTGCCACAGCCGCACGGTGCCGACCACGCGGCCATCGTGCTCCGCCGTGAAGGCGAGACCTTCGGCGGGCAGGCGTCCGTCGCGCAGCCGCTGGCAGGTGCGCGCATGGCGATCCTCGCCGAAGCAGGCATCCAGCAGCACCTCGCGCGCGGCGATGTCCGCAGGCTCCTCGGCTCGGATCGCGAACGGCGCGGCGGCGAGGGCGGTGATTGTCTTCCGGACAGCGGTGGTTTCGAAAACGGTCATGGCGCGTCGGTCCCCACGCCTACGGACCTGAGGACCGTCGCGTGTTGTCAGCAAAATCGATTGTGACGGGATGGAAGCCGGCGAACCGGCTTCCGTGAGTTCGCGTCTGAGGCAGCCTCAGATGTGGTACGTCCTCAGCGGCGGGATGCCGTTGAAGGCCACCGATGAATAGGTCGAGGTATAGGCCCCGGTACCCTCGATCAGCAGCTTGTCGCCGATCTCGAGCGTGATCGGCAGCGGATACGGCGCCTTCTCGTACAGCACGTCAGCCGAATCGCAGGTCGGGCCGGCGAGGATGCACGGCGCCATCTCCGCGCCGTCGTGCGAGGTGCGGATGGCGTAGCGGATCGACTCGTCCATCGTCTCGGCGAGGCCGCCGAACTTGCCGATGTCGAGATAGACCCAGCGGTTCTCGTCCTCGTCGCTCTTCTTCGAGATCAGAACGACTTCGGTCTCGATGATGCCCGCATTGCCCACCATGCCGCGGCCCGGCTCGATGATCGTCTCCGGAATCTGGTTGCCGAAGTGCCTGCGCAGCGCGCGGAAGATCGACCGGCCATACTGCACGACCGGCGGCACGTCCTTCAGGTAGCGGGTCGGGAAGCCGCCGCCCATGTTGACCAGCGACAGGTTGATTCCCCGCTCGGCGCAGTCGCGGAACACCTGCGAGGCCATCGCCAGCGCGCGGTCCCACGCCTTCACCTTGCGCTGCTGCGAGCCGACATGGAACGAAATGCCGACCGGATCCAGGCCATGACGCTTGGCATGGTCGAGCACGTCGACCGCCATCTCCGGGTCGCAGCCGAACTTGCGCGACAGCGGCCACTCGGCGCCGGCGCAATCATACAGGATGCGGCAGAACACCTTGGCGCCGGGCGCGGCGCGCGCGATCTTCTCCACCTCCGCGGTGCAGTCGACCGCGAACAGGCGGATGCCGAGCGCGTAGGCGCGCGCGATGTCGCGTTCCTTCTTGATGGTGTTGCCATAGGAGATGCGGTCCGGCGTGGCGCCGGCGGCCAGCGCCATCTCGATCTCCGCCACCGTCGCGGTATCGAAGCACGAGCCCAGCGAGGCGAGCAGCGACAGCACCTCCGGCGCCGGGTTCGCCTTCACGGCATAGAACACGCGGCTGTCGGGAAGCGCCCTGGCGAAGGTCTGGTAATTGTCGCGCACCACGTCGAGGTCGACCACGAGGCACGGCTCGGTATCCAAGCCCTCGCGGCGACGGTTGCGCAGGAATTCCTGGATGCGTTCGGTCATCGCACTCTCCCAATCGGCCCGATCAGGGACCGTCGAAACATGATCTTCGGACGTGAGCGCCTTGGCGGAGCCGCACGATGGAGGTGCGACATCAGCCTCGGACTCAAGTACCGAACTGTGCTGCCGTGGATTGGTTGGGAGGTTCCCGCCCGCACACCTGGCAATGAAGGACAAGCCTTTTCAGTAGCCCGCGCCGGCATTGGATTGCCGGTAGAGACCAAAAAAGCCCGTTCCGTCGTTGCTTTAAGTCGCGTCCCCCGTTTGAGAGCGGGGTGCGCCGGTTCGCCTCCGGCTGTCAGTCACGGTTGCAAGCTGGCGGGACCCTTCAAGCGGCGCATCCCTTGAGAGAGATGCTCGGATCCCATCGGCTTGGCGGCTGTCCGGCCTCTTGTCCGGATACCCACCGACTGACACACGACCACAGGCACGTGCGAAATTGGGCAAGGCGGGAGATAGGGTGTTTGAACCGGCTTCGCAACAATTTTCTGAAGCCCCGCGGCGAATTTCCTCAACTCGTGATGCGGCTGATGCAATCGTGCCGCATGTCATGCCGCCGGCATGAACGGAGGTTGCCGTTCGTTAACGAGAAGTAACTGCGGCGCAGGCGCTGCGTGGGCCGGCCGAAGAGCCGCGGGTCAAGCGCACCGCAATCGCCAGCTTCGTCGGGTGTCAGCTTCGCCGGGTGAACGGCTCGACGCGCCGGGCGCCGCGGATGAAGCCGATCATGATGAGCACGCCGAGCGCGAACAGCACCGCCTGCAGGATGCGGGCCCCCATCGCATCGAGCCCGAACAGAATCGCGAGCGCCCATCCGCCGGCAAAGGCCGCCCCGAACACCTCCGCGCCAATCAGGATCGCGGCGGAGATCACGGTGATGACGCTCGGCCAGACGATCTGGCGGGGCGAGGTGACGACGGGCGGGTTGGTCATGTCCTGGGGATCCTGTTGCGGGCGGCAATCTCCCCGAAAACGCCGCCTGTATCAAGCAGGAATGGCCCAAAAAAGCCGCATGGCGTGCTATAGGAACAAGGGGCGGCACGAGGACGGGTTCAAGGCGATGGCGACGACCGACGAGGTGGTGATGGGCGGGCAGGCGGACAATCCGCTGCTGCAGGCTTGGCTGGCGCCCCATGCGACCCCGCCATTCGCGGAGATCGCGCCGGACCACTTCATGCCGGCCTTCGAGCAGGCATTCGCCGACCATGCCGCGGAGCTCGATGCCATCACCCGCGACCCGGCGGCGCCGGATTTCGCCAACACCATCGTGGCGCTGGAACGGGCGGGGACGCTTCTGAGCAAGGTGTCGGCGGTGTTCCACAGCCTGGTCTCGGCCCATTCCAGCCCGGCGCTGCTGAAGATCGACAGCGACGTCTCGCTGCGGCTGGCGCGGCACTGGAACGCGATCCTGATGAACGCGGCCCTGTTCCGGCGTGTCGCCGCGCTGTACGAGGCCCGCGAATCACTTAACCTGACGCCGGAGCAGGCGCGCCTCCTGGAGCGCACCTACACCCGGTTCCAGCGCGCCGGCGCCGGCCTCGACGCCGCGGCCAAGAAACGCATGGCCGACATCGTGGAGCGGCTGGCCGAGCTGGGCACCACGTTCAGCCATCACCTGCTGGGCGACGAGCAGGACTGGTTCCTGGAACTCGGCGAGCAGGACCGTGACGGCTTGCCGGAGACGTTCGTGGTTGCGGCCGAGGCGGCGGCCAGCGAGCGGGACATGGCGGGCAAGGCCATCGTCACGCTGTCGCGCTCCTCGGTCGAGCCGTTCCTGAAGGATTCCGCCCGGCGCGACCTGCGCGAGAAGGTGTTCAAGGCGTTCATCGCCCGCGGCGACAACGGCAACGCCAACGACAACAATGCCACCATCGTCGAAATCCTGACGCTGCGGCAGGAATGTGCCCGGCTGCTCGGCTACCCGACCTTCGCCGCCTACCGCCTGGCGGATTCGATGGCGCGGACGCCCGAGGCGGTCCGCGACCTGCTGGAGCGGGTCTGGCACCCCGCGCGCGCCAAGGCGCTGGCGGACCGGGCCGAACTCCAGGTGCTGGTGACCGAGGAGGGCGGCAACTTCGCCCTCGCGCCGTGGGATTGGCGCTACTACGCCGAGAAGCTGCGGCGCAGCAAGGCCAATTTCGACGACGCCGCCATCAAGCCGTATCTCACCCTCGACAACATGATCGCGGCGGCCTTCGATTGCGCCACCCGCCTGTTCGGCATCACCTTCCACGCGCGCAAGGATATCCCGGTGTGGCACCCGGATGTCCGGGTCTGGGAGGTGAAGGACGCCGGCGGCGCCCACAAGGCGCTGTTCTATGGCGACTACTTTGCGCGGTCCTCGAAACGCTCCGGCGCCTGGATGACCTCGCTGCGCGACCAGCAGACCCTGGACAGCGAAGTGGCGCCGCTGATCGTCAACGTCATGAACTTCGCCAAGGGCGCGGAAGGCCAGCCGGCGCTGCTGTCGCCGGACGATGCCCGCACCCTGTTCCACGAATTCGGCCATGCGCTGCACGGCATGTTGTCCAACGTGACCTATCCGTCGCTGTCCGGCACCAGCGTGTTCACCGATTTCGTCGAACTGCCGTCGCAGCTCTACGAGCACTGGCAGGAGCAGCCGCAGGTGCTGCGCCAGTTCGCCCGCCACTACCAGACCGACGAGCCGCTGCCGGACGACCTGCTGGCGCGCTTCCTCGCCGCGCGCAAATTCAACCAGGGCTTCGCCACCGTCGAATTCGTCTCCTCGGCGCTGCTCGATCTCGAATTCCATACCCAGCCGGCCGCGGCGAGCCGCGACGTCGCCGCGTTCGAGCGCAAGGAGCTGGAAAAGATCGGGATGCCGTCGGAGATCGCGATGCGGCACCGTCCGACCCAGTTCGGCCACATCTTCTCCGGCGACCACTACGCGGCCGGCTATTACAGCTACATGTGGTCCGAGGTGATGGACGCCGACGCCTTCGGCGCGTTCGAGGAGGCCGGCGATATCTTCGATCCCACGGTGGCCAAGCGCCTGCATGACGACATCTATTCGTCCGGCGGATCGCGCGAGCCGGAGGAAGCCTATATCGCCTTCCGCGGCCGCAAGCCGGAAGCCGACGCGCTGTTGCGGCGGCGCGGCCTGCTCGACACGCCGGAGGCAGCCTGAGGTGCCGCGCATCCTGTTGTGGGCGGTCGCCCTGCTGACCTTGCTTGGCATCGATCGTGCGGCGGCGCATCCGCATGTCTGGGTGAAGTCGGCCAGCGAACTGGTCTACGCCGCCGACGGGACCATCACCGGGGTCCGCCACACCTGGACCTTCGACGACATGTTCTCGGCCTATGCGGTGCAGGGCATCGAGACCAGGACCAAGGGGGTCTATACCCGCGAGGAGCTGGCGCCGCTGGCGCAGACCAACGTCGATTCGCTGAAGGAGTTCGCCTTCTTCACCTTCGCCAAGGCCGACGGCCGGAAGCAGAAATTCCTGGAGCCGATCGACTATCATCTCGACTACAAGGACGCCGCGCTGGTGCTGCATTTCACCTTGCCGTTCAAGACGCCTTTCAAGGCGCGGCAGTTGCAGCTCGAGATTTTCGACCCGTCCTATTTCGTGGACTTTCAGCTTCAGCAGAAGGATCCGATCACGCTGGTCGGCGCGCCGGCGGCGTGTATGACGGCGATCGAGCGGCCCACGGACGGAACGGCGGCGGCGCAGAAAATCGGCGAGGCGAATTTTCTCGATGGCAGCAACACCAATTTCGGCGCCATGTTCGCCAACAAGATCACGGTGACCTGCCCATGAGCGGTCCCAAAACCGATCTCGATACCATGACCAATCTCAACACCATGGCCGATCGATCGCTTCCGGCGGGCGCGAAGGCCGCGCTGCTCTGCGTGGCTGCGCTGGCCGCTCTCCAGTTCGGCGACGGCCTGTGGCACGCGGCGCTGGCGCAGAATCCGTTCGGCGGTCCCCGCGCCGCGCCGGAACCCCAGGCCGGCGGCGTGATCGGCTGGCTGCTCGCCAAACAGTCCGAATTCTATCGGGCCCTGTCCTCCACCATCCGGGCCGCGAGGCACGACGGCAGCGCGGTGTGGACGCTGCTCGGCCTCTCGTTCGCCTATGGCATCTTCCACGCCGCCGGCCCCGGTCATGGCAAGGCGGTGATCTCATCCTATCTGGTGGCCAACGAGGAGACGGCGCGGCGCGGCATCGTGCTGTCGTTTGCTTCGGCGCTGGCGCAGGCGCTGGTCGCGGTGCTGATCGTCGGCATCGGCGCGTGGCTGCTGAACGTCACCGCCAGGACCATGTGCGGCACCGAGCGGATCATCGAGATCGCCAGCTACGGCCTGATCGCCGCCTTCGGCGCGCGGCTGGCCTGGGTCAAGGGCCGGGGATTCGCGCGCGCGTTGCAGGCGGGCCGCAACCAGCCCGCCGCCGACCTGGTGCCGGCGATGGCGGTCGCGGCCAGCGAGCCGGTTGCCGCACACACGCATCAGCACGGCCACCTCCACGCAACGACGGCGCACGCCGGTCATGCCGCGCATGGTCATGCCCACCACCGTCATGACCATGGACCTCACGACCATGCCCACGGTCATGCCCATCATCCTGCCCATGCCCATGAGCATCATCACCATCACGCGCATGGCGACGACTGCTGTGCGCACGGACCGGACCCGCAACAGCTCGCCGGCCCCGGCGGCTGGGCGCGTGGCCTTGGCGCGGTGCTGACCGTCGGCATCCGGCCGTGTTCGGGCGCGATCCTGGTGCTGGTGTTCGCGCTGGCGCAGGGCCTGTTCTGGGCCGGTGTCGCGGCGACCTTCGTGATGGGCATCGGCACCGCGATCACGGTGGCGGCCATTGCCGTTCTTGCGGTCTCGGCGAAGGGCGTGGCGCGCCGGCTGGCCGGCGGGCGCGACGGCGGCGGGGCGCTGGCGCTGCGCGGGCTGGAATTCGCCGCCGCGATCCTGGTGCTGGTGCTCGGCGTCGGCCTGCTGTCGGGCTACGTCGCCGCCGAACGGGTCACCTGCTTCTGATGGCCGGCCTGAGCCGCGGCTTCACCGCGTCGCCTTGACAGTCCCGGAGTGAAAGGCCAAGCCATCGCCGTCATGAGCGTTTCGCCACTGCCTCCTGCAACGGCCCAGCCTGGCGCGGTTTCCCGCGTCGGCGTGCTGCTGGTCAATCTGGGAACGCCGGACACGGCGGATGCGGCGGGCGTCAGGGTCTACCTGAAGGAGTTCCTGTCCGATCCGCGCGTGATCGAGGACCAGGGCCTGCTCTGGAAGCTGGTGCTGAACGGAATCATCCTGCGCACTCGGCCGCGCCGCAAGGCGCAGGACTATCTGAAGATATGGAACAACGTCGAGAACGAATCGCCGCTGAAGACGATCTCGCGTTCGCAGGCGACCAGGCTGGCCGCCGCGCTTGCCGACTATCCAAACGTCGTGGTGGACTGGGCAATGCGCTACGGCAACCCGTCGCTTCGCGACCGGATCATGGCGATGACTGCTCAAGGGTGCGACCGCATCCTCGTGGTTCCGCTCTATCCGCAGTATTCGGCGGCGACCTCGGCGACGGTGTGCGACGAGGTGTTTCGCGTGCTGGCCTCGATGCGCGCGCAACCGAGCCTGCGGGTGTCGCCGCCTTATTTCGACGAGCCGGTCTATATCGAGGCGGTGGCGTCATCGATGGAAGCCTGCCTGGCGACATTGCCGTTCCAGCCCGACGTCATCCTCGCCTCGTTCCACGGCATGCCGCAGAAATATGTCGACAAGGGCGACCCCTATTACGAGCAATGCGTCGTCACTACCGAAAAGCTGCGCGCGCGGCTCGGCATGGACGACAGCCGGCTGCAACTGACCTTTCAGTCGCGGTTCGGCTACGATCCCTGGCTGCAGCCCTACACCGACAAGACGGTGGAGAAGCTCGCCAGGGACGGCGTGCGCCGGCTTGCCGTCGTCACCCCCGGCTTCTCGGCCGACTGCCTGGAGACGCTCGAGGAGATCGCGCAGGAGAATGCCGAGATATTCCGCCATAATGGCGGCGAGCAGTTCGCCGCGATTCCCTGCCTCAACGACAGCGACGACGGAATGGCGGTGATCCACCGGATCGTGACGCGGGAGTTGCAAGGTTGGGTTTAGAATAAAGGCCGGGTTCGAGGGCTGGGTCGGCCTGATCGCCGGGCGGCCTTTGGGGAAACGGCGTTTACGCGCTTTTGGAAGATTTCGAACCGCGGCTATCGTCTCCGCGACAAAACAGGGGGTTGCGCCGGCCGGGTCGGCCGTGGCTGCATGTCCCGCGTCATCGATCGGGCTGGGAGAAACTGATGTCAGGATTCGATATTTTCGCCATTGCGGTGGTGCTGCTGGTCATTCTGACCCTGTTCGCCGGCGTCAAGACGGTGCCACAGGGCTATGACTGGACCATCGAGCGGTTCGGCAAATACACCCGCACATTGAGGCCGGGCCTCAACCTCATCATTCCCTACTTCGACCGGGTAGGCCGCAAGGTCAACATCATGGAGCAGGTGATCGATATTCCCGAGCAGGAAGTCATCACCCGAGACAACGCCACCGTGTCGGTGGACGGTGTGACCTTCTTCCAGGTGTTCGATGCCGCCAAGGCGAGCTACGAGGTCGCCAACCTGACCCACGCCATCACCACCCTGACGATGACCAACATCCGCTCGGTGATGGGCTCGATGGACCTCGACCAGGTGCTGTCGCACCGCGACGAGATCAACGAGCGGCTCCTGCGCGTGGTCGACGCCGCGGTGTCGCCGTGGGGCGTCAAGGTCAACCGCATCGAGATCAAGGACATCGTGCCGCCGGCCGACCTGGTCGAGGCGATGGGCCGCCAGATGAAGGCCGAGCGCGTCAAGCGCGCCGACATCCTCCAGGCCGAGGGCCAGCGGCAGTCCGAGATTCTGCGCGCCGAGGGCGCCAAGCAGAGCCAGATCCTGCAGGCCGAAGGCCGCCGCGAGGCCGCGTTCCGCGACGCCGAGGCGCGCGAGCGGTCGGCGGAAGCCGAGGCCAAGGCGACGGAGATGGTCAGCGAATCGATCGCCAAGGGCGATGTCGCGGCGCTCAACTACTTCATCGCCGACAAATACATCAAGGCGTTCGGCCAGCTTGCGGAATCGCCCAACCAGAAGGTGGTGATGCTGCCGCTGGAGGCCACCAGCATGCTGGGCTCGCTGGCGGGCATCGGCGAGATCGCGAAGGCGACGTTCGGCGAGAGCGCCGCATCCGCCGCGCGCCGGTCGTCGGTCCCGAACGCCAGGCCGACGGCGAGGCCGACGCCGCCGCCGCCGCCGTCGCAGCCGTAACGACGGGGCGGGGGGACACCCATGTCGTCGATGTTCGTCACGCTCGGAAGCTGGAACTGGCTGATCGCGGGCCTCATCCTGATGGCGCTGGAACTGCTGGCGCCGGGCGTCTTCATGTTCTGGCTCGGGCTCGCCGCGCTGCTGGTGGGCCTGCTGTCGCTGGTGGTCGAGGTGTCGTGGCAGGTGCAGATCCTGCTGTTCGCGATCTTCGCCGTGGCGGCGGTGCCGGTCTGGCGTCACCTGGCCCGCAAGGGTGCGGCCGATCCGGCGAATCCGTTCCTCAACAAGCGCGCCGATGCGCTGGTCGGGCGGGTGTTCACGCTGGAGAAGCCGATCGTCGACGGCAGCGGCACGGTGCGGATCGACGATACCGTGTGGCGCGTCACCGGCCCCGATATCGCGGCCGGCAGCCGCGTCAAGGTGATCCGCGCCGATGGCGCGATGCTGACGGTCGACGCCGTGTGAGTCTCATGCAGAGCCGGCTCCCTCTCCCGCTTGCGGGGAGGGTTGGGGAGGGGGCGGACCTGCCGATAGGCCAAGCCTCCTCGTCCGGCCTTCCTTGCTCTGCCTGTCAGCCCGCCGCCCCGGATGTCTTGCGATATTGCAGATGGAAGGCGCAGGTGCAGCCCGGCGGATGCGAGGCCGCCTCGCTCGCCGTGATGTCGTTGGCGGGCGCCGGCATATTGCCGGACAGTTCCGTGGTCGGTGCCCCGCGGGCGGGGATGTAGTTGAGGATCGGCGCCAGCCAGCGCTCCATCTCCTCCACGGGGCGTCCCTTGCGCGCGGCGTAATCCTCGACCTGGTCGCGCTCGATCTTGCCGACGCCGAAGTAATAGCTTTCGGGGTGGCTGTAATAGAGACCGGAGACCGACGAGCCGGGCCACATGGCGAAATTCTCGGTGAGTTCGACGCCGGTCGCGCGCGTCGCGTCGAGCAGGCCGAACAGCGTCGCTTTCTCGGTGTGGTCGGGCTGCGCCGGATAGCCGGGTGCCGGGCGGATGCCCTGATATTCCTCGCGGATCAGCTGGTCGTTGTCGAGCGCCTCGTCCGGCGCGTAGCCCCAGAACTCCTTGCGCACGCGCTGATGCATCCGCTCGGCGAAGGCTTCGGCGAGACGGTCGGCCAGCGCCTTCACCAGGATCGATGAGTAATCGTCATTGGCGTTCTTGAAGCGCGCGGCGATTTCGTCCTCGCCAAGTCCGGCGGTGACGACGAAGCCGCCGATATAGTCGGCGATGCCGGTCTCCTTCGGCGCGATGAAATCCGACAGCGCGGCGTTGTGCCGGCCCTGGCGCTTCTCGAGCTGCTGGCGCAGCGTGTGATAGGTCGCGATCCGTTTCGTGCGGCTTTCGTCGCTGTAGATCGCGACGTCGTCGCCGATTGCATTGGCGGGCCAGAAGCCGATCACGGCGCTCGCCCTGAACCACTTCTCCTTGACGATGTGGTCCAGCATCTTGCGGGCGTCGTCATAGAGCGAGCGCGCGGTTTCGCCCACCACCTTGTCATCAAGGATGGCGGGGAAACGCCCGGACAATTCCCAGACCTGGAAGAACGGGGTCCAGTCGATCACCTCGACCAGTTCCTCGAGCGGATAGTCGCTGAACACTTTGGTGCCGAGGAAGCTCGGCTTCGCCGGACGGTGGCCGGCCCAGTCGATCGGCACCGCGTTGGCGCGCGCGGCCTTGAGCGGCAGGCGTTTCTTGTCCTGCTGGGCGCGGAAATGCGCGGCCGAAATTTTTGCGTATTCAGCGCGGATTTCGTTCGCGTAACCTTCGCGCCGCTCCGGCGACAGCAGCGACGACACCACGCCGACCGCGCGGCTGGCGTCGTTGACATGCACCACCGGCCCGCTGCGGTAGTTGGGATCGATCTTCACCGCCGTATGCACGCGGCTGGTGGTGGCGCCGCCGATCAGCAGCGGCAGGTCGAGCCCTTCGCGCTCCAGCTCGGCGGCAAGGAAGCCCATCTCGTCGAGCGACGGCGTGATGAGGCCGGACAGCCCGACGATATCGGCGTTCTCGTTTTTCGCCGTCTCGATGATCCTGGCGGCGGGCACCATGACGCCGAGGTCGATCACCTCGTAATTGTTGCACTGGAGCACGATGCCGACGATGTTCTTGCCGATGTCGTGGACGTCGCCCTTCACGGTGGCGAGCACGATCTTGCCCGCCGCCCCCTTGTCGTCGCCGGTGATGCCGGCGGCGAGGTTGCGCGCCTTCTCCTCCTCCATGAACGGCATCAGGTAGGCGACCGCCTGCTTCATCACGCGGGCGGACTTCACCACCTGCGGCAGGAACATCTTGCCGTCGCCGAACAGGTCGCCGACCACGTTCATGCCGGCCATCAGCGGCCCTTCGATCACCGACAGCGGACGGTCCGCGCCTTGGCGCGCTTCCTCGGTGTCCCGCTCGATATATTCGGTGATGCCGTGGACCAGCGCGTGGCTGAGTCGCTTCTCCACCGGCCATTCGCGCCAGGCGAGATCGGCCTCCTTGGCCTGCTTGCCCTGGCCACGGAACTTCTCCGCGAGATTGAGCAGCCGTTCCGGTGCGCCCGGATCGCGATTGAGGATGACGTCCTCGCAGACCTGCCGCAGTTCGGGATCGATGTCGTCATAGACGATCATCTGCCCGGCATTGACGATGCCCATATCCATGCCGGCCTTGATGGCGTGATACAGGAACACCGAATGCATCGCCTCGCGCACCGGCTCGTTGCCGCGGAACGAGAACGACAGGTTGGAAACGCCGCCCGAGACGTGGGCGTGCGGCAGGTTCTGGCGGATCCAGCGCGTCGCCTCGATGAAATCGACGCCGTAATTGTTGTGCTCCTCGAGGCCGGTGGCGATCGCGAAGATGTTCGGATCGAAGATGATGTCTTCCGGTGGAAACCCGACCTCGCCGACAAGGATGTCGTAGGCGCGCTTGCAGATTTCGATCTTGCGCTGATAGGTGTCGGCCTGTCCGGTCTCGTCGAACGCCATCACGACGACGGCGGCGCCGTGTCGGCGCGCGATCCGCGCCTCCGCCAAGAACTTCTCCTCGCCTTCCTTGAGCGAGATCGAGTTCACCACCGGCTTGCCCTGCAGGCACTTCAGCCCGGCCTCGATCACCGAGAACTTGGACGAATCCACCATCACCGGCACGCGGGCGATGTCCGGCTCGGCGGCGATCAGGTTGAGGAACGTCACCATCGCCGCTTCCGAATCCAGAAGCCCCTCGTCCATGTTGACGTCGATGATCTGCGCGCCGTTCTCGACCTGGCTGCGCGCCACGTCGAGGGCTGCGGTGTAGTCGCCGGCCTTGATGAGGTTGCGGAATTTCGCGGATCCCGTGACATTGGTGCGTTCGCCGACATTGACGAAGGGAATGTCCGCCGTCAGCGAGAACGGCTCCAGTCCCGACAGCCGCAGCCGCGGCTCGGTCGCCGGCACCACGCGCGGCTTGTGCGGCGCGACGGCGGCGGCGATCGCCGCGATGTGGTCCGGCGTGGTGCCGCAGCAGCCGCCGACGATATTGACGAGGCCGGCCTGGGCGAACTCGCCGACCAGCCGTGCCATGTAGTCCGGGCTTTCGTCGTATTCGCCGAATTCGTTGGGCAGGCCGGCATTGGGATAGGCGCACACCAGCGTGTCGGCGACGCGGCCGATATCGGCGACATGCGCGCGCATGTCCTCCGCGCCCAGCGCGCAGTTGAAGCCGATGGTGATCGGCCTGGCATGCTGCACCGAATGCCAGAACGCCTCCGGCAACTGGCCCGACAGCAGGCGTCCGGATTTGTCGGTGATGGTGCCGGACACCATCACCGGGATGTCGATGCCGCGTTGCTCGCCGATTTCGGCGATGGCGTAGAGCGCGGCCTTGGCGTTCAGCGTGTCGAAGATGGTTTCGACCAGCAGCAGGTCGGCGCCGCCGTCGAGCAGGCCGTTGATCTGCTCGCCGTAGGCGATCCGCAGGTCGTCGAAGGTGACGGCGCGATAGCCGGGATTGGCGACGTCCGGCGAGATCGAGGCGGTGCGGTTGGTCGGGCCGATGGCACCGGCGACGAAGCGCGGCCTGCCGTCCTCGGCGCTGACGCGCACGGCTGCGTTGCGCGCCAGCCGCGCGCCCTCGACGTTCATCTCGTAGACCACCTCGCCGAGGTCGTAATCGGCCTGCGCGATCGCGGTGGAGGAAAAGGTGTTGGTCGCGACGATGTCGGCGCCCGCTCGCAGATATTGCGCGTGGATGTCCTCGATTGCCTTCGGTTGCGTCAGGATCAGGAGGTCGTTGTTGCCGCGCAGGTCGCGATGGAAATCCTTGAAGCGCGCGCCGCGAAAGGCGGCCTCATCGAACTGCAGCGCCTGGATCATGGTGCCCATCGCGCCGTCGAGCACGAGGATACGCTCGCGCGCGAGGGCGCGGAATTTATCGGCAGTGGGATTCGAACTCTTGGTCACGGTAATCACCTTACGATCGTCATGGCCGGACATAGCCGTTCGAAGAACGGCGTCGCGTCGCTCTGCCTATGTCCCGGTTATCCACGTCTTTTCAATATCGGGTGCCAAGGCGTGGAAACCGGCCATGACGGCAACAAACGTTACGCCGCCTGCTGCGCGCCGGCGGGGCGGATGCCGAGCAGATGGCAGATGGCGAACACCAGGTCGGCTCGGTTCATGGTGTAGAAATGAAAATTCTCGACGCCGTGCTTGGCGAGCTTCTGCACCTGGCCGGCGACCACCGCCGCCGCCACCAGCTTGCGGGTTTCGGGATCGTCATCGAGCCCGTCGAATTTCGCGTCCAGCCATGACGGCACGGTGGTGCCGGCGCGGGTGACGAAGCCCTTCGCCTGCCTGAAATTGTGCATCGGCATGATGCCGGGCAGGATCGGGATGCCGATGCCGCGGGCGCGCACGCGGTCGAGGTAACGGAAATAGAGGTCGTTGTCGAAGAACACCTGGGTGATGGCGCGGGTCGCCCCGGCATCGACCTTGGCTTGCAGCACGTCGAGGTCGGCGTCGAAGTCGCGGCTCTCGGGGTGCTTCTCCGGATAGGCGGAAACGGTGACGTCGATATCGGGATAGCGGGTCCTGATGCCGGCGACCAGTTCGGCCGAGGTCTGGTAGCCGTCGGGATGCGCCACGTAGGGCGTGCCGATGCCGGTGGTGGGGTCGCCGCGCAGCGCCACGATATGACGCACGCCGACCTCGTGATACCGTGCCACCACGTCGTCGATGTCGGCGCGCGGGGCGTTGACGCAGGTCAGGTGCGCCGCCGGGACGAGATCGGTTTCCTTCAGGATGCGCGCGATGGTGGCGTGGGTGCGCTCACGCGTCGAGCCGCCGGCGCCATAGGTCACCGAGACGAAGTTCGGCGACAGCGGCGCCAGGCGCTCGATCACGTCCCACAACTGCCGCTCCATCGCCTCGGTCTTCGGTGGGAAGAACTCGAACGAGATCGTTGGCGGGTTGGGTGCGACGGAGCCGGCTGCCGGGGTGGGGCGGGGGGCGGTCATGACGCGGTGAACTCCATTCCTTTCAAGGAAAGCTTCTCGAAAACAGCTGCTTATGTGATTTGGCCGTCGCCAGCCGGCGCTTGCCGCCGAATGCTTGCGATCCTCCTCAAGATAGGACAGGCATCGCCCATCGCCTATGGAAAACTGCGGTTCGTTCAATGGGAAGTGGCCCAATAAATCCATATGAGGCCGCTGTATTCCCGGAATGACAAGGGAGTGGGCAGGATTTTGGGCGGCATTTTCAGTATCAGAATTCTCATATCTCATTGTTTTAAATATATAAATAACATGGATCGGGATTGAGTGATTGTTGGGGCTTATGCGCCTTTCTTCTTGTTTCAGGTCATGATGTCCCACCGGGGCGGCCTCGGCATTGTGGGGAGCCGCCCTGCGCGCTCCTATCTTTTGTGCGCGGCCGGCCCGCACTAGATTGGCGCCATGCCGCCGCTCTCCATCCTCGACCTGTCCGTCGTCACCACCGGAACCCCGCCCTCGGCCGCGCTGCGCAACAGCATCGACCTGGCGCGCCATGCCGACCGGCTCGGCTATGTCCGCTACTGGCTCGCCGAGCATCACAGCCTGCCGTCGGTCGCGAGCCCGGCGCCCGACCTCATGATCGGGCAGATCGCGGCCGTCACGGAGCGGATCCGCGTCGGATCCGGCGGCGTCATGCTGCCGAACCATGCGCCGCTGATGGTGGCTGAGCGTTTCAAGATGCTCGAGGCGCTGTTTCCCGGCCGGATCGATCTCGGCCTGGGCCGGGCGCCGGGCACCGATCCGGTCACGTCGCACGCCTTGCGCAATCGCCTCGATGGCCGCCAGGGCGACGACTTCCTCGAACGCCTGCACGAATTGACGCTGTGGGAGACGCGGGACTTTCCCGAAGGCCATCCCTACAACCGGGTGCTGGCGATGCCGAACGACGCGCCGCTGCCGCCGCTGTGGCTGCTCGGCTCCAGCGGCTACAGCGCCGAATTGTCGGCGCAGGTCGGCATGGGCTTCGCGTTCGCGCACCATTTCGCCTCGCACGATGCGCGTGATGCGATGACCGGATACCGCCGGCATTTCCAGCCCTCGGGCTGGCGCCAGACGCCTTACGCCATCCTCGCGGTTGCCGCGATTGCGGCGGACACCGATGCCGAGGCCGAACGGCTGGCGGCGTCGGCCGACCTCAGCCGCCTGTTGCGGGACCGTGGCCAGTTCGGGCCGCTGCCGAGCATCGAGGAGGCGCAAGCCTTTCCCTATACCGAGGCCGACCGTGCCGCGATCGCCCGCCACCGTTCGCGGCTGTTCGTCGGCGCGCCGGCGACCGTGGTGGAGAAACTGTCGCCGCTGATCGCGGCGACCCAGGCCGACGAGGTGATGGTCATCACCGCGGTCTACGATCACGCCGCGCGCAAGCGCTCGTATGAACTGCTGGCCGAGGCGTTCGGGCTCGATCGGCAGACGTGAATGTCATCAGCGATCGTCATGCGCGGACTCGATCCGCGCATCCATCTTCTCAAAAATTGATGGATTGCCGGCATAGGCGAGCGGGAGCGATGCCGTTCTTCCGATGCTCCAGCAGGCTGCTGAAAAACGCGCTGTTGTCATTCCGGACGCCGCGCAAGCGGCGATCCGGAATCCGAAACAATGCGAAAAAATCCAGTGCGGCTGGATTTTCTGGGCAGCAGAGTGACGGCTGCGGACTTTTCTTTCAGCAGCCTGCCAGAGGGCATTACCCTTCCGCCCGCTCCTTGAACATGGCGCGGAACGGATGCGCCGGGTAGACGCCGACGATGCGTAATTCCCGCGAGAAGAACTTCAGCTCCTCCAGCGCGAAAGCGAGCCCCGTGTCGTCGGGATGGCCCTCGACATCGACATAGAATTGCGTGGCGAAGAAATTGCCGTCGACCATGTAGCTTTCCAGCTTGGTCATGTTGACGCCGTTGGTGGCGAAGCCGCCGAGCGCCTTGTAGAGCGCCGCCGGCAGGTTGCGCACCCGGAACACGAAGCTGGTCACCAGCAGTCCCGATCCGGCCGTGGCCCAGCGCGGCTCCCGCGCCAGCACCACGAAGCGGGTGGTGTTGTGGGCCTCGTCCTCGATGTCCTCCGACAGGATGTCGAGGCCGTAGATCTCGGCCGCCAGCCGCGAGGCGATCGCGGCGCAGCTTGCGTCGCCGCGCTCGGCGATGATGCGGGCGGAGCCGGCGGTGTCGGCGGCGACGATCGGCTTGATGCCGAGCTTGCGGATGACGTTGCGGCACTGGCCGAGCGCCTGCACGTGGCTTTCGACCGTCCGGATGTCCGAAAGCCTGGCGCCGCGCGGCGCCATCAGCTGGTGGCGGACCGGCAGGAACCACTCGCCGACGATGAACAGGCCGGATTGCGGCAGCAGGTGATGGATGTCGGCGACGCGGCCCGCCACCGAATTCTCGATCGGGATCATGCCGAGATCGGCCTCGCCCGAGGAAATCGCCGCCAGCGCGTCCTCGAAGGTCGGGCACGGCAGCGGAGTGGCGTCGGGATAGGCTTCGACGATGGCGAGGTGCGAATTCGCGCCCATCTCGCCCTGGAATGCGATGGTCATCGGTCTGGTCATGCCGCGCCTTGTATCAGCCGGAGCGGGTTTGTGAAGCGAGCATCCGCCGGGCGGTCTCCAGGTCGGCCGGCGTATCGACGCCGCGCGGCACGGTGTCGACGATGGTGACGTCGATCCGCATCCCGGCCTCCAGCGCCCGCAACTGCTCGAGCTTCTCGCGCTGTTCCAGCGGCGACGGCGGCAGCGCCACGAACCGCGCCAGCGCCGGGCGCCGATAGGCGTAAAGGCCGATATGGTGGTAGCGCGGCCCCTCGCCAAAAGGGGCGGTGGCGCGGGTGAAATAGAGCGCCCGCAGCCGGTCGCCGCCCAGCGGGGAACCGACCACCTTGACCACGTTGGGGTTGGTGCTTTCTTCAGCGGTGTGGATTTCGGCCGCCAGCGTGGCGATATCGACCGCGGGATCCCGCAGCGGCGCCAGCACGGCGCCGATCTGCTCCGGCCGGATGGTGGGAAAATCGCCCTGCAGGTTGATGACGACCGGCGTGCGCTGTTCGGGGTCGAGGATGTCGAGCGCCTCGAAGATGCGGTCGGAGCCGGATGGGTGGTCGGCCCGCGTCATCACCACCTCGCCGCCGTGGGATTTCACCGCGGCGGCGATCTCGTCGGCGTCGGTCGCCACCGCCACCCGGCCGATGCCGGCGGCCTCGGCGCGGCGCAGCACCTGGACGATCATCGGCAGCCCGGCGATATCGGCCAGCGGCTTGCCCGGCAGGCGGGTCGCCGCCATGCGCGCGGGTATCAGAATGAGCGGGGCCGTCGCGGTCATGGTGCCGTCCTTGGACGAGGGCGAGTTAGGCATGAAATGCGGGGGCTTTTTCACGGCAAGGCCGCCTTATACGGGTTGCCAGACCCCAGGCAAACAGGTATCTCATCGCCGTTACCCCGCAATTCGTCATGGCTGATTCCGGGGAATTCCGTGGCCGTTTCAGCCGGCCGTTCAGTCGATTTTCCGGTCTGGAGCCTGATCCGAAATGGACTCCTTTGAGCTTAACAAGATTCTCGGTGCGATCCTCGGCACCTGCCTCGTGTTGATGGTGACCAGCTTCGCGGCCCAGGCGATTTTCGCGCCGGCCATGCCTGCGAAGCCGGGCTTCGAGATCGCCGTCAAGGAAGCCGCCGGCGGCGAGAAGCAGGCCGAGGCGAAGAAGGCGGTGCCGATCGAGACGCTGCTGCAGACTGCATCCGCCGAGAAGGGGAAGTCCGCGGCCAAGAAGTGCGGCGCCTGCCACACCTTCGAGAAGGGCGGTCCGAATCGGGTCGGTCCCAACCTTTACGGCGTCGTCAACGAACCGCGCGGCGAGGGCCGTGGCTTCAACTTCTCCGCGGCGATGAAGGCGAAGGGCGGCACCTGGACCTTCGACGAACTGAACAAGTTCCTGGAGAATCCGAAGGGCTACATCCCGGGCACCGCGATGGGCTTCGCCGGCATCAAGAAGGACAGCGAGCGCGCCGACGTCATCGCTTACCTGAACTCGCTTTCCGAGCACCCCGCGCCGCTGCCGACCGCATCCAAGTGATGCCGTCTAGGTGACGCCGCGCGCGAGCCGCATCCATCGTCAACGGCCAGGCTTCGCCTGGCCGTTTTCGTTTGCGGCATCGTCTGCATGGCGGTGACGGCGGACGGGACCTTTCGCCGCAGCGCCTTCGGGGGGTGGCATCTATCGGGAAAACCGACATAATCGCGCAAATTCCGGCTGATGCCCAAAGCCCTGCTTCTGCCCAAAACGAGGTGCCGCGTGAGGTTGCAAAAGACACGCCTGCCGATCCCGCGCATGACATAGATTTCACGTGCTCTCGGACCCAGATCGGTGTCCACTTTTGCCGGGGGCAATGGAAAGCGACAGGATTTTGGAATTGGCGATTACCCGACGACATCTGCTTCAGACCGGCGCGGCCGCGGCCGCCATTCCCCTTGCAAGCCTTTCGCCGCGGCTCGATGCGGTGACGCCGGCGAGCGCGCAAGGCCCGTCGGCCTCTCCCGCCTGGCGGCATGGTCTGTCGCTGTTCGGCTCGGTGAAATATCCCGCCGGCTTCAAGCATTTCGACTACGTCAACCCGGATGCGCCGAAGGGCGGCACGGTGCGGCAGATCGCGGTCGGCACTTTCGACAACTTCAATCTCGTGGTCTCGGGCGTGAAGGGCGCGATCGCCGGATCGATCGGCCTGATCTACGAATCGCTGACCACGCCGGCCTTCGACGAGGTTTCGACCGAATACGGCGCGCTGGCGGAGACGGTCAGCTATCCCGACGACTATTCCTGGGTGATCTACCGGCTGCGCGCCGATGCGCGCTGGCATGACGGCAAGCCGGTGACGCCGGAGGATGTCGTCTATTCGCTCGACACCTTCAAGAAATATCACCCGCAATACGCCGCTTATTACCGCCACGTCGTCAAGGCGGAGAAGACCGGCGAGCGCGACGTGAAGTTCACCTTCGACGCGCCGGGCAATCGCGAACTGCCGCAGATCGTCGGCCAGTTGATCGTGCTGCCGAAGCACTGGTGGGAGGGCACCAATGCCAGTGGTGCCAAACGCGACGTCTCGGCGACCACGCTGGAGCCGCCGCTCGGCTCCGGGCCTTACCGCATCAAGTCGTTCGAGCCGGGCCGCACCATCGTGTTCGAGCGCGTCAAGGATCACTGGGGGCGCGATACCAACGTCTATGTCGGGCGCAACAATTTCGACGAGCTGCGCTACGACTATTTCCGCGACACAACGGTGGCGCTCGAAGCGTTCAAGGGCGACCAGGTCGACTGGCGCACCGAGAACAGCGCCAAGAACTGGGCAACCGCCTACGACTTTCCGGCGGTGAAGGACAAGCGCGTCATCGTCGAAAAGTTTCCGAACCGCAGCTCCGGCATCATGCAGGCGTTCGCGCCGAACATCCGCCGCGAGAAGTTTTCCGATCCCCGCGTTCGTCGCGCGCTGAACTTGGCGTTCGACTTCGAGGAGATGAACAAGCAGATATTCTTCGGCCAGTACAGCCGCATCTCGAGCTATTTCGACGGCACCGAACTGGCGTCGAGCGGTTTGCCCCAAGGCGCCGAGCTTGCCATCCTGGAGACGGTTCGCGACCAGGTGCCGCCCGAGGTGTTCACCACCGCCTACACCAATCCGGTCGGCGGCGATCCGCAGGCCGTGCGCAGCAACCTGCGCGAAGCCTTGAAGCTGCTCAAGGCGGCCGGCTACGAGGTGCGCGACCGCAAGCTGGTGGACGCCAGGAGCGGCGCGCCGTTTACGATCGAGCTTCTGTCCAACGATGCCAGCTTTGAACGGGTGCTGCTGTTCTACAAGCCGTCGCTCGAACGGCTCGGCATCGACGTCAGCGTGCGCACCATCGATCCGACCCAGTACGAGAACCGGCTGCGGAACTGGGACTTCGACATCGTGGTGGCGTCGTGGGCGGAGTCGCTGTCGCCGGGCAACGAGCAGCGCGAATTCTGGGGCTCGCACGCGGCCGACGTGCCCGGTTCGCGCAACATCATAGGCATCAAGAATCCGGCGATCGACAAGCTCATCGAGCGGGTGATCTTCACCAGGGACCGCGCCGATCTCGTCGCCGCGACCAGGGCACTCGACCGCGTGCTGTTGTGGAATCACTACGTGGTGCCGCAGTGGAATTATCCCTTCATCCGGACGGCGCGGTGGGATCGTTTCGGCCGGCCGGAGAAGATGCCCGACTATATCCAGCCCGGCTTCCCGTCGATCTGGTGGTACGACGCCGCGAAGGCCGCAAAGACGGGTGGCCGGTCTTGAGCGGGGCGCGGCGGATGGGGCCGATCACCCGGCGGCGCGCCCTCGGGCTCGG
>JAGRLZ010000048.1 GCA_020441545.1 Xanthobacteraceae bacterium | reverse complement strand
TCAGGATCACCTCGACCTGTTTCGCCGCGATGGCCTCCGCGACCAGGAATTCGGGCAGGCTGGCGATGCCGAGCCCCGCGAGCAGGGCGGGCAGCACCGCATCGCCGTTGTTGACGCGCAACGGCCCGGACACGCGCACGGTGGCCTGTTCGCCAGCCTTGTTGACGAACTGCCACGTTCCCGGCGTCGAGAGATAGGCGTAGCCGAAGCACCTGTGCCGGGCGAGGTGCATCGGGTGGGTCGGGCGACCATGGCGCGCCAGATAGGACGGTGCCGCCACGATGTGGCGCGGCATGGCGCACAGCCGCCGCGCCACCAGCGAGGAATCCGGCAGGCTGGCGATGCGCACACCGAGGTCGAACCCGTCGCCGATCAGGTCGACCATCGCGTCGCTCAGGTGCAGGTCGACCGAGATGTCGGGGTATCGCTCCAGGAAGGCCGGCAGCAGCGGCGCCACCACCTTGAGGCCGAACGACATCGGCGCGGCGAGCCGCACCAGTCCGCGCGGCGCGGCCGCCTGCGCCAGGGCCTCACTCTCCGCCGCCTCACCGTCCGCCAGCAGCCGGGCCGCCCGATCCGCCAGCCCCCGGCCGGCCTCGGTCAGCGCCAGCCGGCGCGAAGTGCGGTTGAACAGCCGCGCGCCAAGCCGCTCCTCGAGCCGGGTGACGGCCTTCGACACCGTCGCCTTCGACAGCGCCAGCTCACCGGCCGCCGCCGCGAACGACCGCAGTTCCACCACCTTGGCGAAGATCGCCATGGCCTCGAAGTCGGGCAGCTTTGTCATATCAGATATAGAAACAATGAGTTTCGATAGTTTCCATTTATATCTGACGAGCGACGCGATAGCTAGGGACCAACACCGATGGCCCGACCATTCACGAAAGGAACCATCCCATGATCGAACTCCGTCCCTTCAATTCGCTCGGCGCCGCCGATCACGGCTGGCTGAACGCCCATCATCACTTCTCGTTCGCGGGCTACCACGATCCGCGGCGCATGAGCCATGGCGCGCTGCGGGTATGGAACGACGACGAGATCGCCCCGAATTCCGGCTTTCCCCCGCATCCGCATTCCAACATGGAGATCATCACCTTCGTGCGCGAAGGCGCGATCACCCATCAGGACAGCCTCGGCAACAAGGGCCGCACCGAGGCCGGCGACGTGCAGGTGATGAGCGCGGGCGCCGGCATCCGCCATGCCGAATACAACCTCGAGCCGGTGACGACCCGGATCTTCCAGATCTGGATCGAACCGACGCAGGACGGCGGACAGCCGTGCTGGGGCGCCAAGCCGTTCCCCAAGGACGACCGCTCCGGCCGGTTCGTCACCCTCGCCAGCGGCTTCAAGGGTGACGCCGATGCCCTGCCGATCCGTGCCGATGCACGGGTGCTCGCCGCCACCCTGAAGAAGGGCGAGAGCGCCGACTACCAGCTTGGTGCGGCCCGCAACGCCTACCTGGTGCCGGCCACCGGCGCGATCGAGATCAACGGCGTCCGCGCCAATGCCCGCGACGGCGTTGCCGTCAGGGACGAACGGACGCTGACGATCACCGCGCTGGACGATTCCGAACTGGTGCTGGTCGACGCGGCCTGATCCACCACACACCGTCATGCCGCCGCCCGCCGTCGGCATGACGCCCCCGCAACCCACAATTCATCACGACAAACGGAGACCACCGATGGCGAAGGTTCTTGTGCTCTACTATTCCGCATACGGTCACATCGAGGCGATGGCGAACGCGGTCGCCGAAGGCGCGCGCGAAACCGGCGCCACCGTCGACATCAAGCGCGTTCCCGAACTGGTGCCGCCGGAGGTCGCCAGGGCCGCGCATTACAAGCTCGACCAGGCCGCGCCGGTCGCCACCATCGACGACCTTGCGCACTACGATGCGATCGTCGTCGGCACCGGCACCCGCTTCGGCCGCATGTCATCGCAGATGGCGAACTTCCTCGACCAGGCCGGCGGGCTGTGGGCGAAGGGCGCACTGAACGGCAAGGTCGGCGGCGCATTCAGCTCCAGCGCGACCCAGCACGGCGGCCAGGAAACCACGCTGTTCTCCATCATCACCAACCTGCTGCATTTCGGCATGGTCGTCGTCGGCCTGGACTACGGCTTCGCCGGCCAGATGGGCGTGAAAGAGGTGACCGGCGGCGCCCCCTATGGCGCCACCACGATCACCGACGGCGACGGCAGCCGGCTGCCCAGCGCCAACGAACTCGCCGGCGCGCGCTATCAGGGGCGCACGATCGCGGAGACCGCGATCAAGCTGCATGGCTGATCCAGGACCGAACACAACATGGCCGCAAATCACATGCGGCAACTGCATGGCTGCCACCGTCGTGGCGGCCGGTGCAGGGTCGATCGAGGCTTCCTATCTGTCCAATAGACTTCGAAGGAGGCTAATCATGACCGACCTGTATTACACCTATTTTCCGTCACCGAGCCCGTTGACGGCGATGGTTCGCGCCCTGATTCACGAACATTTCGGAATTGGCGGACCGCACCGCAGATAACGGCATCGCCGGTTCTCCTCCCAACCGGCGAGCCGTGCTTCCGCCCTGACACGGCGGTGTCACTACGTGGTCTGCGACCACGATCGCTGAGCAGACCGATCGGCGCGGCGGCGTCAAGCTTGTGATATCCGGCTTGTGATATCCGGCTTGCAACATCCGACCTGCGGCATCCGACCTGCGGCATCCGGTTTGCCGCGCCAAATTGACGCGAGCGATCCGGATCACGGGATCTTTGCTGGACGCAGCCAGCCGCCTGGCAAAGATTGGACCGATGACACGCCCGCGCCGCACCCTCGCCGCCCTCGGTCTCCTGGCGATTGTTTCCGCTGTTGCCGTGTCCGCCATGGCAATCGCCGACGAGGCGCCCTCGCCGGCCGGAC
>JAGRLZ010000047.1 GCA_020441545.1 Xanthobacteraceae bacterium | reverse complement strand
CGCTCCGGGCGGTCGCCGAAATCCTTGCGCGGGCCGGCCTTCCGGAAGCCTTCGCCGCGCGACTGGGAGGGGCGCTTGTCGCCGAACCGCGCATCGCCGGATTTGCGGTCCGCGAACCGTCCCGCCGGGCGGGCGCCGCCGCGATCGCCATGGGGGGCGCGGTCATCCCGTTTTGCATAAGCCGGGCGGTCGCCGCGTGGGGCACCATCGCGCGAGGCGTAAGCGCGTTTGCCGCTTCCCTCGCGCGGTGCGTAGGGTCGCTTTTCACCGCCGCCGTCACGCGACCGGAAATCCTTCCGCGGGCCGCGATCGGGCCGGTCGCCGCCACGATCCGGCCGAGCGTTGCCGCGGGCCGGCCGCGCGTCCCGCTTGCCGGCGTAGGACGGCTTGCCCGACGACCGGCCGCTTGCGGGCCGGCCGGCCGAGGGTCGCCGTTCGCCATCCGATGACCCGCCGGCGGCTCGCTTGGCGAATGTCTTGTCAGGCCCGCGCGGGGTGCCGCTGCGGCCCTTGCGCGGGCCGCCGCCGCCGGTGGGCCGGTCACGCCGTCCGCGCGGAGAATCGTTGTTTTTATCCTTGTCGCGGGGCATGAAAGCTCTCGTCGGGTATGGTTGAAGCAGGATGGACGGATCGGTGCGCTCCGCCGGAGCACCCTTGATTTCCGTCATCTCGCTGCGAGTTTTCTAAGGTGTTTTCGTCACGCAAGGCGGCATCCGCTTTGCTCGAAAACGCCATGACGGCGCTCTCTTAACAGAGTTCTTGGCAAGACACGAGGCATGACCATCGCATCTTTCATGGATCTGGCGCTCGAACAGGCCGAGATCGCCGGGCGAGCCGGCGAGGTTCCCGTCGGCTGCGTCATCGTCCGCGACGGCATCGTCATCGCCCGGGCCGGCAACCGCACCCTGACCGACCGCGATCCCACCGCCCACGCCGAAATCCTGGCGCTGCGGGAAGCCGCGCGGGTCACCGGCGGCGAGCGGCTGACCGATTGCGACCTCTATGTGACGCTGGAGCCATGCACGATGTGCGCCGGCGCGATCTCCTTCGCCCGCATCCGGCGGCTCTATTACGGCGCCGCCGATCCCAAGGGCGGCGCGGTGGAATCCGGCGTGCGCTTCTTCGCCGCCCCGACCTGCCACCACGTCCCGGAGATTTATCCCTCGGTCGGCGAACGCCGCGCCGCGACGCTGCTGCGGGATTTCTTCAAGGCGCGACGGTAGCGCCTCTTCGGAAATCGACACAAAAGCGATGCCTCATCTTGCCACTCGTCATGGCCGGGCTCGTCCCGGCCATCCGCGTCTTACAACAACGACCGCATAGAAAGACGTGGATGCCCGGCACAAGGCCGGACATGACGACAAAATTGCGTGTGCCGCTTTAACTGTGCTCCCGCTCCACCGCGCGCCAGCCGATGTCGCGGCGGCAGAAACCTTCCGGCCATTTGATGCGATCGACGGCCTGATAGGCGCGCGCCTGCGCTTCCTTCACGGTCTTGCCCGAGGCGCAGATGTTGAGCACGCGCCCGCCATTGGCGACGATGTGGCCATCGACGCGCTTGGTTCCCGCGTGAAAGATTTCCACGCCCACGACCTGCGCGGCGTCCTCCAGCCCCTCGATGCGCGAACCTTTGCCGTAGTCGCCCGGATAGCCCTTCGTCGCCATGATGACGGTCAGCGCGGGCTCGCCATACCAGCGCAGGTCGAAATGCTTCAGCTGCCCGTCCACTGAAGCAAGCAGCGCCGGCACGATGTCCGACATCATGCGGATCATCAGCACCTGGCATTCCGGATCGCCGAACCGCGCGTTGTATTCGACCAGCTTCGGGCCATCCCTGGTCACCATCACGCCGGCATAGAGCACGCCCTTGTAGGGCGTTCCCATCGCCTTGAGCGCGCGCAGCGTCGGCAGGATCATCTCGTCCATGACGCGCCTGTTCATTTCGTCCGTCATCACCGGCGCCGGCGAATAGGCGCCCATGCCGCCGGTGTTCGGTCCCTTATCGCCGTCGAAAGCGCGCTTGTGGTCCTGGGCAGTGGCGAGCGGCAACGCATGCTCGCCGTCGCACAGCGCGAAGAACGAGGCTTCCTCGCCCACCATGAATTCCTCGATCACGACTTCCGCGCCGGCTTCCCCGAAGCCGCCGCCGAACATCATGTCGATGGCGGCGAGCGCCTCGTCCAGCGTCATCGCCACGACGACGCCCTTGCCGGCCGCGAGCCCGTCGGCCTTGACCACGATCGGCACGCCCTGCGCACGGACATAAGCCTTCGCGGCGACCGCATCGGTGAAATGCGCGTAAGCCGCGGTCGGGATGTCGTTGTCGCGGCAGAGCTGCTTTGTGAAGCTTTTCGAGCTTTCCAGCTTTCCCGCGGCCTGCGTCGGACCGAAGGTCTTGACGCCGGCGGCGGTGAGATCGTCGACGATCCCGGCCGCGATCAGCGCATCCGGCCCGACCACCACAAGATCGATGCCGTTCTCGCGGCAGAACGCGATCACCGCCGCATGGTCGCTCACATCGAGGCCGACGCATTCGGCGTCCTGCGCGATGCCGGCATTGCCCGGCGCGCACCACAGTTTCGTCGTGAGCGGCGAGGCGGCGATCTTCCAGCACAGCGCGTGTTCGCGGCCGCCGGAACCGAGGACAAGGATATTCATGAAAATCCGGAATTTTTCGTAGGATGCCACGCAGCCTGGAGCGGGTTTCATCCGATGAAAAACGCTTCAGCCGTCATTGCCGGGCTTGGTCCGGCAATCCGTCCCCTTTTTCCAGAAGATGGATGGGCAGATCAAGTCCCGCCATCGCCCGAAACCGCGGATACCGGAACCGACGATCCCGGTTGCCCGGACGGTGCGGAAAACCGAGACCAGCCGGGTCAGTTCTCGGCGGAAATCAATAGCCAGCTTCAGAAAGCATCCTGCGCGCGGGAGATGTGCGCTTCCTTCATCCGATCGGCGACCCGCCGCACGATGGCCACGCAGCGATCGGGAACCGTGACGGGCAGCATGTGACCGCCTTCCAGCAATTCCAGTTCCAGGGCGGGGTTTTTCTCGACCATCGCCTCGCCCTGCGCGCGGAAGTCGAGCAGGTGGTCACCTCTCCCGTATAACATCGCCATGGGGATGCGCAGCGCGTGATAGCGCGCCATGTAGCCCGGCAACACGTCCTCGACGGCAACGATATCCGACGATGCGGCGTAGAAATTGCTCGGACGCAGACCGAGCAGCCCGCCGCCGCGGGTCGAAAAATCCGCCGGCGGAACGTCCGGCGCGAACGCGAAGGCCAGGAGCTTCGCGCCTCCCAGAATTCCCCCCGGCGTGGCGACCGTCCACGCGACGATCTTGCGCCAGACGCGCGACCTGATGAGAAGCCCGTTGAACTCCGTGGGAGCCTTCTCGACGGTGTGGGTCAGCGGCGCGATCAGCGCGAGGCCGCCGACGCAATCCGGATGATCCAGCGCGAGCGCGAGGGAGAGCGCCCCGCCGAGCGAGTGACCGACCAGTATCGCGCGACCGAGCTCCAGTTGCCGAAACAGCGTCGCCAGCGTCGCGGCTTGCGCCGCAAGAGTCGCGGAAGCGTCGTCCGGCCGCGTCGAATAGCCCGAGCCGGGACGATCGACCGCGATGACCCTGAAATCGGCGGCGAGCTTTTCAGGCATCGTATAGTTGAAGTTCAGCATGTTGCCCGCGAGGCCATGGATCAGGACGACCGCGGGGCCGGAGCCGCCCGTATCGGTGTAGTGAATGCGTTGTCCGTCGATATCCATGAAGCGCCCCCGCGGCGGGAGCATGGCCTCGACGCGGCGCGCGGTCAGCGCCGTGAACCACGCCAGCGCCAGCACCACACAGCCGATGAAGAAGATCAGCGCCAGAAAAAACGCCATTGCGAAGCCTCCGCGGAACCACGTTGCAGGCTGCCAAATCAGGCGGTGTCCGTCATCAAGTAATTCGAGACCGCCCGGACGTTTTGCGGAAGGAAGCCCCGGCTTATCCGGGCGAAGGCGTTCACCGCCCCCTGAAAGCCGAGGGGTTGATGAATCGCCGGCTCGGCGGTAAGGCAAGACCATTCCGGTGCCCGGATCGGAACGCGCGACGAGCTATGAAAGCGGTTGCCGGAGACGGATTTCAAATCTCCGCAGTCCGGCAAGTGTCGGCGCAACAAGTGTCGGCTTCGGCCCAGACCCGGCCGGGCATGACGAATGGTGACGCCATCCAAAAGCGGCGCGCTTCCGGCACGGAATCGCGGCAGAATGGATCGAGATGCCCGCCGACTCCGCTCAAATCCTGCCGAATTCGCCGGAATTCACCGTCACCGAGCTGTCGTCCGCGCTGAAGCGGACGGTGGAGGACCAGTTCGGCCATGTCCGGGTGCGCGGCGAGATCACCGGCTTCCGCGGGGCCCATTCCTCCGGGCACTGCTATTTCGCGCTGAAGGACGAGAAAGCCAAGATCGAGGCGGTGATCTGGCGCGGCGTTCACGGCCGCATGCGGTTCAAGCCGCAGGAAGGGCTCGAGGTCATCGCCACCGGCAAGCTCACCACCTATCCCGGTTCATCGAAGTACCAGATCGTGATCGAGGCGCTGGAGCCCGCCGGCATCGGCGCGCTGATGGCGCTGATGGAGGAGCGCAAGAAGAAGCTCGCCGCCGAGGGCCTGTTCGACGCCGCGCGAAAACAGCTTCTGCCCTATCTGCCGGAGGTGATCGGCGTCGTCACCTCGCCGACCGGCGCGGTGATCCGCGACATCCTGCATCGGCTCGAGGACAGGTTTCCGCGCCGCGTGCTGGTGTGGCCGGTGCGGGTGCAGGGCGAAGGCTCGGCCGAGCAGGTCGCGGCGGCGATCCGCGGCTTCAACGCGCTGGCCGAGGCCGGCGACATCCCCCGTCCCGACCTCCTGATCGTCGCGCGCGGCGGCGGCTCGCTGGAGGATCTGTGGTCGTTCAACGAGGAGATCGTGGTGCGCGCCGCCGCCGACAGCATGATCCCGCTGATCTCGGCGGTCGGCCACGAGACCGATGTGACGCTGATCGATTTCGTCTCCGACCGCCGCGCCCCGACGCCGACCGCCGCCGCCGAGATGGCGGTGCCGGTGCGCGCCGAACTGTTCGCCGAAGTGTCGGGCCTCACGCGCCGCGCCATCCTGTGCTGGCAGCGCGAGCAGGATCGGCGCCGCGACACGTTGCGCGGGCTGGCGCGGGCGCTGCCGTCGGCCACCGACGTGCTGGCTTTTCCGCGCCAGCGCCTCGACGCCGCCGCGAGCGCATTGCCGCGCGCGTTGAAGGCGAGCACCCAGACCCATCACCGGCGCTTCGCGCAAGCCGCGGGCGGCCTGACGCTGCGGGTGCTGCGCGAACAGATCACCCACGCGCGGCGCCAGCTCGGCAGCACCGGCGCGCGCCTGACGCATTGCGCGCAAGCGGTGTTGCGGCACCGCCGCGACAGCCTGACAGGTCTCGCCGCGCGGTTTGCGGCCTCGCGTCTCGCCAATGCGCAGGCACAGCGTCTCCAGATCGCCCGCAAGCAGGAGCGGATCGAACGCCTGGCCGAACGGGCGCGGCGCGCGCTCGAAACCACACTGCGACGAGATGACGCGCGCATCACCCATGCCGGGCAGTTGCTGTCGGCGCTGTCCTACAGAAGCGTGCTGGCGCGCGGCTTCGCCCTGGTGCGCGACACCCGGGGCCAGACCGTGCGCGCCGCCGCCGCGGTCGCGAAAGGTGCGCATTTGTCGCTGGAATTCGCCGACGGCCGGATCGATGCAACCGCGGACGGCGTGCCGTCCGCGCCGCCGGCGCCGCCGCCTGCGTCTTCACCGTCCCGCCCCTCCAGGCCGGCGGCGAAACGCACGACCAGGCCCCCGGACCAGGGCAGCCTGTTCTGATCGCGCGGCCCCGGATTGTCTCAGCGCAAACCGCCGCTCCGGAATCATCGCTAGGCTTGCCGCAGCGGACATCCTGCGGGGGCGGCCTGTTTCAGCTTTTCTGGTCATCCTGCCGGGTTTCCACGCAAACGCGTCGGCGACAACAAGCGGGGTGATTCATGGCAAGTCTCAAGAACTGGTTTCCGGGCGTGGCGGGCAGCGC
This sequence comes from Xanthobacteraceae bacterium, assembly GCA_020441545.1. Lineage (GTDB taxonomy): Bacteria > Pseudomonadota > Alphaproteobacteria > Rhizobiales > Xanthobacteraceae > 62-47. The sequence goes on along the minus strand of JAGRLZ010000047.1, from coordinate 19,509 downwards.
CCTGCTGTTTGCGATCGTCGCTTACGCCGGCGTTTCGCAGAACGGCAGCAATGCCAGCACCCATCCGCCCGAAGCCGCGCCGGTAGCCGAACAGCACAAATCCGAACCGGCGGCCAGGCAGGTCGCGAATGCCGCGCCGGCGCAAGCCGCCGACCACGCCGCGCCCACCGCCAAAGCCGCCCCTGCGGCGCCAGCAAAGGCAGAAGCGGCCAAACCGAAACCCGAATCGCAACCCAAGCCGGCGGCCAAGATGGCCGCGGCGCCGGCCGCCACATCCGCGCCGGCTGCAAGCAAGGCGCAGGCCGCGGCGGCGCACAATCACGGCCATGCCATGACCGTGGCGCAGACCCAGACTCCTGCCGCCAAAACACCGGCCGCCGAGACAGCCGCCGCGGCGACCGCCGACGTGGCGGGCGACGTCGTGCATGGCCGACAGGTTTTCAAGAAATGCCAGGCCTGCCATTCGATGCAGCCGGGCAAGAACATGCTCGGGCCCAGCCTCGCCGGGATCGTCGGCACCAAGGCGGGTGAAGTGCCCCACTACAGCTTCTCGCCGGCGATGAAGAAAAGCGGCCTCACCTGGACGCCCGAAAAGCTCGATGCCTATCTGGCCGATCCGCAGAAGGTGGTGCCGGGCAACAAGATGCCCTTCCCCGGGCTGAAGACGGCGGAGGACCGCACCGACGTGATCGCCTTCCTCGCCGGGGCCGGCAAGGGGGCAGCCAAGGCGCCGTCCGGCAAGGCCTCGTCCGACAAGGCCGCGGCGGCCAAGCCGGCGGCCGCAGCGCCCGCCGCCGCATCGGGCCAGCCGGCGGCGGCGCGTCCCTCGATCACCTATATGTCCGATGCGAAATACACCCTGCGCTCCGGCATCGCCGGCGGCAAGATGGTGTTCATCGGCGTCGGCGGCACCATCGACGGCAAGGTCAATCCGATCCTGACCGCCGTGGAAGGCCAGGTCGTCCAGGTCACGCTCATCAACGGTGAAGGCGCCGAACACGACATCGTCTTCCCGGACCAGGATGCGCGCTCGCCCCGCGTCGTCAACAAGGGCGCCAGCACCAGCATCGTCTTCCGCGCCACCAAGGCCGGCGACTTCAACTACTACTGCGACGTGCCGGGCCACCGCCTCGCGGGCATGGAAGGCCAGTTCCTGGTGACCTCGACGCCGGCCGCTCCCACCGTGGTCGAAGCCGACATCTCGCGGCCGCCGAACGATCTGCCGCCGCCGCTCGGCAAGCGCGATCCGAAGACCGTGCGGCTCGACCTGTTCACGGCCGAGATGGAGGGCCGCCTCGCCGAAGGCACCACGTTCGGCTACTGGACCTTCAACGGCAAGGTGCCCGGCCCGTTCGTCCGCGTGCGCGTCGGCGACACCGTCGAAGTCCACCTGAAGAACTCCGCCGACAGCAACATGATCCACTCGGTGGATTTCCATGCCGCGACCGGACCCGGCGGCGGCGCGGCCTCGCTTCAGGTCAATCCGGGCGACGAGAAGTCGATGACGTTCAAGGCGCTGAAGCCGGGCCTTTACGTCTATCACTGCGCCACGCCGATGGTCGCCGAGCACATCGCCAACGGCATGTACGGGATGATCCTGGTCGAGCCGGAAGGCGGCCTGCCGCCGGTCGATCACGAATTCTACGTCATGCAGGGCGAGATCTACACGGATGCGCCCTACGGCCAGCACGGCAGCCAGGAGTTCAGCGTCGAGAAGCTGCTCAACGAGAAGCCGGAATACTTCGTGTTCAACGGCTCGGTCGGCGCGATCTCCAAGCTGCATCCGCTCCACGCCAAGGTCGGCGACACGGTGCGGATGTATTTCGGGGTCGGCGGACCGAACTTCACGTCGTCGTTCCACGTCATCGGCGAGATCTTCGACAAGGTCTACAACCTCGGCGGCCTCATCGCGCCGCCGCTCGAAGACATCCAGACCGTGACGGTGCCACCGGGCGGCGCGGTCATCACCGAGTTCAAGCTGGAGGTGCCCGGCAACTACACCATCGTCGATCACGCGCTGTCGCGCGCCGAACGAGGGCTCGCCGGCATCCTGGTGGTCGATGGCGAACCCAACCCGGACATCTACAACGGCAAGGTCGAACCGGGGATGGGACATTGATGGAGCTTTGAGGCAGACCCCGATCGCGTTGGATCACGAATCCAACGCGATCGCCTCTCTCCGCTGGAGGCTTTCTGTTCTTGACGGGATCATCCGTCGTCATGCCCGGACTTGATCCAAGCATCATCCAAGCATCCATCTTCTCAAAATGATGGATCTCCGGGTCCAAAGGCGAGCGGAGGCTACGCCGTTTTTCGCAAAGGCGGGCGGAAGCGACGCCGTACTTCACAGAGGCGAGTGGAAGCAACGCCGTTCGTCAAACGGCGGCCCGGCAATGACGGCCGGAAGTGTTTCCATCGACAGATGAAACACTTCCGCGTCTTCGAGCGAAGTGGTGCCGGTTCGCGCAAAGAAAACGCGTTGAAATAAAGATACAGAGCCCCGTTCCGATAGAATCGGAACGGGGCTCTGGACAGGCTGTGGGGCGCGGTGAAGATTAAGGGCTCACGCCGCCGCGCGATGCGCCGCGACGATCTGGTCCGCCGCGCGGCCTGTCACCTCCGCCATCCGCTCGAATTGCCGCGTGAAGCTGCCGGCGCCGGCGGTGGCCGACCGCAACTCCACGATCAGGTCGCCGATCTCGGCTTCCGGCATGCTGGCGCGGACGCAGTCCCAGCCATCCCAGCCCTCGCGGGTGTCGAAGCCGAGGATCTGGCCGCGCCGTCCGGACAGGATGGCATTGACCTTCGCGGTGGCATCGTTGGGGCAGACGATCTCGACGATGTCGATCGGCTCCAGCAGGACCGGCTGGCATTGCGGCAACGCTTCCGCGACGCCGATGCGCGCCGCCGTGCGGAACGCCTGGTCCGAGGAATCGACGCTGTGATAGGAGCCATCGGTCAGCGTCACCTGCACGTCGACCACCGGGAAGCCGAGCGGACCGCGGACCAGGCCGTCCTTCACGCCCTCCTCCACCGAACCGATATAGTTCTTCGGCACCGCGCCGCCGACGATGGTTTCATCGAACGTAAAACCATCGCCGCGCGCCCGCGGCTTGATGTCCAGCACGACGTCGCCGTACTGGCCGTGACCGCCGGACTGCTTCTTGTGGCGGCCGCGCTGGGTGATCGGCTTGCGGATCGTCTCCTGGTAGCCGATCGCGGGGGCGTGCGACCTCGCCGCCACGCCATAACGGTCCTGCAGGCGCTCCAGCGCCACGCGCAGATGCATCTCGCCCTGCCCCCACAGCACGATGTCGTGGGTCTCCGCATTATGCACCACCGTGAGCGAGGGGTCCTCCTCGGTCAGCCGCTGCAACGCCTGGCCGAGCTTGACGTCGTCCTTGCGGTCCGGCGCGGCCAGCGCGAGCGCCAGCACCGGCGCGACCGGCTGCACCGCGAACAAGGCGTCCGGCGTCGCCTTCGCCGTGGTCAGCGTATCGCCGCTGCGCACGCCGTCGAGCTTGCCGAGCGCCACCACGTCGCCGGCTTCGGCGGACGGCCGCTTGCCGTCGCTCGCACCGTTCGCGCCAAACCCGTTCACGCCGACAATGCCGGAGATGCGCGCGCCCGCGCCATTGGAGGACTGCACCGTGGCGCCGTCGTCGAACCGCCCCGACAGCACGCGCGCCAGCGACAGCTTGCCGCCGTGCTGCAAATGCGCGGTCTTGAACACGCAGGCCAGCGACGTATCGTCGGCGGCACCGAGCCGCGCCGCCGTCGCGGCGGCGCCCGGCGCCTCGTGGCGCAACGCCTTCATCAGCCGCAACATGCCGTTCTCGCGCAACGCCGAACCGAGCAGCACCGGACAGATCTGGCCTTCACGCAGTTCGCGCGCGAGATCGTCGAATACCGCGTCGCGCGGCGGCTGGATGTCTTCCAGCAACTGCTCCATCAGCGCGTCGTCGTGATCGGCCAGCTTCTCCAGCATCGAGAAGCGCGCATCCTTCTCGCGATCGAGCTCGCCGCCTTCCAGCGCGATGACCTCCGATGGCATGTGCTCGCGATAGACGAAGGCGCGCTCCAGCGCGAGATCGACGAAGCCGGCGATCAGTTCGCCGGTCCAGATCGGAATCTGCCGCAGCACCAGGGGAATGCGCGAGGCCGGCTGCAATGTCGCCAGCGTTTCGCGAATCCGCTGGCTGGCCTTGTCGATCTTGTTGATGAACAGGAAACGCGGGATGTTCAGGTCTTCCAGTTCGCGCAGGATGATCTGCAACTGCGGCAGCTTGCGCTCGTCAGCCTCGCAGACCACAATCGCGGCGTCGACCACCGGCAGCACCGCGCGCATGTCCTGCGCGAACTCGACCGAGCCCGGACAGTCGATGAAGGTGTAGGTGTCGCCCATGAAGGTAGTGGTCGCGACATTGAGGCCGACGCCCATCCTGTGCTGGCGCGCTTCCGTGCCGGCGTCGCCGACGGAGGTGCCGTCATCGACGCTGCCGGCGCGCGGGATCGCCCCGGTGCGGGCGAGGATGGCTTCGAGAAGCGAGGTTTTTCCGCTTTGAAAGGGGCCCACAAGCGCGATGCATCGTGAGCCCGGTCCTTGATGACCTGAGGGACTTCTGGCGTCCTGTCCCATTGCCGCCTCCCTGACTGGAGCTCGGCCCGTGATTGGGTCGGCGGCCTCAATGGTCTCAGGGGCGGTCGCGCTTGGCAAGCCGGAACTGAAAGAGGGCTGCGAAACTTTCCGGTTGAAAGTATCGCATCACGCGCGCAGCGGCCGGAGGCGATGCCGACCGCTCGACCGGAGTAGGAGGCGGGTCCATCAAGGACTGGATCGCTTCGTCGCGTGCGCGCCTCGCAATGACGGCCAATCGAGCCGCCGCGTCTCGAAGGCGCGACCAACAATCCTCATGGCGCGAGACGTACGACGTTGCCGCGCTCCTCACCCTTTCATAACGACGATGTTCAGCGCCCCGGCCGCAATTCGAGACCGGCGAGCCCGATCGCCACGCTGATGCCGGTCGACCCCTGCACGCTCAAGGGTTGCAGCGCCACCGAGTTCGCCGATCCGCCGATCAGCACGTTGGCGCCCAGGCCGACGCCGACATTGGCGCTGCCCTGCGCGCCCACATAGTTGCCCGCGAGATCGCCCGGACCGACCTGCTCGACCGGCGCGAACACCGCCCAGGCCAACGACGACTGCTCGGTGATGCCGAGATCGATCCCGACCTTCCGGATGGTCGCGACATAAGGCTGTTCGGGCCGGCCTTCGGAGCGGAACAGGCAGCCGAGATTGGTCACCGAGCCGACGATGAAGCCGACGCTGGCGCCGCCGCGGCACTCCAAAACGCCGACCTTGACGCGATTCGATTGCTGGGCATGGGCACCGGCCGTGGTCAGCACGGCGGCGATGGCGGCAAGCAGGATCGAGCTACGGCGCATGAACAATCTCCGGAAGATCAAGGAACGGCGGGTAAGGGATGAAGGTCGACCGCAAATCGCGATCGCGTGAACGGCAAGGCTATCGCTCCGGCCGGCCCGTGGCAAATTCCGCGCGGCCGAACCCGCGTGCAATAAAAAAGGCCCGCATCGCGCGGACCGCTGACAAAGTCCCCGCCGTCATTCCGGGGCGGACCGCACGGATCGGCGCATCGCGCCGTCCGGGCGGCGCGAACCCGGAATCCGGCCGCGTGGGTTGTCTTCGCATTTTCCCGGATTCCGGATCGCCGCTTGCGCGGCGTCCGGAATGACGACGACAGCGCGTTTTCCAACAGCCCGAGGCCCGCGTCGCGCGGGCCATTTTCGCCGGTTGCCGATCAGCGGTAGTGACGATGACGGCGGTGATGCTTGCGGTGCTTGCGCGCGCCATGCACCGCAGCCGGGCGCAGTTCGACATCGGCAATGCCCGCGGTGACGTTCAGGCCGGTCTGGCCCTGCAGGCTGAGCGGCTGCAGCGAGAACGAATTGTGCGAACCGCCGACCAGCAGGTTGCCGCCGACGCCGACACCGATCGTCGCGTTGGCACCGACGCCGCCGAAGTGACCGGCGAGATCGCCGCGGCCGATCCGCTTGGTCGGCGCATAGACAGCCCAGGCGAGGCCGGTCTGCTGGGTGAAGCCGAGATCGAGGCCGACACGGTTGATGGTGGCGATATAGGGCTCCGGCCGGCGGCCTTCGCTCCGGAAGGTGCAATGCAGCTCAGTGCGCGAACCGACCACGTAGCTCACGTTCGGCCCGCCTTCGCATTCCAGAACGCCGACCTGAAGCCGCGACTGCGCATTCGCCGTCGCGAAGGAAGCCACCAGCATGGCCGCGCCGATACCGGCAAGTTTGATAGTCCTCATGTGAGTTGAGTCTCCACTCTTGTATTTTAAGTGATGGTCGGCCGATGACGCGGCCGGTTGGATGGCGGGCGCACAGGAGGCAAGCGCCGTGTCCAAAACATGGCGCTTGCGCGAAAATTCCTTGAAATCGCGCGAAGTCAGGCAATCACGATTTGCTTACCGCAATCGTGATCGTCCGAGCGCCGACAGGCGCCGAGAACATTTTTCGATCAGGCTGGACGCAGGCGCGGCACCCTCACCTCTCCCACAGGGAGAGGTCGAGCGGCGAAGCGCAGCGAAGGCGATCAGGTGAGGGGATGTGGCCTGTCGATAGGTCCGATCCCCCTCGCCCCGGCCCTCTCCCCGCCGGGGAGAGGCGTTTCCACCGCGATTCGACCTGACCAAGACCCCCTTCCAACCAAGCCGTCAGCGAAGGCTGCCGCAGAAACGCTGGATGCGATTGCAGGCGTCCTCGAGATCGGCGGTGCGGGTGGCATAGGAAATCCGGAACGCCGGGCCGAGGCCGAACGCCGACCCCTGCACCACGGCGACGCCCTCGGCCTCCAGAAGCTCGGTGACGAAGTCCTCGTCGTTCTCGAGCTTCTTGCCCGACGGTGTCGTCTTGCCGATCGTGCCCGCGCAGGACGGATAGACATAGAACGCCCCCTCGGGGCGCGGACAGTCGATGCCCGCCGCCTGGTTGAGCATGCTCACCACCAGATCGCGGCGCTCCTTGAATACCTTGTTGTTCTCGGCGATGAATTCCTGCGGCCCGTTGAGCGCCTCCACCGCTGCCCATTGCGAGATCGACGACGGGTTCGAGGTCGACTGCGACTGGATCGTCGCCATCGCCTTGATGAGTTGCGCCGGGCCCCCGGCATAGCCGATGCGCCAGCCGGTCATGCAATAGGCTTTCGACACGCCGTTCACCGTCAGCGTGCGGTCGAACAGCTTCGGCTCGACCTGCGCCGGGGTCGCGAAGGTGAAATCGTCATAGACCAGGTGCTCGTACATGTCGTCGGTCATCACCCAGACATGCGGATGCTTCACCAGCACGTCGGTCAGCGCCTTCAGTTCGGCATGGGAATAGGCGGCGCCGGTCGGGTTCGACGGCGAGTTGAGGATGATCCACTTGGTCTTCGGCGTGATCGCCTTTTCCAGCGCATCGGGCTGCAGCTTGAAGCCGTGCTCCGCAGTGCAGATCACCGGCACGGATTCGCCGCCGGCCAGCGCCACCATTTCCGGATAGCTCACCCAGTACGGCGCCGGAATGACGACCTCGTCGCCGGGATTGATGGTCGCCATCAGCGCATTGTAGAGCACCTGCTTGCCGCCGGTGCCGACGATGATCTGGTTCGGCTTGTAGGTCAGGCCGTTCTCGCGCTGAAACTTGGCGATGATCGCCTCCTTCAGCTCGGGAATGCCGTCCACCGCCGTATACTTGGTCTTGCCGGCCTCGATGGCATGGATCGCCGCCAGCTTGATGTTGGCCGGCGTGTCGAAATCCGGCTCGCCGGCGCCGAGACCGATGACGTTGCGCCCCTCAGCCTTGAGCTGCCGCGCCTTGTCCGAGACCGCGATGGTCGCGGACGGCTTAACCCGGTCAAGCGCGGTGGACAGGAACGACATGGCGATCTCCTTGCAGCCGTCGTGACCCAGCAACGGCGCGACATTAAAATGGTGTGGTGGATCGCGTCACCTTAGATCGGCTCTCGTTGCACCGCAAGAAGCTTCCGCCGCAGGTCCGCCGGCGACGCGGCACGCGCACCATGCACCGTCCCGCCGCGACATCCCTTGATCTCGCGGCATCAACTTCGTGTGCAGGAACTTCGTGTGCGGGGCGCGCTGCGCACAACCTGCAACTTTTCGAGCCCGCTCATCTTGCGAGCGGCGGCGCGCGGCATCATTCTCTACCGGCGCGGGCAAACAAGCCGGGCGCACCGGCCAACAGGTAGACACGCCCCGCAATGTACAAGCTCTATTCGATGCAACGGTCCGGCAACAGCTACAAGGTGCGCCTTGCGCTGGCACTGCTGGAAACTCCCCACCGGGTTGTCGAGATCGATATCCTCAAGGGCGAGAGCCGCACGCCGGAATTCCTGGCCAGGAACCCGCGCGGCCAGGTTCCGCTGCTCGAGATCGAGGACGGTCACTATCTGGCCGAATCCAACGCCATCCTCTGGTACCTTGCCAACGACACGCCGCTGCGCCCCGGCGATCGGCTCGGACGTGCCGAAGCCCTGCAATGGATGTTCTTCGAGCAGCACGCGCTGGAGCCCAATATCGGCGCGGCCTACTTCTGGCTGGCGCTGGTGCGGGGCGGCCGCGACCTGCAGACCCATGCGCTCGACGACTGGATGGAGCGGGGCTACGCCGCCTTGCAGGTGATGGAGAACCACCTCAAGTCCCATGACTATTTCGCCGCGGGCCAACTGACCGCCGCCGACATCGCGCTTTACGGCTACACCCATGTCGCCGATCAATGCGATTTCGAGCTTGCCGGCTTTCCGGCGATCCGGACCTGGCTGCGGCGGATCGAACAGACCCCCCGCTTCGTCGCCATGAACGGGCGGCCGGCGGACACGCCCGCGACCGCCTGAGGCCGCCGCGGCCGGCCCGTCCAACCGCCCTTGAACAGCGGGCATAACCCGTGGGACGGTCACGATTTGGCCACCTTTGACGCGGGCGCCGCCGTAATCTTGCCCACGACCGCCGGCAAATTCCGCCGCATGGGTGATTCGCCCGTGCGTGGAACGGTTTTGTCATTCGCGTTCTGTCATTCGCGTTCTGCCATTCGTATTTTGCCATTCGTATTTTGCCTGCCCGCGTGTCCGTGACGCCAATGGCAAAGCCGGACTCCATGCAGAACAGACCTGCCTGCCCGTGATCCCCGGATCCCGGCATTCGCAATGGGCAGCCGCTGAAACGGGATGCGAATGTCGGAATCGGGCCACGAAGTGAAGGATTCACGGCCATGACGCGGTCGCGCGGCGCCGGATCGGGGTTCGTCAACGATCCCGCTCCCGTTGCTTCTTCCCGGTTGACCCATGCCGTCGCGGCGTCGCTGGCGGTGGCGCTTTCCGTTTGCCTGGCGGCGACCTTCGCGATGCTGTCGATCAGCCCGCTGGGCCTGCTTCCGGCCTGACCGGGAAACGCGAAACGAACCCCTGCGAACCGCGTTCCTCTCATGTCCACAACCGAACGATCTCCCCCGCGGAGATCATAAAGCAGGCTTGCGCCAATGAAGGCTCCTGTCCTCTGGGTTACCGGAACCCTCGCCGTCGCGACGGCGCTGATGGCATCGTCGCTGATCGCCACCACCACGCGCGGCGCCAATGGTCCGTTCCCGTCGAGCGCCGGCCCGCTCGAGGTCCAGACCGTGGCCGGCGGGCTGGTGCATCCGTGGGCACTGGCGTTCCTGCCCGGGGGCCGGCTGCTGGTGACCGAGCGCCCGGGCCGCATGCGCATCGTTTCGCGCGGCGGCGAACTGTCGCCGCCGCTGAAGAACGTCCCGGCGGTGTGGGCGTCCGGCCAGGGCGGGCTGCTCGACGTCGCGACCGACGCGGCGTTCGCACAGAACAGAACCATCTACTTCTGCTACGCCGAGCGCGCCGGCGGCGGCGGCCGCACCGCGGTGGCGCGCGCACGGCTGAGCGACGACGGTGCGCCGCGGCTCGACGCGGTCAGGGTAATCTTCCGCCAGCAGGGACCGCTCTCCGGCGGCAACCACTATGGCTGCCGGATCGCGCAAGGCCGCGACGGCAACCTGTTCGTCACGCTGGGCGAGCACTTCAGCCACCGCGACGAGGCGCAGAATCTCGGCAACCACCTCGGCAAGATCGTCCGCATCACGCCGGACGGCGCGCCGCCGCCGGACAATCCCTTCATCGGCCGCGACGGCGCGAAACCCGAGATCTGGAGCTACGGCCACCGCAACGAGCAGGGACTCGCGATCAATCCGGCCACCGGCGTCCTGTGGGAGATCGAGCACGGCCCGCGCGGGGGCGACGAGGTCAACATCATCGGCAAGGGCAGGAACTACGGCTGGCCGGTGATCGGCTACGGCATCGACTATAGCGGCGCGAAAATCCACCACAGCACGTCGAAGCCCGGCATGGAGCAGCCGATCAAGTCCTGGGTGCCGTCGATCGCGCCGTCCGGCATGGCCTTCTACACCGGCAGGCTGTTTCCGAAATGGGACGGCAGCCTGTTCACCGGCGCGCTGGCCGGCATGATGCTGGTACGGCTGTCGCTGCACGGCGACGCGGTGACCGGCGAGGAGCGGCTGTTGCAGAATCTCAACGAGCGCATCCGCGACGTCCGCCAGGGCCCCGACGGTGCCTTGTGGCTGGTGACCGACAGCAGCGCGGGGCGCGTGTTGCGGGTCGCGCCGGCGGGCAAATGAGCGGGCCCGCCCGACTCTTCCGCATTTGACAACAATTTCAGCCGTTTCCCACCCGCCCGATTCACCGGGCGTTAGCGTTGATGCGCGATCGCACATGGCCTTCGCGAACATCCATTTACCGGGCGCTGTTAAGCTGTTCCCGCTCAAGAGGGAGCCATGCGTATCGATTGGCGTGCATTGTTTGGTCCGGTGCTGACCGCAGCGACTTCGCTGGCGGCGATCGTTGCCGACCAGTATCTGGCGTCGGTGCCGCCGCCGGGGCCGCTTCAGGTCTGCATCGTCGCCATCGCCGCGGCCCTCAGCGGGATCGGCTCGAGCCTTGTCAGCGCCGTCATCGCGGTCGCGACGATGGCGCTGTTTCTCCAGCATCACCATGCGCCCGGCGGAACCGATGCCGCGGTGCTGATCCGCCTCGGCCTGCTGGCCGCGACCGCGACGATGACCGCCGTCGTCACCGGCCTGTTGCGCAACAAGATGGTGGATGCCATCGAGCGCCAACGCCAGCGCCATGCCACCGCCACCCGCCTCGCCGCGGCGCTGGACGAGATCGACATCGGCGTGGTGCTGCTCGACCGCGACACCCGCGCCGAGTTCATCAACCGCGCGTTCCGCAAATATTTCGAACTGCCCGACGACAAGGCCGACAGCAAGCCGCCCTTCATCGCGCTAATGTATCACGGCCGCGACGCCGGCTGCTATGAACTGCCCGAGGACGAACTCGGCCATTTCATCGCCGAGCGCACCGAGAGGATGCGTGCGGGCGATTCCACGCCGATCAACATCAAGCTCTCCAACGGCGAGGTGATGCGCTTCAGTTGCAAGACGCTGCCTGACGGCGGGCGCATGCTGGCCTATATCCCGGTGACCGACCTGATCCGCAGCGACGACGATCCGTCCAAGGCCGGCCACTATCGTTCGCTGCGCAGGCCGAACGGCGGCCTGCTCCCCCCCGCCACGACCACGCTGCACGCGGCGGAATAGCCCTTCGCCGCGTGGTGGCCGTCATCGGCCTGCAACACAGGACGGCCATGGTGCTTTCAAGCGACGTGGATGGCTGTTCGCGTGACGATGGCGCGTCGATACGACAATCCCGCGAGCATCGCAGCCTTTCGAGCTTGCGCATGATCCCCGTTCCCCATCCCCGGATCAGGTGCTGCGGTCCCGACGGCCCCGCCGCCGGGACCGCCTTTTCCCATGCCTTCCATGCCAGGCCGGGTCATGCCTTCGCGCGATTCAACCGGCGCGATGCCCCCGCCATTGCTCTCGCGCGCCGAAACGAGGTAACGACACGGCCATGATGCGCTTCGTCCCGGTCATCATCGCGCTCGCGGCGCTGACGCTGGTGCTGCTGCCGTTCCAGCTCATCGGCCTCGCCTTCGGCCTGTCGTGGCAGCGGCGCGTGCCGCGCCTCTATCACCGCCTGCTCTGCGCCATCGTCGGCGTAAGGATCAGGCAGGCCGGGCGGATCACCGGCGAGACGCCGGTGCTGATCCTCGCCAATCACGCCTCGTGGCTCGACATCTGCGTCATCTCGGCCCTCACCCCCGTGGTGTTCGTCGCCAAGAGCGAGGTGGCCGGCTGGCCGCTGTTCGGATGGCTGGCGCGCCTGCAGCGCACCGTGTTCATCGATCGCGAGCGCCGCCACCGGACCGGCGACGCCACCGAGCAGATCGCGGGCCGCCTGCTCGACGGCAATGCCGTGGTGCTGTTCGCCGAAGGCACCTCGGGCGACGGCACGCGCATCCTTCCCTTCAAGTCCGCCCTGGTCGGATCGGTGCATCATGCGCTCGGCGTCTCGACCCGTCACGACAAGATCACCGTGCAGCCGATGTCGCTGGCCTATACCCGCGTCAACGGATTGCCGATCGGCCGCGCGCTGCGCGAGCGCGTCGCGTGGTACGGCGACACCGAGTTGCTGCCGCACTTCATCGGCGTGCTGTCATCGGGCGCGATCGACGTCACCGTGAGCTGGGGCGAGCCGGTCGCGCTCGACATCGGCACCGACCGCAAGCAGATCGCGCGCGTCGCGGAAACGTCGGTCCGCAGGATGACCGCGGATGCGCTACGCGCGCGGCCGCCGCGAACACCGTCCCCCGCGAGCGGAGTAGCGATCGGAGCAGTTGACATCAACGGCATCTCCGCGTCGAATTCCTGAATCGCTATGCCGACTCCTTCCTTTCGCCCGGATGCCGACCCGCATCCCTTGGAAGCAGCAGGATACCCGTGATCATCAGCGCCGTGAGCACGGCCGACGCCGTAAAGCGGCTGAACGCCAGTCCGCCGTGATCGACGGGCTTGTCGAGCAGGTCGCCGAGCGTGGCGCCGAGCGGCCGAGTCAGGATGAATGCGCTCCAGAACAACAGCGTCCGCGATACGTTCGTCAGGACATACGCCGCAGCAACAACCGACAGCCCCGCGGCAAATACCAGCGCTCCGCGCTCGTAGCCGAATCCATTGGTGTCGGCCATCCAGTCACCCAGCGCCGTTCCCAGGGTCTGCGAAAACAGGATGGCGCCCCAATAAAACATCTCGACCTTGGGCGACACCACCGTCTGAACCGAAATCGAGCCGGTCGATCGGTACCAGGCGTAGAGCGTGAGCACCAGCAGCGCGAACAGGATCGACGATCCGCCGGCATAGCCGATGCCGAGCGAACGATCGGCGAAATCGGCCATGGTCGTGCCGGCGGTCGTGGTGGCCACGATGACGGACCAGTAGAGGAACGGGCGGAAGGACTTCGCCGAAATCTGGCCGGCAACGACGGCAACGAACAAGCCGATGAAGATCACGCTGCTGATCGCGTAGCCGAGATTCAATGACATCGACACCGCGTCCCCGGCAGTCTCGCCAAGCGTCGTGGCCATGATCTTGATGATCCAGAACCCCAGCGTGACAACCGGAACCTTGTTCATCGTGGCCTTGTCGAGACTGGTCATGTCCATTCTTTTCGCGAGACAATGCGATTGCAGGTCCTTCATGAGGCTCTGCAATCTGCCGCAAGATAATTCATCGATCAAAACACACTCGACTCACGCAATGTTGACGGGATCGATGTTGACGGGGTCGATCCATGCAGCATCGCAATCTCGGCGCCATCCGTGTCGAGCCGATCAAGCCAGCGTCGGGGCCGCATCAGGACCGATATGCGGCATCCTCTTCCGGCAGCCAGAACGGAGCCTGCGCAGAAATTCTCGGGAATTCATGTACAAGCGCATCGGCGGCCGTTGACACCGAGGCTGCAAAGTCGAGGGTGGAATTCGAGACTGGAATCGAAGACCCTCCATCACATATAGGCATATAAATAGACGATCTCGTGGAGTTTTCCGCCTTGGCATCGGTCACATCCATTCCCGCACCACGCCGCCTCGCCTGCGCGCGGTGCGGCGTCGCGTTCGGCTGCGACCTGTCGAAGGACTGCTGGTGCGGACAGGAAGCGGCGCGGCTGCCGCTGCCGGCATCGGGAACCGGATTCGCCGACTGCCTGTGCCGCGATTGCCTGCGCGTGGTGGCGGAGGCGCACGATGCCGCGAACTGGGCGATCAGCGCCGTGCTGCTCGACATGGACGGCACCCTGCTCGACACCGAGCGGGTCTACCGCACCAGCCTGTGCAACGCGCTGGCCGACCTCGGCTACGGCGACGGCACCGAGATCGCCCACGCCATGATCGGCATGCCGGTGGCGGAATGCGAGCTGATGCTGATCGACCGCTATGGCGCGAACTTCCGCATCGACGACGTGCGGGCGGCCTTCAACGCCAACCGCGATGCGATGCTGCGCGACGGCCTGCCACTGAAGCCGGGCACGCTCGAACTGCTCGACGCGCTGCGCGCGATCGACTGCCCGACCGCCATCGTCACATCCTCGACCCGGCGCGCCGCCGAGCACCATCTCGGACTGGCCGGCATCCGCGCCCGCTTCGACACCGTGCTGACACGCGACGACGTCGCGCGCGGCAAGCCCGACCCGGAACTCTATCTGCGCGCCGCCAGGCATCTCGGCTTCGCGCCGCGCGCCTGCTTGGCGGTGGAGGACTCGCGGCCCGGCATCGAGGCCGCGCACGGCGCCGGCACGATCCCGATCATGGTGCCGGATATCGTCCAGCCCAACGACGCCACCCGCGCCAAATGCGCCGCGGTGCTGCCGGACCTGCACGCGGTGCTGGACCTGCTGCGGGACAAGCGAGCGTTCGCGCCGCGGACCTGAGCGCCGCGCCGATCCGGCCTATACGTCGTAGCCCGGCGATGCGCGCGCCAAACCGCCGAAGGCATCGAGCAGGCGCTCGCGCCACGCATGGATGGCGTCGCCGTCGTCCAGCACCTTGAAGTCGCTCACCACCCGCGCCCACTGGAAACCGCCGAACATGATGTAGTCGGCATAGTTCGGCTGGGCGCCGCCGAGATAGGCTTGCGTCTTGAGCGTGAGCCGCATCGGATCGAGGCTCCTGCGGAATGCGGTCACGCCCCTGTCGCGCCCGGCCCTGACCTCGTCGAGCGGCCGGCCGAGCCGCGCCTCGCGGCTCTCGCGGAAATAGGCCGCATCCGCTGCCGCGAGGTGCGCCGGAATGTCGGCGACCACCAGCGGAAACAACCCGCCGATCACGACAATGTCGCCCCACCAGTTCAGCATCCGCGCCATGGCGCGACCACCCTCGCCGCCGAACAGCGACGGCCGGTCGGGATAGGCGTCCTCGAGATAGGTGGCGATCGCCCAGGAATCCGCCACCGGGCGGTCGCCGTCGATCAGCACCGGCACCTTCTCCGAGTCATAGGGCGCGATCGCCGCCTTCTCGGTGAAGCGCCACGGGATCGATTGCGCATCGACCCCCTTGTGCGCCAGCGCCATGCGCGTGCGCCAGCAGTAGGGACTGAAAGGCCGCGCCGCATCGGCGCCGACGAGTTCGTAGAGTTTCAATGCCATTGCCGATCCCACGAGTTGCCGATCCCACGATTAAGCCTTGCGTGCCGTCATTGCCGGATCGCGATCCGGCAATCCATCTTCGAACGGGTGAAACACGGGTCGAGCCCGTGCGGGGCGGACCAACCTCACTTCACCACCGCGGCGGTCTGGCCGAACAGCAGCCTGCGCTCCTCCTCGGTGCGGATCGCGGGCTGGCCGAAGTTCGGATTGACCTCCCTGGCCCTGGCATAGGCGCGCTGGGTCGCCGGCCGCGCCGCGATGGTCTCCAGCCAGCGCTTGACGTGCGGGAAGTCGTCGATGTTCTGGCCCTGGTTGGCGTAGGGCACCACCCACGGATAGCTCGCCATGTCGGCGATCGAGTAGTCGCCGGCGATGAAGTCGCGATCGGCGAGGCGCTTGTTGAGCACGCCATAGAGACGGTTGGTCTCGTTGACGTAGCGGTCGATCGCGTAGGGAACCTTCTCCGGCGCGTAGTTGCGGAAGTGGTGGTTCTGCCCGGCCATCGGCCCGAGGCCGCCCATCTGCCAGAACAGCCACTGGATCGTGTCGTAATGGGCATGGACGTCCGTCGGCAGGAATTTTCCGGTCTTGTCGGCGAGATAGAGCAGGATCGCACCGGACTCGAACAGCGAGATCGGCCTGCCGCCGCCTTTCGGTTCGTGATCGACGATCGCCGGGATGCGGTTGTTGGGCGCGATCGCGAGGAAGTCGGGCTTGAACTGGTCGCCCTTGCCGATATTGACCGGAAAGATTGTGTAGGGAAGTCCGGTCTCCTCCAGAAACATCGTGACCTTGTGGCCGTTCGGCGTGGTCCAGTAATGCAGGTCGATCATCGTGGTTGTCCCCGGCGCGGTTGTCCCCGGCATGACGCTGGCAGCGTCAAATTAGATGCATATGCATGAAAATCGACCGTTCCCGGCGACAAGTCAATGGGCAATTCGGCACCACGCGGAAACGTGAACCGCCTCGAACGTGAACCACCTTGGCGCCCGCGCAGCCGACGCATCCGGCATCCGGGGAAGCACGCAGTGCTCCGCCCTTTTATCGCCGCGGGACTCGGCCCATATTCCGGCCATGGCGAAGAAATCCGTTCCCCCGAAAAAGCCCGGCAAGGCTCCGAAATCCAAGGCCCACCGCCCCGACGTCCAACCGATCGGGCCGGCGCTGGCGGAACTGCTGAACCCCGCGCTCAATCGCGGCGATGCCGGGCTCGGCTCCGGCACCGGATTGCAGCCGCCGCCGGACAATTCCTGGGATCGCCGCGCGGGCGGCGAAGCGGCGGCGCATCGCGCGCGCAAATCGACGCGCGGCGGCAACGACGCGACGGCGAAGCGGGACATGGCCCTTCCCTCTCATCCCCCCGGCGAGAAAAACGAGACAGGCGGCTTCGACGAAGCGCCGCAATCCGGCTTCGCGACGCCGAACTACGGCACCGCGGCGACGATCCCGACGCTCGACCCGGAACTGGCGAAGCAGCTCGGCTACGACGTCGACGACGACGACCAGTTCCGGCCCGCGCGCAACAGGATGGAAGCGCTCGGCGTCAAGGCGACCGCCGACGCGCTGGAAAACCTGATCCGCGACGGCCGTCCCGAATTCCGCAAGGACGACGGCTCGCTGAAGGTGTGGACGCCGCACCGCCCGCCGCGCCCGGAAAAATCCGAAGGCGGCGTACGCTTCGAGATCAAGTCCGAGTATGAACCGAAGGGCGACCAGCCGCAGGCGATCAAGGAGCTGGTCGAGGGCATCGACCGCAGCGACCGCACCCAGGTGCTGCTCGGGGTCACCGGCTCCGGCAAGACCTACACCATGGCGAAGGTGATCGAGGCGACGCAGCGTCCCGCACTGATCCTGGCGCCGAACAAGACGCTGGCGGCGCAGCTCTACGGCGAGTTCAAGAGCTTCTTCCCCGACAACGCGGTGGAATATTTCGTCAGCTATTACGACTACTACCAGCCCGAAGCCTATGTGCCGCGCACCGATACGTACATCGAGAAAGATTCCTCGATCAACGAGCAGATCGACCGTATGCGCCACGCCGCGACCCGCGCGCTCTTGGAGCGCGACGACGTCATCATCGTCGCCTCGGTGTCGTGCATCTACGGTATCGGCTCGGTCGAGACCTACACCGCGATGACCTTCGCGCTGAAGAAGGGCGAGCGCATCGACCAGCGGCAACTGATCGCCGATCTGGTCGCGCTGCAATACAGGCGCACCTCGGCCGATTTCACCCGCGGCACCTTCCGCGTGCGCGGCGATGTCATCGACGTCTTCCCGGCGCACTACGAGGACCGCGCCTGGCGCGTCAACCTGTTCGGCGACGAGGTCGAGAGCATCGAGGAGTTCGATCCGCTCACCGGCCACAAGTCCGACGAGCTCGAATTCATCAAGGTCTATTCCAACTCGCACTACGTGACGCCGCGCCCGACACTGGTGCAGGCGATCAAGGCCATCAAGGTCGAGCTCAAGCAGCGGCTCGACCAGTTGCACGCGCAGGGCCGCCTGCTGGAAGCGCAGCGGCTGGAACAGCGCACGATGTTCGATCTCGAAATGATGGAAGCAACCGGAAGCTGCGCCGGCATCGAGAACTATTCGCGCTACCTCACCGGCCGCCGCCCCGGCGAGCCGCCGCCGACGCTGTTCGAATACGTGCCCGACAACGCGCTGATCTTTGCCGACGAAAGCCACGTCACCGTGCCGCAGATCGGCGGCATGTTCCGCGGCGACTTCCGCCGCAAGGCGACGCTGGCCGAATACGGCTTCCGCCTGCCGTCCTGCATGGACAACCGCCCGCTGCGCTTCGAGGAATGGGACATGATGCGGCCGCAGACGGTGGCGGTGTCGGCGACGCCCGGCGCGTGGGAAATGAACGAGGCCGGCGGCGTGTTCGTCGAGCAGGTGATCCGCCCCACCGGGCTGATCGATCCGCCGGTCGACATCCGCCCCGCGCGCACGCAGGTCGACGACCTGGTCGGCGAGGTGCGCGCCACCGCCGCGAAGGGCTATCGCTCGCTCATCACCGTGCTGACCAAGCGCATGGCGGAAGACCTCACCGAATACCTGCACGAGCAGGGTATCCGCGTCAGGTACATGCACAGCGACATCGACACCATCGAGCGCATCGAGATCATCCGCGACCTGCGGTTAGGGGCCTTCGACGCGCTGGTCGGCATCAACCTGCTGCGCGAGGGCCTCGACATTCCCGAATGCGCGCTGGTCGCGATCCTCGATGCCGACAAGGAAGGTTTTCTGCGCAGCGAAACGAGTCTCATCCAGACCATCGGCCGCGCCGCGCGCAACGTCGACGGCAAGGTGATCCTCTATGCCGACCAGGTCACCGGCTCGATGGACCGCGCCATGGCCGAGACCACGCGCCGCCGCGAGAAGCAGGTGGAGTACAACACCGCCAACGGCATCACGCCGGAAAGCGTCAAGAAGTCGATCGGCGACATTCTCAATTCGGTCTACGAGCGCGACCATGTGCTGGTCGATGTCGGCGGCGGCGGCGCGGGCTTCACCGAGGACGCCATCGCCATCGGCCACAATTTCGAGGCGGTGCTGGCCGACCTCGAAACCCGGATGCGCGAGGCCGCCGCCGACCTCAACTTCGAGGAAGCCGCGCGGCTGCGCGACGAGGTGAAGCGGCTGCGCGCCACCGAGCTTGCGGTGGTGGACGATCCCACCATCAAGCAGCGCGGCGTCGAGGCCCGCGGCGGCGGCTATACCGGCGCGAAGAAATACGGCGACGCGGCGAACCTGCCCTCGCGCCTCGACAAGGCCGCGCAGGGCAAGCCGTCCGGAAAATCGCGGGTCCACAAACCCTCGCTCGACGAGATGGGCATCGCCACCTGGCACGAGGT
>JAGRLZ010000046.1 GCA_020441545.1 Xanthobacteraceae bacterium | reverse complement strand
TTACTGCTGCGCCAAATCCAAGGCTCCAGCGCAGCACCAGCCGCACCGCCTGGCTGAACTGCCTTGAATCGCGGGCGCCAAAACTCTGGCCGCAGAGTTGCTCGGCGGCGTTGGCGAGGCCGTCGAGAAAGAATGAGCCGATCATCAGGAAGTTGTAGAGCACGGCATTGGCGGCGAGGATCTGGTCGCCGGCGCGCGCGCCCTGCGCGGTGAAGAACAGGAAGCCGCCGATCAGCGCCGCGGTGCGGATCATGATGTCGCGGTTGACCGCAAGCATCCGCAGCCAGCGGGCGCGGTCGAGCAGCAGGGCGCGGGGAATCCGGAAGCTGCCGAGCAGGCGGTGTGCCGTCGCGAGGCCGGCGATGAAGCCGGCCGTCTCGGCGGCGACGGTGGCGGTTGCCGCGCCTGCGATGCCCCAGCGCAGGCCCAGCACCAGGAACAGCGTCAGCGCCATGTTGACGAGGTTGATGCCGACCTGGATCGCCAGTGCGCGTCCGGTGCGGGCCTGTCCCACCAGCCAGCCGAGGATCACGTAATTGCCGAGCATGAAGGGTGCCGACCACAGCCGGATGTGGAAGTAGTCGGTCGCCGCGGCCGTCACCGCCGCGCTGCCGCCCATCGCCGAGAAGATCAGCGCGCCGAGCGGGGCGCGCAGCGCGATCAGGCTCAGGCCGATCGCCGCCGCCAGCAGCAGCGCGCGCACCAGCACGGCGCGAACCTCAAGGCGGTCGCCGGCGCCGAGCGCCTGGGCGGCGAAGGCGACGGTCGCCATGCGCAGGAAGCCGAACAGCCAGAACACGCAATCGAACGCCACCGAGGCCAGTGCCACGCCGCCGAGCAGTCGCGCCTCGCCGAGCTGGCCGATCGCCGCCGTGGAGACGATGCCGAGCAGCGGCGTCGTCAGGTTGGCGAGCATCGCCGGGCCGGCGATGACGAAAATCCGCCGCGTATCGACGCGCGGCGCGCCGGCCGGTTCGGGCGGGGACACGGGAAGGAGCCTGTCCGGTCAGCGGCCGCGCGGCGTGTTGAACAGGCGCGACAGGAACCAGATCGGCAGCACGATCACCGCGCCGAGCAGGAAGTAGCGCCACAGCCCGTTGATGGCGTCGAAGCCGAGATCCCACAGCCGCTGGATCAGCAGGCGGATGCTGTCGACGATGTTCCAGGGATCGAAGCCGACCGCGGCCAGCACCACGCCGACCAGGATCGACAGCAGCACGAGGCGGAACGCGACGCCGAGCGGCGAGCCGCCGAGAAAGCGGGCCAGGCCGTCATTGCGCGCCGGCAGTTCCCTGGTGTCGTTCGTCGGCATCGTGGTGTCTCCTCGCGGAATCGGTCGGTCCGTATCATAGCCCGGCGCAGATGGGGAACCAACGCGGCGGCGTCAATGGGGAGTGGATGTCCGGCTGGAAGCCGTTTTGGCACGACGTTGCAACATGAAAATCGTCATACTCCGCAAAAGCGGAGTATCCAGTATCCAATCCCGACTCAGTCTTCCCTGGCGCCTGTCCCGAATGCTGGACCGTCCATCGGAGCCTTTCATCGGGCCGCGCTTTGCGCGGACCGCGTTGGCGGACGACGGCGCCTCGGCGCTTCCCATCTTCAACATCCGCCCCAGCGTTTCGAGCCGCTTCGGCTTATGCACCGCACGGCGCACGGGGCCAAATGTCTCGGAGGTGTTGCGGCGGACGAAGCGGTTATCCGCAGCACCTCCGCGTCGGAGAGGTCGCCACGGGGACAGCGCAGGCCGTCGGGGGGCGGAGCGAGCAGGTCGTGCGGGCGCATGATGCGTATGGATGCGTATATAGGCCGCAGCCGCGCGCCATAAAGCGGGGGCGTGGGCCGGTTGCGACGGTACGCGGGGATGCTACGCTGCGCGACTTAATCGATGAATGAAGCTTCGAGAAGGAGCCTGCCCCATGTATCCCCGCTGCCTGAGCGCGCCCGGTCGCGCCGTCATCGCCAGCGCCACGCTGCTGGTCGCCACCCAGATATTGGCCACCCAGGCGATGGCCGCGGACAAGAAATACAGCCCCGGCGCCAGCGATACCGAGATCAGGCTCGGGCAGACCGTGCCGCATTCCGGCCCCGGCTCGCTGTACGGTGTGCTCGGCCGCGTCGGCGAAGCCTATTTCCAGATGCTGAACGAGAAGGGCGGCATCAACGGCCGCAAGATCACCTTCATCTCCGCTGACGACGCCTATTCCGCACCGAAGGCGGTGGAGCAGACCCGCCGGCTGGTCGAGAAGGAAGAGGTGCTGGCGCTGTTCGGCTCGCTCGGCACCGCGCCGCAGACCGCCGTGCACAAGTATCTCAACAGCAAGGGCGTGCCGCAGATCCTGCTCAACACCGGCGCGTCCAAGTGGAACGATCCCAAGCACTTCAAGTGGACCATGGCGGGGCTGCCGCTGTATCCGACGGAAGCGCGCATCCTTGCCAAATACGTGCTCAGCGTGAAGCCGGACGCCAAGGTCGCGATCCTGTACCAGAACGACGACTTCGGCCGCGACTTCCTCGGGCCGTTCAAGGACGAACTGGCGAAGGCCGGCGGCAAGGCCAAGGTGATTGCGGAAGCGACCTACGACCTCACCGATCCGACCATCGACTCGCAGCTCATCAACCTGTCGAAGTCGGGGGCGGACGTGTTCTACGATATCTCCACCGGCAAGGCGTCGTCGCAGTCTATCCGCAAGCTCGCCGAACTGGGCTGGAAGCCGCTGCATCTGCTGTCGGCGGGATCGACCGGACGTTCGATCCTCCACGCCGCCGGCCTCGAAAACGCCAAGGGCATCGTCGCGATCCGCTATGCCAAGGAAGTCGGCGTGCCGCAGTTCGAGAACGATCCGGAAGTGAAGGCATTCGAGGAATTCCGCCAGAAATACCTGCCCAATGTCGACCGCGACAACACCATCGCGTTCGCCGGCTACGGCCAGGCCGTGGCCATGGCGGAAATCCTGCGCCGCTGCGGCGACAACCTGACGCGCGAGAACCTGCTGAAGCAGGCGGCGAATCTCGACGGCTTCCACTCGCCCTACATGCTGGACGGCATCACCTATTCGTTCAAGCCGGACAACTACACGCCGATCAGGAAGCTCTATATCTCGGTCTTCAACGGCAAGGACTGGGATCTGTCGAAGAAGCCCTATACCGAATGACGGATGTCGCCTGACGCGGGCGCGTCAGGCGGTCCCGCTTCGAAACCGCGCAAGGCATGGCAAAGCAAAAACAAGAGGCCCCGGCAGGTATCTGCCGGGGCCTTGTGTTTGAACGGGGCGCCTTGTGTCGAACGCGGCTTGAAGTGTCGAACGCGGCTTGAAGGCGTTCGCGACGCGATCAGTATTTCGCGACCACCGGGGTGTTGAAGTGATAGTTCAGGCCGGTGCGGAAGATGTGCTCCTGCACGCCGCGCGACAGGATGCCCGGCGCCACCGCGGCGCCCGTGGCGTCGAGCAGCGCGAAGCTGGTGGTCGAGCGGCCGAGGTCGACATAGAGATATTCGGTGGTCGAGGTCCAGTTCGGGCCGAACAGGCCGAGCAAGGTGAACGGCGTTTCGATGCCGGCGCCGACGGTCCAGCCGGTGCGGGTGTCCGAAATGCTCGCGGCGCCGATCGGGTTGCTGAACGCCGTCTTCACGTTGCCGTAGGCGAAACCGCCAGTGGCGTAGAACAGCGTGGGGCCGACCGCGTAGCCGAGGCGGCCGCGCACGGTGCCGAACCATTGCAGCTTCGAATTGATGTCGAGCGAGGCGCCCGGCATGCAGCCGAGGCAGGTCTTGTTGTCTTCCATGGTCGAGCCCTGGAAGTCGGTCTCGAGGCCGTAGACCAGGCTGCCGGCCTGCCAGTTGTAGCCGGCCTGCACGCCGCCGACGAAACCATCGGGAGCGGCGTTGTAGCGGATGGACACGTTGGCGACCGTATCGGTCAGGGTGGAGCGGTCGCGGCCGGTGCCGGAGCCGAAGTTGCCGCCGAGATAGAAGCCGCGCCAGTTGGCGGTGGCCACCGGGGTGTACATGCCGTTGCCGCCGATGCGGTAGTTGAGGCCGACGCGGAAGATGTTCTCGCGATATTCGGAGCGCAGTGCCTCGGTGCCGCCGGCGAATACGTCGGTGCGGTCGCCGAGGTCGACATAGAGATATTCGATCTTGCCGGTCCAGTTGCCGCCCAGCGCCGCCTCGACGCCGCTGCCCCAGGTCCAGCCGCTGCGGCCGCCGTTGAAGGCATAGGACACGCCGTTGCTCACCAGCGAGGTGTTCACGTTTCCGTAAGCATAGCCGCCGGTGACGTAGGTCAGGGTCGGGCCGTTGACGAGGCCGATGCGGCCGCGCACGGTGCCGAACCAGTCCAGCTTCTGGCTGTAGCGGTCGCCGAGCAGGTTGGTGCGGCTGTCGGTCATGTCCGCGCCCTGGATGTCGGCCTCGAGGCCGAACACGATCGGGCCGACGAACGAGTTGGTCTGCCAGTTGTAGCCGATCTGGCCGCCGCCGAGGGCGCCGAACGGCGAAAGATAGGTCGAATCGGCCAGCGCGCCGTCGACATGCTGCGCGCGGTCGCGGCCCAGGCCGAGGCCGGCGTTCACGCCGAGATAGAAGCCGGTCCAGTCGTAGATCGGCGCCGCCACGGGAGCCTTGTAATAGGGAGCCTTGACGGCCATGTCGGCCGCCTGGGCACTGAAGGCGGTTCCGATAAGCGCCGCGCCGGCAAGAAGTTTCTTCATTTTGCGTCCATTTCCGATGATGGCCGGAATGTATCGGAGGAAGAGGTGCGAGTCTGTCGTATCCGAGTCACACCGGCCGCCTTTGACGTGGCCGGACAGGGTGAAGATTGCCTAAATTCCACGCCGTGACCCCTGAAAGCTCCGATTCGCCCGATCTGCCGGAGATTCTTACGCGCTGGTTCGCCCGCCGCGGCTGGGCGCCGCGCGCCCATCAGCTTGCATTGCTGGCGAAGGCCCGTGCCGGCCGCTCGGCGCTGCTGATCGCCCCCACCGGCGCCGGCAAGACGCTGGCCGGGTTCCTGCCGACGCTGGTGGAATTGAGCACGACATCCCGCCTCGTGGCGGGAGCAGGTCGCGCGACCGGCAAGGGCCTCCATACCCTCTATATCTCGCCGCTGAAGGCGCTGGCGGTCGATATCGCCCGCAATCTCGAAGCGCCGATCGCCGAGATGGGGCTGCCGATCAAGGTGGAAACCCGCACCGGCGATACGCCGGTGTCGCGGCGGCAGCGGCAGCGGCGCTATCCGCCGGATATCCTGCTGACCACGCCGGAGCAGCTCGCGCTGCTGCTGGCCTCCGACGACGCGCCGTTCCTGTTCGGCTCGCTCAGGCGGATCGTGCTCGACGAGCTGCACGCGCTGGTGACCTCGAAGCGCGGCGACCTGCTGTCGCTCGGATTATCGCGGCTGTGGCGGATCGCGCCCGAACTGCGAGCCATCGGCCTGTCGGCAACGGTGGCCGAGCCGGAGTCATTGGCGCGTTTTCTGGTGCCGCAGTTGTCGCCTGCCGCGGCAACCAAAGGCGACAGCGGCGCGGCCGCCGATATCGTGGTCGCCGGCGGTGCCGCCGCGCCCGTCGTCGAAATGCTCGATACGCGCGAGCGGCTGCCATGGGCGGGGCATTCGGCGCGCCACGCGCTCGGCGAGATCTACGATCTCATCCGGCGCAATCGGACCACGCTGGTGTTCGTCAACACCCGCAGCCAGGCCGAGATGCTGTTCCAGGATCTGTGGCGCATCAACGACGACAGCCTCGCCATCGCACTGCATCACGGCTCGCTCGATGTCGCGCAGCGCCGCAAGGTCGAGCAGGCGATGACGCAAGGCCGCCTGCGCGGCGTGGTCTGTACGTCGTCGCTCGATCTCGGGGTCGACTGGGGTGATGTCGACCTCGTCGTCAATGTCGGCGCGCCGAAGGGGGCGTCGCGGCTGATGCAGCGGATCGGCCGCGCCAATCACCGCCTCGACGAAGCCTCGCGTGCGGTGCTGGTGCCGGCCAACCGTTTCGAGGTGCTGGAATGCCGCGTCGCCATCGACGCGGTCAACGAGAACGCGCAGGATACCCCGCCGCTGCGCTTGGGCGCGCTCGACGTGCTGGCGCAGCATGTGCTCGGCTGCGCCTGCGGCGCGCCGTTTCTCGCCGATGATCTCTACGCGGAAGTGCGCCGCGCGGCGCCTTACGCGGACCTGTCGCGCGCCGGTTTCGACGACGTGGTCGCGTTCGTCGCCACCGGCGGCTACGCGCTGAAAAGCTACGAGCGGTTCGCACGTATCAGGCAGGACAAAGAAGGCCGCTGGCGCGTCGCCAATCCGAAGGTGCGGCAGAGTTATCGGCTCAATGTCGGCACCATCGTCGAGGAATCGATGCTGAAGGTGCGGCTGGTGCGCTCGCGCCAGGGTAGCAAAATTGGTGGCAGCGGTTCGACCGGCGCCATCGCGCGCGGCGGGCGGCTGCTCGGCGAGATCGAGGAGTATTTCATCGAGGGACTGGTGGCCGGCGACACCTTCGTGTTCGGCGGCGAGATCGTGCGCTACGAGGCGCTGGTCGAGGATCAGGTCTATGTCTCGCGCGCCAACGATGCCGACGCCAAGGTGCCGTCCTACACGGGCGGCAAGTTTCCGCTCTCGACCTATCTCGCCGCGCGCGTGCGCGGATTGCTGGCCGATCAACACGCGTGGACGGGCCTGCCCGATCAGGTGCGCGAATGGCTGTCGCTGCAATCCTGTTTCTCGCGCGTGCCGGGGGCGCGCGAGATGGTGGTGGAAACCTTTCCGCGTGCCGACAAGCATTACCTCGTCTGCTATCCGTTCGAGGGACGGCTGGCGCACCAGACGCTCGGCATGCTGCTGACGCGGCGGCTGGAGCGCGCCCGCGCGCGGCCGCTCGGCTTCGTCGCCAACGAATATGCGCTCGCGGTATGGAGCCTCGGCGACGTCTCCGCGATGATCCGGCAGGGCCGGCTGGACCTCGATGCGCTGTTCGATCCCGACATGCTCGGCGACGACCTCGAGGCGTGGCTCGCGGAATCGGCGCTGATGAAGCGCACCTTCCGCAACTGCGCGATCATCTCGGGCCTGATTCCGCGCCGCTTCACCGGCGAGGAGAAGAGCCGCCGCCAGGTGCTGTTCTCGACCGACCTGGTCTATGACGTGCTGCGCAAGCACCAGCCCGATCATGTGCTGTTGCGCGCCGCCCGCGCCGATGCCGCCACCGGCCTGCTCGATCTGCGCCGCCTCGGTGATATGCTGGCGCGCATCGGCGGGCGAATCACCCACAAGGAACTCGACCGGGTATCGCCATTGGCGGTGCCGGTGATGCTGGAAATCGGCCGCGAGGCGGTCTACGGCGAGGCCTCCGACGAACTTTTGGCGGAGGCCGCCGAGGATCTGGTGCGCGAGGCGATGGGAACGTGAGACGAATGCATCTGGCAGACATGAGCGTTGCCGGCATCGGCTTCGCCGCCGATCTCGCGGGCGCGCTGTATTGGGACGCGGAACGGTTGCTGGTCGTCTCCGACCTGCATCTCGAAAAAGGTTCGAGTTTCGCCACGCGCGGCGTGCTGCTGCCGCCGCACGACACCGCCGAGACGCTGGCGCGGCTCGCGGCCGTGATCGCGCGCCACCGGCCGCGCCGGGTGATCGCGCTCGGCGACAGCTTTCACGATTCCGGGGCGCATGGCCGTCTCTCCGCGCGTGACCGCGCGGCGCTGTCGGCATTGCAGGACAATCGCGACTGGATCTGGATCGCCGGCAACCACGATCCCGACCTGCCGCGCGATCTCGGCGGCGCGGTCGCGGATGAAGTCGCGATCGGCCCGATCACCTTCCGCCACGCGCCGACCGGCGCCGAAGGCGAAATCGCCGGCCACCTGCATCCGAAGGCGCGGGTGTCGCGGCGCGGCCGCGCGGTGGAGCGGCGCTGCTTTGCCAGCGACGGCGCCCGCGCCGTGATGCCGTCGTTCGGGGCCTATACCGGCGGCCTGAGCATTCGCGACCGCGCCTTCGCCGCGATCTTCCGGTCGCTCGAATTCACCGCGCATGTGCTCGGCGACCGCCGCATGCACACCATCGCCGCGGAGCGGTGCTGCTGAAGACGTTCAGTCGCGGCGGAACACCACCGAGGCCAGCCATCCGGTCATCAGCGCCATCATCGCGGTGGCGACCCCGTAGATCAGGCCGTGATGCCGGGCCGCGGTGGCGACGAACTGCTCGAAGCCGACCTTGACGACCTCGAACGCGGTCTGCGTGCGCGCGGCGAGCGCGCCTTGCGCGAACAGCTTGATGTCGACCTCGTAGGTTCCGATCGGCACCTCGGCCGGCAGCGGAATGCCGGTGCGGAACAGCGTCGGGGTCAGGAAGGTGACGGCGGAGGTGGCCTCGCGATAGAGCCCGCGCTCGGTGCGCAGCCGGATGAACGCCCGCCGGAACGGATCGGTCGAGACCACGTCGGCATAGTCGGTGCCGACCCGCTGGGTCAGCAGCACGTTGTCGAGGCCGAGTTGCTGGCGCCGCCGCAGGTCCGGCGAGGCGATCTGGTCGATCGGCCGGTTCGACGAAATCGCGAGATAGGCCGGCACGTCGAGAAACTGCCGCGAATCCGCATTGGCCCAGATGCCGAACCGCCGCTCCTTGCGGCGCGTCACCATGTCGGCCTTCGGTCCGCTGACGGTCACCACCAGGTCGTAGCTGCTGCGCAGCGGCTGGCCGGGCCCGTCGCTTTCGACCGAGCCGAACAGCACCAGTTCCTCGCCGACATAATTCGAGGTCACCGTCACCCGGTGGTTCGAGACCGAGACGATCAGCCGTTCGGCGCAGGCACGATCGGCGGCCGCGCCTGCGAGCCAGGCGATAAGGGCGATCGCGATGATCCGGAGCGATGCCGTCATCCGTCGGCTCCGAGATCGCGGATGGTGTAGAGTTCGTCCGGGCGGATCGTCAGTTCGACCGCGAAGCGGATGCCGACCGCGAGGATCAGCAGGCCCAGCAGCAGCCGGAGCTGCTCGCCGCGGATCCGTTGCCCGGCGCGGGCGCCGAACTGCGCCCCGATCACCCCGCCGACCATCAGGATCAGCGCCAGCACCGCATCGACCTGGTGGTTGGTGACGGCATGCAGCACCGTGGCGATCACCATGGTGACCAGGGTCAGCGCCATCGCGGTGCCGATCACGGTGCTGGTCGGCACCCGCAGCAGGTAGATCAGCATCGGGATCAGGATGAAGCTGCCGCCCACGCCCATCACCGCGCCGATGAAGCCGATCAGCAGGCCGATGACGTTGACCGGGATCACCGACAGGTAGATCTTCGAGCGCTTGAACCGCATCTTCAGCGGCAGGCCGTGAATCCAGTTGTGGCTGCCCGGGCGCCGCGCGATCGGATTGGCGCCGCGGCGGGCCCGCGCCATCGCCCGCAGTCCCTCATAGACCATGGCCGTGCCGACGCCGCTCAGCAGCACCACGTAGGACAGCGCGATCACCAGGTCGAGCTGGCCGAGCGTGCGCAGATAGGTGAACAGCCACACGCCCAGCATCGTGCCGGTGATACTGCCGGCCAGCAGCACCAGTGCCAGCGTCGGGTCGATCGAGCGCTTGCGCCAGTACGACAGCGCCCCCGACAGCGACGACGCGGCGATGTGGGTCGACACCGAGGCCACCGCGACCGCCGGCGCGATGCCGATGAAGATCAGCAGCGGCGTCAGCAGGAAGCCGCCGCCGATGCCGAACATGCCGGAGACGAAGCCGACCGCGGCGCCCATCGCCAGGATCAGGAAGATATTGACCGGAATGTCCGCGATGGGAAGGTAGAGCTGCACGGGCGTTCGCTTCAGGCTTGCCGGCCGCCGGTCGGAACCGCTTGCGGCGTCTCCCGCGTTCCCGCGCCAGGCATGGACCGGCCCGCGCGACGAGAACGCATCAAAACGATCAACCGGAATCCCTTAACCGTCTCCGTGGGGCGGTCAGGACCCGGATGTCCTGCCCTGCATAGCGGAATTCGCGGCGGGACGGCATGGAAGAATCGGCCGGGAGCGGATTTTTCCCGCTTCCCGCGCCATGAAACTGCATGATTGGTGAACGAACGGGATTAACGCGCGGCGCGCGCCGTTCGCCCGCGTGCCGTTCGCCGATGTGCCGCGGCCGGGTTCCTGCTGGCGGATGTTTTGCCGGCGCCCGCCTGGGCCGGCGCATCCCAGCCACCCGCCGGCGCGGGCACGTTGACCGCATCGTCCGGCTGCTTCACCGGCGTGAAGTTCTGTACCGCGAGCTTGGCGGCGGCGAGGCTCTGGGCGTCGAGCCGCTTGGCGATGTCGTCGCGCTTGCGGCCGGCATCGATGTCGCCCTGGGCGGCGGCGAGGCTGAACCACTTGAACGACTCGGACAGGTTCTGCCCGACGCCGATGCCGCGCGCATAGAGGATGCCGAGATTGAACTGGCTGTCGGCGACGCCGCGCTCGGCGGCGTTGCGGAACCACTGCGCGGCGCTGCGATAGTTGGCGCCGTGGCCGCCGCCGTCGGCATCGAGCACCGCGAGGTTGTGCATCGCCTTGGCGCTGCCGTGCTCGGCGGCCATCAGGTAGTAGCGGCGGGCCGTGGCCACGTCCTTTGTGACGCCGAGGCCCTTCTCGTAGAACGTGCCGAGGCGGAACATCGCCGGCACGATGCCGCCCTGCGCGGCGCGGGCATACCACTTCGCGGCCTCGTTGAGATCGGCCACGACGCCCTTGCCCTCGGCGTAGCGCCGCGCCACCTCGTGGGCGGCGGCGGCATCGCCCTTGAGCGCGGAATTGCGCAAGGCCGGCCCGCCGATGGCGTCCGGCAGCCGTTCCGACGGCGGAATCTGCACGGTGCCGCGGCCTGCCGGCGGCGGCTGGGTCTCGCGCGGCGATGCCGGAATCGAGCCGGTGACCTCGGCGGGCGAAGCCGCGTTCGGCGCGGCGGCCGCGGCATCGGTTCCGGCCGGCCGGTCGGCGGCTGCCGCGTCGCTGTCCGTCGGCGCGTCCGTGGCGCCGCTATTGAACGACTGGCGGTCGATCGGGGTCGGCGAGGTCATCGAGGGCAGGGATGGTGCGTCGGCGGCGTCGCCGTCGTCGTCCGGGGTCGCCGTCAGGTCCGGCGCGGACTGTTGCGCGAACGGCTGCGGGGCCGACGACGAGCCGCCGTCGAGATAGGTCATCGCCAGCTTGAACGAGCCGAGCACGAGCACGACGACGCCGGCGCCGACCAGCAGGGTGCGGATGCGCGAGCCTGGCGGCGCGCTCTTGGCGGCGGCGCGGATCGAATCGTTCAGCGACGCGGCGCGCGACAGTTTCGGCGGTTTCGGCAGCGCGGACGCGGCCTGCGCGGCGCGGCGCGCGGCGGCGATGAAGCTCGACGCATTGCCCGGTTCGGGCGCGGCGGGCGCGATCTCGCGCAATGCCTCTTCCGAGGCGGCGACGCGCTCGGACGGCGTCATGCGTCCCGGAGGAAGGGTGCCGGGCTCGAGCGGATGGTCCGGCGGCAGGTCGGCGCGGATCGGCGCGACGGGATGGTCGGCCGCCTCGGCCGGTTTCGGAGGCGCCGCGTCCGGCGCGCGGATCTCAGGCGGCGGCTCGGCCGGCGCTTGCGGCGGCGGTGGCGTGAAATCGTCTTCCGGCGTGGCGGACCGGGCCTGGGCCGGATTCGGCAGATCGGGACGCGGCGGCGGAGCCGGGCGCGGCGCGGGCGCGGCGCGGGCCGCGCGCAGGTCGCTTTCGATCATCGCCAGGCGATCGACCACGTGTCCCAGCGTGTTGTGCATCGCCTCGAGCGAATCCTGGGTGTGCCGGTCGGATTCCACCTGGCTGTGCCGCAGGTCGGACAACTCGCGGCGCAAGCCCTCGGCAAGGGAATCGCTGCCGGCTGCCGGCGCGGCGGCGAATTGGCTCTGCTGCCGCTCGAGATGGCGCAGCACGTCCTGCAGCCCTTCCTCGACCCGTCCGAGATCGCTGGCGCGATGATCGGCGGATGCTTCCAGCCGCTCCAGCAACTGGACCACCCGCTGCTCCAGATGGGCCAGCGCCGACGGGCTGTCGTTGCCGACCGGAATGCGGTCGAGCCGCTCGGAGAGCGTGCGCATCGCGCCTTCGAGCTGCTCGGAATAGAGCGGCTCGGCGGCGGCGGGCGCGCGGGTTTCCAGCGCTGTGGTCAGCGTCGCGATGCGCTGTTCGAGCGCGATGAAGGTCTCCCCGTAGCCGCTGCCCTGGGCAAGCTGGTCGACCTTCTCCGAGAGCGCGTGGACGTCGTCGCGAAGCTGGGCCAGCGCCTCGTTCGAGGCGACATTGGCGACGACGGTGCGCAGCGCCGCGATGGTGCCTTCGAGCTGCCCGAGCGAGGCGGGATCGTCGGTGGCGCGGACGATGCTGTCGAGCCGGGTGTTGAGGCCGCGGATCGCCTCGTCGAAACCGGCGAGCTGCTCGGCCGGGGTCAGGGATTTCAGCGACTCGCGAATCTCGCCGAGCGCGGTTTCGATGCCAGCCAGCGCCTGCGGGTCGCCGTCGTGGCGATTGTCGTCGATGCGGCGGGCGAGCTGGCGAATCTCGGTTTCGACCGACTCGATCGCCTGGCGCGGCATCGCCTCGGTGATCGCCTTGCGGATATCGGAAAGCTCGCCGCGCAGGCCGGCGGCGGCCTGTTCGAGCTGGGCGGGGGACCGCAGCGCCTCGAGATGGTCGTCGATCTTCGAAAGCCGCCGCTCGACGCCGGCCCAGTCGGTCGCGGAGCTGGTGGCGGAGGGCAGGTCGCGGTCGAGTTCGCCCTGCCGCGCGAGGATTTCCGCGACCGCGCGGTCGAACGCCGAGGCCGGCGCGTCGGGCGGCGTGGCCGATGCCGCCGACAGGCTGCGTGGCGCGGCCGCTGGCGCGTGGCTGTCGTCCAGGCGCGGCCCCTGACCCGGGCGCGGCTCGTGATTGGCGTCCGGCCGATGATCCTGGCGCGCGATGGCGTCGTTGAGCTGTCGCGCCATCGGCGGCCGGCCGCGGTCGGAGGCCCGCGAGATCTGGTCGATCTGGTGCGCGATCTCGTCGAGGCGCTGGTGGATTTCGGAGACCTCCTGGGTCTCCTGCGACGGCAAGGACTGCTGGGACAGTGCCGGCTGGGAGGGCGCCGGCCGGGGTGGCGATGGCTGCGACCGCAATGGCTGCGACGGCGATGGCTGCGACGGCGGTGGCTGCGATGGCGATGGCGCCGGGCCGGCCGAAGCCGCTGGGGGCGGCGCTCCCGTCGCGGGATCCTGCGCGGGATCCTGAATGGCGGAATTCAGCCAGTCCTCGACCGACATGCCGGCGCGCCTTGCGGCCGCTTCGGCCCGTTCGCGAACGGCGGGTTCGACCCTGTCAATGCTCCACGATCCGCGCGAATTCATGCCTCTGTCCGGTGTCCGACCCGATGCCGCTTCCGCGCCATCAGTCTCCCCGCGCGTCCCCTGCAAGATCAATTCAATCGGGCGCGGCGCGTCTGCCTGTCGTTCGGACTTTTTCCCTTTACGGTAAACAACAGGTTAAGGACCGGGGAACAGGGTTAAAAAAGTCCCAATGGCCGGCAAATCCGGCTGGACCGCCGCTGCAACCTCTGATTACATCGCCTGCAGGGCATTCTGCCGCGGCCTGCGACGACAGATTGATTGCTGCGTTGCAGGAATTCGACTAGACCGGAGCGCCCGATCAGGCCGCGATTGAGGGATCATATGCCGATTTACAAAGCGCCAGTCGAAGACGTCAATTTCCTGTTCAACGACGTCTTCCAGATCGACCGTTACAACAACCTGCCCGGCTTCAGCGACGCTTCGCCCGACGTGCGTG
This sequence comes from Xanthobacteraceae bacterium, assembly GCA_020441545.1. Lineage (GTDB taxonomy): Bacteria > Pseudomonadota > Alphaproteobacteria > Rhizobiales > Xanthobacteraceae > 62-47. The sequence continues at coordinate 5,080 of JAGRLZ010000046.1, read as the reverse complement.
ACGCCATTATCGGCGAGGCGGCGAAGTTCGCCGAGGAGGTGCTGCAGCCGCTCAACCGGGTCGGCGACCTCGAAGGCTGCGTGCGCCACGACGACGGCCGGGTGACGACCCCGAAGGGCTTCAGCGAAGCCTTCCGGCAATATACCGAGGGCGGCTGGCTGGGCCTGTCGGCGCCGGCGGAATATGGCGGCCAGGGGCTGCCGGTCACGCTGACCCAGATCATGAGCGAATTCCTGACCTCGGCGAACATGGCGTTCGGGATGTATCCCGGCCTCACCAAGGGCGCGATGGCCGCGCTTTTGGTCCATGGCAGCGAGGAACAGAAGAAGCTGTTCGTGCCGAGGATGATCGCCGGCGACTGGACCGGCACCATGAACCTCACCGAGCCGCATTGCGGCACCGATCTCGGCCTCCTGCGCACCCGGGCGGTCAAGCAGGCGGACGGCAGCTACAAGATCACCGGCACCAAGATATTCATCTCGGCCGGCGAGCACGACATGGCCGAGAACATCATCCATCTGGTGCTGGCCCGCATCGAGGGCGCGCCCGCCGGCGTCAAGGGCATCTCGCTGTTCGTGGTGCCGAAGCGGACCATCAATGCCGACGGCTCGGTCGGCGGGCCGAACGGCGTGTCCTGCGGCTCGATCGAGCACAAGATGGGCATCCACGGCAATTCGACCTGCGTGATGAACTACGACGATGCCACCGGCTGGCTGGTCGGCGCCGAGAACAAGGGCATGGCCGCGATGTTCGTGATGATGAACGAGGCGCGGCTCGGCGTCGGCGTTCAGGGGCTGGCGATGTCGGAGGTCGCCTATCAGAACGCGGTCGCCTATGCGCGCGAGCGCCTGCAGGGCCGCGCCCTGACCGGCGCCAAGGATCCGGACAAGCCGGCCGATCCGATCATCGTGCATCCCGACGTGCGCCGCACCCTGCTCACCATCCGCGCCTTCAACGAGGCCGCCCGCGCCATGGTGGTGTGGACTGCGCTGAAAGGCGATATCGCCCATCGCTCGGCCGACGAGAAGGAACGGCAGGCGGCCGACGATCATATGGGGTTGATGACCCCGGTGCTGAAGGGCGTGCTGACCGATTCCGGCTTCGCCAATACGGTGCTGGCGCAGCAGGTGTTCGGCGGCCATGGCTACATCGCCGAGCACGGCATGGAGCAGTTCGTGCGCGATGCGCGCATCGCCATGATCTACGAGGGCACCAACGGCATCCAGGCGCTCGACCTGGTCGGCCGCAAGCTGCCGCGCGACGGCGGCCGCGCCGCGATGGCGTTCTTCGCCGAGGCCGGGGCCTATGCCAAGGCGCACGGCGACAGCGATGCGATGAAGCCCTATGTCGCGCCGCTGTCGACCGCGCTCGGCCATTTGCAGCAGGCCACCATGTGGCTGATGCAGAACGCCATGGGCAAGCCGGACAATGCCGGCGCCGGCGCGACCGATTACATGAAGCTGTTCGGCCTGGTGGTGTTCGGCTACATGTGGGCGCAGATGGCGAAAGTCGCCCAGGACAAGATTGCGGCGGGTGACGCGGCGCCCTATCTGAAGGCGAAGCTCGTCACCGGGCGGTTCTTCATGGAGCACATGCTGCCTGAAACATCCGTGCATCTGGCCCGCATCCAGAGCGGCGCCGCCACCACCATGGAATTGCCGGCCGAGGCGTTCTGAGATTCGGGCGACGGCGCCGCACGCGGCGCCGTTTGCATATCGGTCACGGCAATCCGATCACGACAGTCCGAGGAAAACGCGATGGCTGACGCCTTCATCTACGACCATGTCCGCACCCCCCGCGGCAAGGGCAAGTCCGACGGCTCGCTGCACGAGGTGACCGCGCTGGCGCTGGCGACCGCGCCGCTCAAGGCCCTCAAGGCGCGCAACAATCTCGCCACCGACAGCGTCGACGACGTGGTGCTCGGCGTGGTCGATCCGGTCGGCGAGGCCGGCGGCGACATCGCCCGCTTCGCCGCGTTGCAGGCCGGCCTCGGCACCGAGGTGCCCGGCGTGCAGATCAGCCGCTTCTGCGCCTCCGGCCTCGATGCGGTGAACTTCGCCGCCGCGCAGGTGATGGCCGGCCAGCACGAACTCACCATCGGCGGCGGCGCCGAATCGATGAGCCGCGTCGGCATCATGTCGTCGGGCGCGGCCTGGCCGATGGACCCGTCGATCGCGGTGCCGTCCTACTTCCTGCCGCAGGGCATTTCGGCCGACCTGATCGCCACCAAATACGGCTTCTCCCGCGACGACGTCGATGCCTATGCGGTCGAGAGCCAGAAGCGCGCCGCGGAGTCCTGGGACAAGGGCTACTTCAAGAACTCGGTGGTGCCGGTGAAGGACCAGAACGGCCTCACCATCCTCGACCGCGACGAGCACATGCGGCCCTCGACCACGATGCAGTCGCTTGGCCAGTTGCAGCCCTCGTTCGAGGTGATGGGCGCGATGGGCGGCTTCGACGCGGTGGCGACGCAGTCGCATCCCGAGATCGAGAAGGTGGTCCACGTCCACCACGCCGGCAATTCGTCCGGCATCGTCGATGGCGCGGCGGCCGTGCTGATCGGCAACGAGGCCGCCGGCAGGAAGCGCGACCTCAAGGCCCGCGCCCGGATCAGGGCTTTCGCCAATATCGGCTCGGAGCCGTCGATCATGCTCACCGGCCCGGTCGACGTGACGAAGAAGGTGCTGGCGCGCTCCGGCATGAAGCTCGAGGACATCGACCTGTTCGAGCTCAACGAGGCGTTCGCTTCCGTCGTGCTGCGCTACATCCAGGCATTCGATATCGATCCCGCCAGGATCAACGTCAATGGCGGCGCCATCGCCATGGGCCATCCGCTCGGCGCCACCGGCGCGATGATCCTCGGCACCGTGCTCGATGAGCTGGAGCGGCGCGATCTCAACACCGCGCTGGTGACGCTGTGCATCGGCGGCGGCATGGGCACCGCCACCATCATCGAGCGGGTGTGAGATTCAGGAGCGCGACATGACGTATCAGAATTTCAAGGTCGAGACCGACGCCGACGGCATCGCGGTGGTGACGTGGGACATGCCGGGCCGTTCGATGAACGTGCTCGACACCACCACCATCGAGGAGCTTGGCAGGATCGTCGCGCAGACCTCCGCCGACGCAAGCATGAAGGGCGTCGTCATCACGTCGGGCAAGGAAGCATTTTCCGCCGGCGCCGACCTCACCATGCTGGAAGCGATGAACCGCAGCTATGCTTTGATGCTGAAGGACAAGGGCGAGGACGCCGCCAACCGGATGCTGTTCGACGAGAGCCGCAAGCTGTCGCAGACGCTGCGCGCCATCGAGACCTGCGGCAAGCCGTGGGTCGCGGCGATCAACGGGCTGGCGCTCGGCGGCGCGTTCGAACTGACGCTGGCCTGCCACTATCGCGTCGCCGCCGACAATCCGAAGACGCGGCTGGGCCTGCCGGAAATCAAGGTCGGCCTGTTTCCCGGCGGCGGCGGCACGCAACGTTTGCCGCGCCTGATGCCGACGCAGGACGCGCTGCAACTGCTGCTCAAGGGCGACCAGCTCAAGCTGGAAAAAGCCAGGGCGGCCAACATCGTCGGCGCCATCGTGCCGGCCGCCGACCTCGTCACGGCGGCGAAGGACTGGATCAGGGGCGGCGGCAAGGCGGTCGCGCCGTGGGACGTCAAGGGCTACAAGCTGCCGGGCGGCCCGGTCTATTCGCCCGCCGGCATGAACCTGTTTCCGCCCGCCAACGCGATCTATCGCAGCCAGACCTACGACAACTATCCGGCCGCTCGCGCGATCATGAGCTGCGTCTATGAGGGCCTGCTGGTCAACATCGACAATGCCCTGCGCATCGAGTCGCGCTACTTCGCCAAGATCCTGCGCAGCAAGGAAGCGGCGGCGATGATCCGCAGCCTGTTCCTGTCGATGCAGGAACTCAACAAGGGCGCGCGGCGTCCCGAGGGCGTGCCGCCGACCAGGGTGAAGAAGCTCGCCATCATCGGCGCCGGCTTCATGGGCGCCAGCGTCGGCTACGTCTCGGCCAGGGCCGGCATCGAGGTGGTGCTGATCGACCGTGACCAGGAGAGCGCCGACAAGGGCAAGGCCCATGCGCAATCGGTGATCGACGGGCTGGTCGCCAGGGGCCGCGCCAAGGAGGCGGATCGCGATGCGCTGCTCGGCCGCATCACGCCGACCGCGGACTACGCCGCGATCGGCGACTGCGACCTCGTCATCGAGGCGGTGTTCGAGGATCGCAAGGTCAAGGCCGACACCTATGCCAGGGCGCAGCAATATCTGCGCAAGGACGCGATCTTCGCCTCCAACACCTCGACGCTGCCGATCAATTCGCTGGCCGAGGAATTCAAGGACCCGTCGCGCTTCATCGGCATCCATTTCTTCTCGCCGGTCGAGAAGATGATGCTGGTCGAGCTTATCGTCGGCAGGAACACCGGCGACGTGGCGCTGGCGACCGCGCTCGACTATGTGCGCCAGATCGGCAAGACCCCGATCGTGGTCAACGACTCGCGCGGCTTCTACGCCAACCGCTGCGTGCTGCGCTTCACCGCCGAGGGGCTGGAGATGCTGATGGAAGGCGTGCCGCCGGCGATGATCGAGAACGCCGCGCGGATGGCCGGCATGCCGGTCGGGCCGCTGTCGCTGTCCGATGAAGTCGCGCTCGATCTCGTGCTCAGGATCATGAAGGCGACGGAAGCCGATCTCGGCCCCAACGCCATCGACCAGCAGCAGAAGAAGCTGATGGTCGAGATGGTCGAGAAAGAAGGCCGCTACGGCCGCAAGAACGGCAAGGGCTTCTACGACTATCCGGAGAAAGGCAAGGGCCAGAAGTCGCTATGGGCGGGGCTCGCCGCGCTACAGCCCAGGCACCTCGATCCCGATACGCTCGATGTCGAGGAATTGAAGCAGCGCTTCCTGGTGGCGCAGGCGGTGGAAGCGGCGCGCACGGTGGAGGACCACGTCATTACCGATCCGCGCGAGGCGGATGTCGGCTCGATCCTCGGTTTCGGTTTCGCGCCGTTCACCGGCGGCACGCTGTCCTATATCGACTTCATGGGCACGAAGAACTTCGTCGCGCTGTGCC
>JAGRLZ010000233.1 GCA_020441545.1 Xanthobacteraceae bacterium | reverse complement strand
TCGCCGTCCACCAGGATGATCCGCTTGTCGCCGTGCTTCACTTCGGGGAGGAAGCGCTGGATCACCCACGGCTCGCGGAACGTCACCGAGAACATGTCGAACAGCGAGCCGAAATTCATGTCCTGCGGCATCACGCGGAACACCGCGGCGCCGCCGTGGCCGTGCAGCGGTTTCATCACCACCGCGCCATGTTCGGCGCGGAACGAATTGATCTCGTCGAGGTCGCGCGAGATCAGGGTCGGCGGCATCAGCTCCGGGAAATTCATCACGAAGATCTTTTCCGGCGCGTTGCGCACGCTGGCCGGATCGTTCACCACCAGCGTGTTGGGATGGATGCGCTCCAGCAGATGCGTGCTGGTGATGTAGGCGAGGTCGAACGGCGGGTCCTGCCGCAGCAGCACCACATCGAAGGACTCCAGCGCCACCCGCTTCGGCTCGCCGAGCGTGAAGTGATTGCCGGCCTCGTCGCGCACCGCCAGCGGCTGCACCGGCGCCACCACGTCCTTGCCGCGCAGCGACAGCCTGTCGGGCGTGTAATAGGACAGCTCATGGCCGCGCTTCTGCGCCTCGAGCAACAGCGCGAAGGTGGAATCGCCGCGGATATTGATCCGCGCGATCGGGTCCATCTGAACGGCGACCTTGAGTTTCATCGTATGTGTCCGGCTTGGGAACTTGGGAATCTGCGTGGCAGGGGATCAGGCGCTGGCGTCGAAGGCTGCCGCGAGATGGTGCGGCAGGTGGCCCGGCGCGACCAGCATGGCGTCGAAGCGCAGGTCGAAACTGGCATGTTCCGGATGCGCCATCAACCACGCCGAGGCGGCGTCGATGATGCGCCGGCGCTGGCGCGGCGTCACGGCATAGGCGGCATCGTCCAGCGTCGCCCGCGCCTTCACCTCGACGAAGGCGACCAGGTTGCGGCGCCGCGCCACGATATCGATCTCGCCGTAAGGCGTCCGATAGCGCCGTGCCAGAATGCGATAGCCTTTCGCGATCAGGAACGCGGCGGCGCGGCTTTCCGCCGAGAGGCCGGTGCGAAAGGCGCGAAGGCGCTCCGCGGCCGGCGCCTGCCGTGGCGGGCCCGGGCCTTTCGCGTCAGTCTTTTTCATCGCCGTCGTTCGCGCCGGCCTGCCGGGCCAGTTCGAGCGCGCGGGCATAGACCTCGCGGCGCGGCCGTCCCGATGCCTCGACCGCTTGCGCGACGGCATCCTTGAGGCTGCCCTCGGCCAGCGCGGTTGCCAGCAGCGCGTCGAGCTGGTCGGATTCCATCGTGTGCTCCTGTCGCCCGGGCGGGCCGATCACCAGCACGAATTCGCCGCGTGTCTCAAGTTCAAGCGCGGTCTCGGCGAGGGCGGCGAGCGGACCGCGCCGGACCTCCTCGTGTAGCTTGGTCAGTTCGCGGCAGATCGCGGCGTCGCGGGGCCCCATCACGTTTGCGAGATCGTCCAGCGCATCGCGGATGCGGTGTCCGGATTCGAACAGCACCAGCGTCGCCTCGATGCGCGACAGCTCGGCAAGCCGCGCGCGCCGCGCGCCGGCCTTCGCGGGCAGGAAGCCTTCGAAGAAGAAGCGGTCGGTCGGCAGCGCGGCGAGTGTCAGCGCGGTGAGCACCGAGGATGGGCCGGGCAGCGCCAGCACCGGATATCCGGCGGCGCAGACCTCCCGCACCAGCTTGAAGCCCGGATCGGAGATCAGCGGCGTGCCGGCGTCGGACACCAGCGCGACCGCGTCGCCTTGCGCGAGGCGGGCGAGAATCTTGGGCCGGGCCTGCGCCGCGTTGTGCTCGTGATAGGCCATCAGCGGGGCGGCGATGGCGTAGTGATCGGTCAGCCGCCGCGTCACGCGGGTGTCCTCGCAGGCGATCAGGTCGGCGCCCGCCAGCGTTTGCAGCGCCCGCAGCGTGATGTCGCCGAGATTGCCGATCGGGGTCGCCACCAGATGCAGGCCCGGAGCCGCTTTGGTGGCCGTCATCACCTGCGCCGCGACCGTGAATGTCCGCGATGCGGCGTGGTCGTGCGGGGGCATGGCGCGCGAGCGGTTCGGGGGTGGGCGCATGGTCGCAATCTAGTGGAGTGGATTTGACATTCGCTACCCGCTTGGGTGCTTGCCCAACAAGCGAATGTCAAATC
>JAGRLZ010000232.1 GCA_020441545.1 Xanthobacteraceae bacterium | reverse complement strand
TCACTCCGCGGCCTCACCGCGCTTCCGCTTCCCGCCCGTCTTTGCCAGCACCGGCTTCAGGAAGGTGCCGGTATGGCTGCGCGGGGCCTTGGCGATGTCTTCCGGCGGGCCCCAGGCGACGATCTCGCCGCCGCCGTCGCCGCCTTCGGGGCCGAGGTCGATCACCCAGTCGGCGGTCTTGATGACCTCGAGATTGTGCTCGATCACCACCACCGTGTTGCCCTGCGCCACCAGTTCGTGCAGCACCTCGAGCAGCTTGGCGACGTCGTGGAAGTGCAGGCCGGTGGTCGGCTCGTCGAGGATATAGAGCGTGCGCCCCGTGGCGCGCTTCGACAATTCCTTCGCCAGCTTCACGCGCTGCGCCTCGCCGCCCGACAGCGTTGTCGCCTGCTGGCCGACATGGATGTAGTCGAGGCCGACGCGATGCAGCGTCTTGAACGTCTCGCGCACGCGCGGCACCGCCTTGAAGAACTCGGCGGCTTCCTCCACCGTCATGTCGAGCACGTCGGCGATCGACTTGCCCTTGAACAGCACCTCCAGCGTCTCGCGGTTGTAGCGCTTGCCCTTGCAGACGTCGCAGGTGACGTAGACATCCGGCAGGAAGTGCATCTCGATCTTGATGACGCCGTCGCCCTGGCACGCCTCGCAGCGGCCGCCCTTGACGTTGAAGCTAAATCGACCTGGCTCGTAGCCGCGCGCCTTCGCCTCGGGCAGGCCGGCGAACCATTCGCGGATCGGCGTGAAGGCGCCGGTATAGGTCGCGGGATTGCTGCGCGGCGTGCGGCCGATCGGCGACTGGTCGATGTCGATGATCTTGTCGATATGCTCCAGCCCCTCGATGCGGTCGTGCGGCGCGGGCGGCTCGCTCGCATTGTTGAGCTTGCGCGCGATGGCGCGATAGAGCGTGTCGATCAATAGCGTCGACTTGCCGCCGCCGGACACGCCGGTGACGCAGGTGAACAGGCCGAGCGGAATTTCCGCGGTGACGTTCTTGAGGTTGTTGCCGCGCGCATTGACCACCTTGATGGTGCGGCGATGGTTCGGCGGCCGCCGCTCCGGGATCGCGACGAAGCGCTCGCCGGTGAGATACTGCCCGGTGAGCGATTTCGGATTGCGCATGATGTCGGTGGGCGTGCCCTGCGCGACGATGTGGCCGCCATGGGTGCCGGCGCCGGGCCCGACATCGACCACATGATCGGCCAGGCGGATGGCGTCCTCGTCGTGCTCGACCACCAGCACGGTGTTGCCGAGGTCGCGCAGCCGCTTCAACGTGTCGAGCAGCCGTGCGTTGTCGCGCTGGTGCAGGCCGATCGACGGCTCGTCGAGCACGTAGAGCACGCCGGTGAGGCCGCTTCCGATCTGCGAGGCGAGGCGGATGCGCTGGCTCTCGCCGCCGGACAGCGTGCCGCTGGCGCGCGCCAGCGTCAGGTAGTTGAGCCCGACATCGAGCAGGAACGACAGCCGCTCGCGGATTTCCTTCAGGATGCGGACGGCGATCTCGTTCTGCTGCTTGTTCAGCGCATCCGGCACGGTGGCGAACCACTCGCCGGCGCGTTTCACCGACAGCTCCGCGATCTCGCCGATGTGCCTGGCCCCGATCTTGACGCACAGCGCCTCGGGCTTGAGGCGGTAGCCGTGGCAGGCTTCGCACGGCACGTCGGAGAAATACTTGCCGAGTTCCTCGCGCGCCCATTCGCTTTCGGTCTCGCGGAAGCGGCGCTCGATATTGGTGACCACGCCCTCGAACGGCTTCTTCGTGTCATACGAGCGCACGCCGTCTTCGTAGGAGAACCTGATCTCGTCGGTGCCGGAGCCGAACAGCAGCGCGTCTTTCGTCTTCTTCGGCAGGTCTTTCCATTTGGTGTCGAGCGTGAACTTGTAGAACTTGGCCAACGCCTGCAGCGTCTGCACGTAATAAGGCGAGGACGACTTCGCCCATGGCGCGATGGCGCCCTTGCGCAAGGTCAGCTCCTTGTCGGGGACGACGAGATCGGCATCGATGTGCTGCTCGATGCCGAGGCCGCCGCAGGCCGGGCAGGCGCCGTAGGGGTTGTTGAACGAGAACAGCCGTGGCTCGATCTCGGGAATCGTGAAGCCGGACACCGGGCAGGCGAATTTCTCCGAGAACAGGATGCGCTCGGGGCCGCTCTTGTCGTGAATTTTCGCGGTTTTCTTTTCAGTCTTTTTTTCTTGGGTCTTTTCCTGGGTCGCCGCCGGTGCGTCGGCGTATTCGATCACCGCCAGCCCCTCGGCGAGCTTCAGCGCGGTCTCGAAACTCTCCGCGAGCCGCTGGCCGATATCGGGTCGCACCACGATGCGGTCCACCACCACGTCGATATCGTGCGGGAATTTCTTGTCGAGCGCCGGCGCGTCGGCAAGCTCATGGAAGGTGCCGTCGATCTTGACGCGCTGAAAGCCCTTCTTGAGATACTCCGCCAGCTCCTTGCGGTACTCGCCCTTGCGGCCGCGCACCACCGGCGCCAGCAGATACAGCCGCGTGCCTTCCGGCAGCGCCAGCACGCGGTCGACCATCTGTGACACGGTCTGGCTTTCGATCGGCAGGCCGGTGGCCGGCGAATAGGGCACGCCGACGCGCGCCCATAGCAGGCGCATGTAGTCGTAGATCTCGGTGACGGTGCCGACGGTCGAGCGCGGGTTCTTCGAGGTGGTCTTCTGCTCGATCGAGATCGCCGGCGACAGGCCGTCGATCTGGTCGACGTCCGGCTTCTGCATCATCTCGAGGAACTGCCGCGCGTAAGCCGACAACGACTCGACGTAGCGGCGCTGGCCCTCCGCATAGATGGTGTCGAAGGCGAGCGAGGATTTGCCGGAGCCGGACAGGCCGGTCAGCACCACCAGCCGGTCGCGCGGGATCTCGACGTCGATGTTCTTGAGATTGTGTTCGCGCGCGCCGCGAATGCTGATGGCGCGCTGGCTTGAAGCGGCAGCAGTCTGGCGCTGCTTGGCCTTGAGAATTTCATCCACCATCACTGATGCCCGGCATTCCACTGTATCGATTCCGAACGACCGCGTGTCCTCCGATGCGGTTGTCCGAAACGTCACATTGCGAAGTCTCCCACCCTTGTCGCCGACGCGGTGAAAGGCTCCAGGTTATTGTTCTGGCGCGCGGACGTCATGCCACGCCGGTCTCCGTCCCCGGGGGCAAGTCCGAGCACGCTGCGCTCGAAGATGCGGCGCGGCATGCGCGGTGCGTATGGCCTGGCCACGCCGTGCCGGAGGGCCGGGATCGGACGCCGATTGGATCGGTTCGGAACATAGGAAGAACGCGGGCGGATTTCCAGTGGGCGCGTGGCGTCATCAACCGATTATTCGGCGTGCAGGTATGGCATGACGGATGACAGGCCACGCCGCGCTCAAAACGGACGCTGCTCAAAAGAAAAAAGCCGGCGCGAGGCCGGCCTTTCCTAATTTAAGGAGTCACAGGGAGAAACCGAATTCTCGAAACTCTCTTGAGAGGTGGCCCCGCAACGTGGCGGGGAACCGATCCGGCAAGCTTGCCGGATTGGCGTCAGTCGAGTCCGTGTCAGTATTTGGCGACCACCGGCGCGCCGCCCCAGCCGAAGCGATAGTTGATGCCGGCCTTGACGGTGTGCTCGTCGTTGCGGAACGAACCGATCGGCGCGCCCGCGGCATTGAACACGTTGACGGTGCCGAAGTCGTAATACTGATACTCGACCTTGCCCGACCAGTTCTGGGTGAACATGTA
>JAGRLZ010000231.1 GCA_020441545.1 Xanthobacteraceae bacterium | reverse complement strand
TTCACTCCGCATCAGGATGCCGCGCTCAAGGCCGTCGGCGACTGGCTGGATGCCAGGCCGGGCAAGAACGGCACGCCGCCGGTGTTTCGCCTGTTCGGCTATGCCGGCACCGGCAAGACCACGCTGGCGCGCCACATCGCCGATGGCGTCGACGGCGAGGTCAAATACGCCGCCTTCACCGGCAAGGCGGCGCTGGTGATGCGCAACAAGGGCTGCGACGGTGCCTCGACGATCCATTCGCTGATCTATCGCGCCCGCGAATCCGGCGAGGAACAGCCGAACTTCGAACTCTGGGACGACGCGCCGGCCTCAAAAGCCAGGCTGATCGTGATCGACGAATGCTCGATGGTCGACGCCGATCTCGGGCGCGACCTGATGTCGTTCGATTGCCCGCTGCTGGTGCTGGGCGATCCAGCGCAACTGCCGCCGATCCAGGGCGGCGGCTTCTTCACCAATGACGCGCCCGATGCGATGCTGACCGAGGTGCATCGGCAGGCGCAGGACGATCCGATCGTGCGCATGTCGATGGCGGTGCGCGAGGGCCGTCCGCTCGAAGCCGGTCAGTTCGGCGAGAGCGAGGTGGTGCGGCGCGATTCGCTCGATCCCGCCCGCGTCATGAACGCGGACCAGATTCTGGTCGGCCGCAACAATACGCGCCGCGCCTACAACATGCGGGTGCGCCAGCGCCGGAACATCGAGGATCCGTTGCCGGTCGCCGGCGACAAGCTGGTCTGCCTGCGCAACAACCGCAAGAAGGCGCTGTTCAACGGCGGATTGTGGCGCGTCAAGTCGCGCGCGCAGTCGAAATCGAAGATCGTCACCATGCGCCTTGCGCCGGACGAGGATTTCGGCGGCCGCCTCACCAAGGTCTCGGTGCGCGCGGACTGTTTCGACGGCGGGATCGACGACATTCCGTGGGAGCAGCGCAGGCCCTATGACGAATTCGACTACGGCTACGTGCTGACCGTACACAAGTCGCAAGGGTCGCAATGGGACGACGTGGTGCTGTTCGACGAAAGCTTCGCCTTTCAGGACAGCCGCGCCCGCTGGCTCTATACCGGCATCACCCGCGCCGCCAGGCGGCTGAGCGTGGTGGTCTAGATTTGCCGCATCAGCAGGTTCGCACGATGTGAACCATTTGGTCGCATGGCGCGACAAAGGCTCGGTGGACCTATTGCGTCGACCAGCCACATGGGGAAAATGGCGCTCATTGGAACCATTTCATCCAAAACGAGTTATGGCCCTTCTAAGGCCATCAGGAGGACTAGACATGCGATTTGCGAAAACCGTTGGCGTAGCGCTGCTTGTGGGTTCGACCGCGCTGGCGTTTGCGATGCCGGCCAACTCTGCGCCGCTCGCGATCGGTCAGGCATCGCTTGCGGCCGCAGCGCCCTCCACGGTTGACACCGTGCAGTATCGGCGCTGGCACGGTCACCGTCATCACCATCATGGCGGCGGCGCCGGCGCACTGATCGGCGGCCTTGCCGCAGGTGCGATCATCGGCGGCGCGATCGCCGCCAGCCAGGCCAATGCCGCGGCCCAGGAGCATGCCGCCTATTGCGCGCAGCGCTATCGCTCCTACGATCCGGCGTCCAACACCTTCCTGGCCCGGGACGGCAACCGCTATCCCTGCCGGTAAGCCGAAGGCCCTTTTGACATCGGAAGCCGCGGGATCATCGGTCCCGCGGCTTTTTCCGTCGGCACGACACCTGTTCCATCGGCACGACACCTGAAACCACGGCCGGTGCCGGCCGCGTCCAAGTCCCCGGTTTTCCTCACGAATTCGTGTCCGAACGCGACGGTAACGCAGGTCGCGCCGACGACGTATCTGATGGCACGAACGGCGGTCCTGGCGGGCCGTCGAGGCCCTTTCGCATCCGTCCGGATCGTTTCATCATCGGCCATTCAAGAGGTCCACCATGCGCCCTCATCTGCTTCGTCGCCTCTCCGTCCCTGCCCTGGCTTTTTCGACCCTGGCCATCGGCGGCCTCGCGCTTGCCGGCTTTGCCGCGGCTCCCGCCGCAGCCGCCGAACAGGCCGTCGTGCTGCCGCCTCCGGCCATGGACCCGCCCACCGCCGGCGGCCTGCAGAAGGCCGTGCTCGCGGGCGGCTGCTTCTGGGGCGTTCAGGGCGTGTTTCAGCACACCGCGGGCGTGGTGAACGCCGTCTCCGGATATGCGGGGGGCGGCAAGGCCACCGCCAGCTACCCGGCCGTCAGCACCGGCACCACCGGCCACGCCGAATCGGTCGAGGTCACCTACGATCCGAAGCGAATCAGCTATGGCAAGCTCCTGCAGATATTCTTCTCCGTGGCGCACGATCCGACGCAACTGAACCGGCAGGGACCGGATGTCGGCTCGCAATACCGATCCGCGATCTTCACGACCAATGCGGAGCAGAAGAAAGTCGCCGATGCCTATATCGCCCAGCTCGGCGCGACGAAGACGTTCAGGCGGCCGATCGTCACCAAGGTGAGCGCATTGGCGAACTTCTTTCCGGCGGAAGCCTATCATCAGGACTACCTGACGCTTCACCCCAACCAACCCTATATCGTCTATAACGACCTGCCGAAGATCGAGAACCTGAAGCGGCTGTTCGCGAAGGACTATCTTGAAAAGCCGACGCTGGTGCGCGCCGCCAAGACCACCAACTAAGACCACCAACTAAGGCCACCAACTGACGACGGACCCACGAGGAAAACCGATGTCCGATATCAAGCCCCGTCCCGATCGCGTCGAGAAGAGCGACAGCGCGTGGCGGCAGGAACTGACGCCGATGCAATATGCCGTGCTGCGCGAGAAGGCCACCGAGCGGCCGTTCTCCGGCGAATATGAGTACACCACGACGCCGGGCACCTATGTCTGCGCCGGATGCGGGCAGACACTGTTCGAATCCGATGCCAAGTTCGATTCCGGCTGCGGCTGGCCGAGCTTCACGCAGCCTGCGGCCGAGACTCATATCGACGAGGAGCGCGACACCAGCCACGGCATGATGCGCACCGAGGTGCTGTGCTCGCGTTGCTCGGGCCATCTCGGCCATGTCTTCGACGATGGCCCCGGCCCGACCGGGCTGCGCTACTGCATCAACTCTGCTGCGCTGAAACTGCAACCCAAATAACGCGCGGGCCGTAACGCATCATTTACCTCGCGCCTGCTACGCGCCTCGCTCGGCCGAAGGGTCGGCGCGGCGCTTTGTTTCGGTGCCGCACCTTGCACATCGCCGCCGCGACCCCAACTCAATGTCCGCCAATGTCTACGCTCTCAAATCGCTTCGTGCTCGGATTCGGGCTCGCCCTGCTGCTCATCGAATTCGCGTTCCCCCATCTCGGCTGGGATGCCAGGGATTGGTGGGCATCCGCGGTCACGCAACCGAAACCCCAGGTCGCGGTCGAGCAGCGCATCCGCGACACCGATGACGACCGGACCGGGTCGATTGTCCGCACCCATGGCGAACCCGGCGGAACCCATGGCATGACGGTATGGCAATATACCGTTCGTCCGCCGGAGAGCACGATGCTGATGCAGCATTCCGTCCGCGACACGGCGCCTGCCGCCAACCCGCGACCGTTCGAACTCGACACGGTGCCGCCGCGGAACGCCGCGCCGCACCAGCGCGCCACGCAACTGTAGCGCCGGCGGCGTGCCGCGCGTGGCGAATATCCGCCCATTACATTGATATCGCTGGCCTTCTCACGAGGCCCTTGCCTTCGCCCTGAATTTCGGCGCGCAGGGTCGCAATTCCGTGAAAATTTCCTATATTAATGGGGTAGCGATGGTGGCTCGTCCCCATGATACCTGCGCGTTCCGCGTGTGAGCAGCATCGCTTCATCTGCCACCTTCGAGCAGACGATCGGCGGAATTCGCGCCCGATTGGACCGGCGATGCAGACGTCCCTGCATCAATTTCTGCTCCTGGTCATTCGCATCGATCATGGCGATGCCGTGCAGGCATATCGCCATGATGCAGGGAGAGGTCAGCATTCCATGTCAGCATTCAGCTTCGACACGTCCGCGGAATTGTTTCCCGCCGCCATTCGCAAGAAGAAGCGGACCGGCTTCGCCTATCGCAGGTTCGATACGGCCGCCGATGCGGTGCGGTTCGCGATCGAGGACATGCCGGCCGATCTTCTCAACGGCGCCTATCTTCAGGTCGACGAAGCGCGCTTCGACCAGCACGGCATTCGCGCGCTTTATGAGCGGGAGGACTTCCCGCTTGCGCGACGCGCAAACGACGGCGAACCATCGGCCGACGCGGCCTGACGGCCTCGCCGGTCGTCGCGATCCAGCCAGCGCCGCAACAACCTGACATTGCGCATATTGGCGCGGAACATGACGTCGAAGGCATCGCCCGCGAGCGGCACGAGACCGACCACGCCATCGACCGCGACATTGCCGAGCATCCGCGCGGTGACGTGCCACGGCGCACCCAAGGCGCGCGCTTCCTTCACCAGCCACAGCGATATCGCCGTCGTGATGATGTCGCCGATCACCGGAATCAGGCCGATCAGCCCGTCGATCCCGTAGCGCACCTTGGTGCCGGGAACGATGAAGGCAACGTCGAGCAGCCTGGCCAGCATCTCGATACGCGCGATCCGCTGCTCGCGCGTGAGTTCGCCAAGGCTCGAAGCGAATATCGCCGACAACTCCGCGGGATCGCCCGCGAACCCTTGCGATTCGAACGCACCCGGCCCGAGCATCGCCGGATCGAGTTCACGGCCATCCTGATCGATGACGGGCCCCCGCCGGGATGTCGTCCGGGAACGGCCGAAATCCCCGGTGTAGCTGTGCTGGTTCGCCATGGCGCTGATATGAGGTGCAAAGCCTGCGATGGCAAGCGGCATCGATCGTCGCACCGGCACCGCGGTCAGGCGCTGCGCCGCAATGCGATCGGCTCCATCATGGGCGGCGGCGGCTGATAGACCGCGTAGCGGCCCTTGCCCTCATGCTTGGCCGTATAGAGCGCCTGATCGGCCGCGGCAATCAGGCGCTCCGGATAGCGCCCGACATGCGGCGTCCATTGCGCGACGCCGATGCTCGCCGCCATCGCGATGGAGATTCCGTTCGCCGGCGTCAATTCCCGCCGGCAGGCTTCCAGCACATGGCGCGCCACCATCGCGCCTTCCCGAAGCGTGGTCGCCGGCAGCACCACCCAGAACTCGTCGCCACCCGAGCGCGCCAGCAGGTCACCGGGACGAAGCCGCGACTCCACCGCCCGCGTCAGCAGGCGCAGGCATTCATCGCCGGCCCCGTGTCCATAGCTGTCATTGATCGCCTTGAAGCCGTCGAGGTCGATCGCCAGCACCGAGAAGGATTCGCCGGTCAGTTCGGACTGCGTGCATTCCTGCACCATCCGCTGCAGCAGATGACGGCGGTTGGCCACGCCGGTGAGGTCGTCCGACATCGCCAGATCCGCGACCTCGCCACGCAGCCGGTCGATCGCCATCAGCACGAGCCCGAAATTCCACGCCATCGACAGAAACACCAGCACGAGGATCGTCGTGGCCTGGAACGGATTGAAGGTGACAACCGCGAGGCCCCCGCCGACGTGAAACAGGGCAGCGATCGAACGGCCCACATTCACGACGATGATGAGGACGCTCAGAATGCCGGTGAGCCGTGCTCCGGGATTGCTGCGGCCCTGCGCGCCGAACACCAGCGGCAACGTCATCGCGAACGGGACCGACAAGCCGAGCGAATAGATCAGAATCCGGATCGCCATGTCATCGACGACCAGGAAGAAGAACGCCAGGCCAGCGGCGCTTGCCGCCACCACCGCCGCGGACTCGAGCCACAAAATACGACGGCCGTAGAATTGCCGCACCCCCATCGCCGCGCAAAGCGCCGCGACGATCATCAAGGTGCCGCCAAGCAGCAGCGGGAGTGCCGGCGAGCTGGCAATTCCCCGGAACAGCGACACCGATGCGCCGCCGACCGCGATGAAGGTGGATGCGGACCAGAAGCGCGCCGCCCCGAATTTCGGATAGCTGCGCGCGACGTAGGTCCAGATCAGGCCCAGCGCCAGAAAATTGACAATGAAGACGACCCAGAGGGTCGGGACACTCAACATCCCGGCCATCGGATGGCTTCCATCCGCCCCACCGTCGCCTTGAACATCCCGGCCATAACGCCTCCCCTTATTGGGCCCAACGTGCCCTCGCGGCGCTTAACGGAATCTGACCGTGATCGAACAATCCCCAATGTGGTTGTGAAAGCATGAACGCGGGATACCGGCGCGCTTGCGGGAATCGACGCAGCGGGAATCAACGCAAGGCAACACCGGCCAGGCCATTGAGAGCGCGATCCCCGAGAGGGAAAACCGGCTTTCGCAAAAGGATCATGCTCAAAAAAGATAAACGGCGGTCCTGGTCCAACGTAAGTGGATCAGCCCCGGGACAGCGTCAGGCGTGATCGGCTTGCCGGACCGCATATCGGATGCGCCGGATGCCGGCGGCCGTTGTACCTCACTCGTGGAAGGTCGCGATCTCCGACAGCGATTTCTTCTCGGTGGCATGGCGCGGGATATGCGCGTTCGCCGCCGGATAGCCGGCGACCAGCAGGATATACGGCTTCTCGACGTCGGGCCGGCCGCATATCTCGTTGAGGAAACTCATCGGCGCCGGCGTATGGGTCAGCGTGGCGAGGCCGGCGTGATGCAGCGCCGCGATCAGGAATCCGGTGGCGATCGAGACCGACTCCGGCACGTAGTAGTTCTTGCGCACGACGCCGTCGGCGCTGCGGCTCTTTCGCGCGCCGAACACGCAGATCAGCCACGGCGCGACCTCAAGGAACGGCTTGTCCGGATCGGTGCCGAGCGGCCTGAGCGCCGCCAGCCATTCGGCGCCGGCGCGGCCGCCATAGAACGCGCGCTCCTCCTCCTCGGCAGCGGTGCGGATGCGCGCCTTCATCGCCGCATTGCCGATCACCGAAAAATGCCACGGCTGGTGATTGGCGCCGCTCGGCGCGGTGCCGGCGGCGGCAAGGCAGGTCTCGATCAGCGCGCGCGGCACCGGGCGGCTGGCGAACTCCCGCACGGTATGGCGGCGGCGGATGCCGTCATAGAACGCCTGCGCGCGCGCCTGCATCTCGCCGGGCGCGTGCTCGACGAAATCCGGCAGCGGCACGGGCACGAAATCCGCGGTCGGCGCGGTGCTCATCATCGTCTCCTGAAGGTTCTGCGAAAGCGGATCAGCGCCCGACCAGCTTGTCTGCGAAGTAGCCGATGGTCTTGCGATAGATCACCGCCCTGTTCCACTCGCGCATGGCGCCGAAATTCGCCGAGCCTTCGTGATAGTCGCCGCCGGCCCGCCAGCCCGCGGTCCGCAGCAGGTTGGCGGTGGAGGCCAGCACGTCCGGCACGCTGTGGCGCAGGTCGATATGGCCGTTGCCGTCGTAATCGACGCCGTACTTGATGTAGGACGACGGCAGGAACTGGGTCTGCCCGATCTCTCCCGCATAGGCGCCCACCATGTCGCCGAGGCGAAGGTCGCCGCGCTGCACGATTCGGAGCGCCGCCAGCAACTCGCCCTGGAACAGTTCGGTGCGGCGGCAGTCATGCGCCATGGTGGCGAGCACGCGAAACACCGGCAGCTTGCCCATGTCGCCCTTGCCGAAATCGGTTTCCAGTCCCCAGATCGCGACGATGATCTGCGGCGGCACGCCGAAGCGCCGCTCGATGCGGGACAGCAGCGAGGCATGCCGCTGCAGCATCGCGCGACCGCCCCTGATGCGGCCGGGGCCGACGCGGGTGGCGACATATTGCTCGAAGGTCTTGTTGAAGGTGCCGCGCTGGCGCCGGTCGAAGGCCAGCACGGCGCGGTCCTGGGTGACGCCGCCGAGCGCCTGGGAGATCACGGCAGGCGAAATACCGGCGGCTTGCGCCTCGCGGGAGAAATTATCGACGAAGCGATGGAAGTCGCCGCCGCACTGGGCGGCGAAGGCGGGCGCGGACACGAGCAGCGCGCAGAAGGCGACGGCAGCACGAAGCATCAGCATGGCAGTCCTCGATGACGGTCCTCGGGGCTTTTGGGCGCGCGATCATGCCCCAGCGGAGGCGCGCCCGTCAAAGCGGATCGTCGCGACCGCCCCACAGGTGCGCGCGCCCGGCACGCATAAGGCCGACGGGCGGCCCGGCGGCCGGTCATCGCGGAGGCGCGCCATCACATCGACGCGCGAGCCGCACCGACGCCTGCGGACCGTGTCGATCCGTCGCATGACGGTTTCATCATGTCGCTTCCGCTACGTCGCTTCGCCATGCCGCGCCATGAATGGTCGGTACAAAAAATGGTCGGCACAAGCGCTTGCCGACGCAGCGTCGAAACGCGATGCGGCGCGAGGAACACTTGCGAATTGGTTGTGATCGCCGTCCGCGCCGACTCACAATCGTGTGAATCCATCAAAGTCGCTGCGACATCAATATCCTAACATGCTGTGGCATTGCGCCGCCGCGAAATTTGTTGCGCCGCGATGGCGCAACGTTACCTTTGCGAAATCAAATGAAGTCAAATTGGAATCACCACCGCGACTGCATGGCCGTGTGCCGATGCAGGTTGCGCGATCGATATTTGACGGACAGGACAGTGAGATCATGGAATTGACGAAGCGTTCGGGTTTGCGGCTTGGTATCGGACTGGCATTGCTGATTGCAGCGAGCCCCATGCTGACAGCCTGCGACGAACCGGCCGCAGCCGTCGCCGCGCAGCCCGTCACGCCGCCGGATGTCAGCTATGTCGCGGTCAAGCCGCAGCCCTTCGCCATCATGCGGGAACTGCCGGGCCGCATCGCGCCGACGCGCGTCGCCGACGTGCGGCCGCAGGTGTCGGGAATCATCGTCGAGCGGCTGTTCCATCAGGGCAGCGACGTGAAGGCCGGCGATCCGCTCTATCGCATCGATCCGAAGCCGTTCCAGGTGGAGCTGATGGCGCAGGAGGCCGCGCTCGCCAAGGCCGAAGCGGTCCTGGACCAGGCGACCCGCCATGCCAGGCGCATCGCGACGCTGGCGCATCAGCACGTCGCATCCGACGCACAGAACGAAAACGCCATCGCGGCGAGGCGGCAGGCCGAAGCCGACGTCGCGGCGCGCAAGGCGGACGTCGCCAAGGCCCGGCTCAACCTCGATTACGCCACCATCCGGGCGCCGATCAACGGCCGCATCGGCGCGGCGCTGGTCAGCGAGGGCGCGCTGGTGGTACCCAACGACACCACCAACCTCGCCTCGATCCAGCAGCTCGACCCGATCTACGCCGACTTCACCCAGTCGGTCAGCGACCTCAACAAGCTGCGGCGCGCCTTCGTGCGCGGCGATCTCGAGCAGATCGAGCCGGGCGCGGCCAAGATCAAGCTGATCGTCGACGACGGCCTCTATTCGCACACCGGCAAGCTGCTGTTCTCCGACGCCAAGGTCAACGCCGACACCGGCCAGGTAACGCTGCGCGGCGAATTCCCGAACCCGAACGGCGAACTGCTGCCGGGCATGTATGTCCGCGTCATGATCGAACAGGGCATCGACAACGACGCCATCGCGGTACCGCAGCAGGCGGTGCAGCGCGGCCGCGACGGCGGCAGCGAGGTCTATGTCGTCAAGCCGGACAACCGCGCGGCCTTGCAGCCGGTCCGCACCGGCGCGGTCCATGCCGGCAAATGGCTCATCACCGACGGGCTCAAGCCCGGCGACCGGGTCGTCATCGAGGGCTTCCAGAAATTCGCCGCCGGCGACCTGGTCAATCCGCAGGCCGTCGACCAGGTGGCGACCAGCTCGATATCGCCCGATGCGACGGTGACGAAGACCTCGCGGAGCGATTGAGCCGCCGATGCCTTCATTCTTCATCGACCGGCCGATCTTCGCCTGGGTCGTCGCGCTGTTCATCTGCCTGATCGGCGCGATCGCGATCCCCTTTCTCGCCGTCGCGCAGTATCCGATCATCGCGCCGCCGTCGATTTCCGTCTCGACCAGCTATCCGGGTGCCTCGCCGGAGAACCTCTACAACAGCGTGACGCGGCTGATCGAGGAGGAGTTGAACGGCGCGGGCGGCATCCTGAACTTCGAATCCACCAGCGACTCGCTGGGCCAGGTCGAGATCACCGCCAACTTCGTGCCCGGCACCGACGTCGAGATGGCGTCGGTGGACGTGCAGAACCGCATCAAGCGCATCGAATCGCGCCTGCCGCGCGCGGTCTTGCAGCAGGGTATCCTGATCGAGGAAGCCTCCAGCGCGGTGCTGCAGATCATCACGCTGACCTCCACCGATGGCAGCATGGATGAAGTCGCGCTTGGCGATTTCATGGTGCGCAACGTGCTCGGCGAGATCCGCCGCATTCCCGGCGTCGGCCGCGCCACGCTGTATTCGACCGAGCAGTCGCTGCGGGTCTGGGTCGATCCGGAGAAGCTGGTCGGATTCAATCTCACCGCCGACGACGTGACGAAAGCGATCAACGCCCAGAACGCCCAGGTCGCCTCGGGCAGCATCGGCGCCGAGCCCAGCACCAGGGGCCAGAAGGTGTCCGCGCTGGTGCTGGTGAAAGGCCAGCTCTCATCGCCGAAAGAATTCGGCGCCATCGTGCTGCGCGCCAATCCCGACGGCTCGACGGTGCGGCTGCGCGATGTCGCCCGCATCGAGATCGGCGGCATGGGCTATCAGTTCACCACCCGCCTCAACGGCAAGCCGACCG
>JAGRLZ010000230.1 GCA_020441545.1 Xanthobacteraceae bacterium | reverse complement strand
CGGCGCCGGTGATCGCGCCGAACTATCTGGCAACCGACGCCGACCGCGAGGTCGCGGCCGACGCCATCCGCGTCACCCGCCGGCTGATGAAGCAGCAGGCGCTGGCGCCCTATCGGCCCGAGGAATATCTGCCGGGACCGACGGTGGGCGACGACGACGCGGCGCTGGCGAAGGCCGCCGGCGATATCGGCACCACGATCTTCCATCCGGTCGGCACGGCGAAGATGGGGCTTGCGAGCGATCCCGCGGCGGTGGTGGACGCGCGGCTGCACGTCTTCGGCGTGGCGGGACTGCGCGTGGTCGACGCCTCGGTGATGCCGACCATCACCTCCGGCAACACCAACACGCCGACCGCGATGATCGCGGCCAAGGCGGCCGGCATGATCCTCGAGGACGCACGCTGATTTGTTGCCGCCGCGCTGGTTTGGTGTCGCCAACGACTCGTTCCCGGCACAGACGCGCAACACGGGAAACGTCATACTCCACGAAAGGGGGGTATCCAGTATCCGGCACGAGGCCGGGCATGACGAGGTCGTGCGCCACCACAAACAAAAACGGCGCCCGAAGGCGCCGCTTTGAACCTGGTTGCGCGAGGGCGCGTCAAGCCGCCTCGGCTTCGGTCTCCTGGACCGGCCCGGAATCCTTGCCCTTGGCCTCGACGTCGCGGTCGACGAACTCGATCACCGCCATCGGCGCGTTGTCGCCGTAGCGGAAGCCGGCCTTGATGATGCGGGTGTAGCCGCCCTGGCGGTCCTTGTAGCGCGGCGCCAGCACATCGAACAGCTTCCTGACCTGATCGAGATCGCGCATCTCGCTGATCGCCTGGCGGCGCTTGGCGAGGCCGCCCTTCTTGCCCAGCGTCACCAGCTTCTCGACGATCGGGCGCAGCTCCTTGGCCTTCGGCAGCGTGGTGACGATCTGCTCGTGCTTGATGAGCGCGGCGGCCATGTTGGCGAACATCGCCCGGCGATGCTCCGCGGTGCGGTTGAGTTTGCGGTGAACTTTTCCGTGACGCATATCGGTATCCTCGATTCTCTGCCGCGCACGCCTCGCGGGCGCCGGACATGTTGCTCAGGTGGGCTTCCTGCGTTCGCCCTGTAAAACGCGAACAGCGAGCAGCGATCCATTCGCTACTCACCATTCGCTATTCGCTCTCGTTGCTCAGTAGTGATCCTCGAAGCGCTTGGCCAGCTCCTCGATGTTCTCCGGCGGCCAGCCCGGCACTTCCATGCCGAGATGCAGCCCCATCTGGGCCATCACTTCCTTGATCTCGTTCAGCGACTTGCGGCCGAAGTTCGGAGTGCGCAGCATTTCCGCTTCCGACTTCTGCACGAGGTCGCCGATATAGACGATGTTGTCGTTCTTCAGGCAGTTCGCCGAACGCACCGACAGCTCCAGCTCGTCCACCTTCTTGAGGAAGGCCGGGTTGAAGGCGAGATCGGGAATGACCTCGGCGGCGACTTCCTTGCGCGGCTCCTCGAAGTTGACGAAGACGTTGAGCTGGTCCTGCAGGATGCGCGCGGCATAGGCCACCGAATCCTCCGGCGTGATCGCGCCGTTGGTCTCGATCGTCATGGTCAGCTTGTCGTAGTCGAGGATCTGGCCCTCGCGGGTGTTCTCGACCTTGTAGGACACCTTCTTGACCGGCGAGTACAGGCTGTCGATCGGGATCAGGCCGATCGGCGCGTCCTCGGGCCGGTTGCGCTCGGCGGGCACGTAGCCCTTGCCGGTGTTGACGGTGAACTCCATGCGGATCTCGGCGCCGTCATCCAGCGTGCAGAGCTGGAGGTCCGGATTGAGCACGGTGATGTCGCCGACGGTCTGGATGTCGCCGGCGGTGACGGTGCCCGGCCCCTGCTTCTTCACGACCATGCGCTTGGGGCCTTCGCCCTGCATCTTGATCGAGATGTCCTTGATGTTGAGCACGATGTCGGTCACGTCCTCGCGCACGCCGGCGATCGAGGAGAACTCGTGCAGCACGCCGTCGATATGCACCGACTGCACCGCCGCGCCCTGCAGCGAGGACAGAAGAATGCGGCGCAGGGCATTGCCGAGCGTCTGGCCGAAGCCGCGCTCGAGCGGCTCGGCGACCACTGTCGCGAAGCGCGACGGATCAGAGCCCGGCGTCACCTGCAGCTTGTTGGGTCGAATAAGCTCTTGCCAGTTTTTCTGAATTGTCACTGTGTTTCACCCATACAGGCCAGCGGCACACGCGCATGCCGGCTGGCGTTGGAGTTCGCGGGGATCGGCCCGCGCCTTGACGCCGAAAAGCCGCGGACCCGGTCCGCGGCAGATAAAGTCAGACGCGCCGGCGCTTGCGCGGACGGCAGCCGTTGTGCGGGATCGTCGTCACGTCACGGATCGAGGTGACGGTGAAGCCCGCGGCCTGCAAGGCACGCAGCGCCGATTCGCGGCCCGAACCGGGACCGGCGACCTCGACTTCCAGCGTGCGCATGCCGTGCTCCTGCGCCTTCTTGGAAACGTCCTCCGCGGCGACCTGCGCCGCATACGGGGTCGACTTGCGCGACCCCTTGAAACCCATCGTCCCCGCCGACGACCAGGCAATGGTGTTGCCCTGCGCGTCGGTGATGGTGATGGTCGTGTTGTTGAACGACGAATTGACGTGCGCGATGCCCGACGCGATGTTCTTGCGCTCGCGACGGCGGACGCGGGTAACTTCCTTAGCCATTCTCAAACCTTTTCGAGATCTCAACGCCGCCGTAACGCCAGCGGCTCCACCAAAACGAGCGAGTGGCGAATAGTGAGCAGCGAATGGAAAACAACCATTCGCTATTCGCCACTCTCCATTCGCTAAACTACTTCTTCTTGCCGGCGATCGCCTTGGCCGGGCCCTTGCGGGTGCGCGCATTGGTATGCGTGCGCTGGCCACGCACCGGCAGGCCGCGACGATGGCGCAGGCCGCGATAACAGCCGAGGTCCATCAGGCGCTTGATGTTGATGCCGGTGTCGCGGCGAAGGTCGCCTTCGACCAGATAGTCGCGGTCGATCACTTCGCGAATCTGCAGCACTTCCTGGTCGGTCAGCTGGTTGACCCGGCGGTCTTCCGGAATCTTGACCTTCTCCATGATCTCGGCGGCGTTCTTCTGGCCGATGCCATGAATGTACTGCAGCGCGATCAGCACGCGCTTGTTGGTCGGAATGTTCACACCTGCGATACGGGCCACAGACTTCTCTCCTGTCGCCGGGCCGATAGGCCGGCTAGCTTGTTCAATACTTCGGGCAGGTGTCCGCAAACGCGAACGCGACA
Organism: Xanthobacteraceae bacterium; assembly: GCA_020441545.1. Classification (GTDB taxonomy): domain Bacteria; phylum Pseudomonadota; class Alphaproteobacteria; order Rhizobiales; family Xanthobacteraceae; genus 62-47. Next base: position 552 of record JAGRLZ010000230.1, on the reverse strand, counting down.
CCGTCCCCTGATTCCATCCTGGGGCCCGGCATCGTCTGAACTATCCGACTGAATTCCGGGCTTATTAAAGGATTCAACGTCGTTTCGTCAACCGTTTCCCGGCTTTTGCTCGCTTCTTCGTGACCTTGCGCGCCACGGATTTCGCAGCCCTGTTCCGCACCGCGGAACTCTTGGAACGAGCCTTGGAACGAGCCTTGGACCGGACCTTGACCGCGGATTTCGTGGCGGATTTCCGGGCGCCGGCCTTGCGGGCGGTCTTTCCGACCTGCTTCCGAACCTGCTTTTTGGCCTGCTTCTTCGCTTGCTTTTTTGCTTTCCCGGCCTTTTTGGCGGCCGCCTTCGCCTTGGGAGCGGCCTTCTTCACGGCCTTGCCCTTCGCCACCTTGGCCTTGGCAGACTTGGCCTTCGCTACCTTGGCAGACTTGGCAGCCGTGGCCGGCTTCGATTTGGCCTTCGCCGCCCTGCTCTTGGCGGCCTTGCTCCTGGTCGCCTTGGTCTTGACGGCCCTGGTCTTGGTGGCACTTTTCTTCAGCGCCGGCTTGCCGGCCTTCT
>JAGRLZ010000045.1 GCA_020441545.1 Xanthobacteraceae bacterium | reverse complement strand
GGTCTGATCCGTCCAGATCCAGCAGTCTGCGCGACCGCAGGTGCCGCTTGCGGCAGAAAATCCTTGTCTAGCGCTCGGATACAGGCGATCTTCACCTCAAACGCCACGCCACTTGGGGAATGCAGGGCGAAATGTCTTCGAACGGCGCCGGCCGTCCGAGCAGATAACCCTGGACGATCTCGCAGCCGACATCCCGCAAGCCCTGCAGATGCTTGGACGTCTCCACGCCTTCTGCCACCACCTCCAGGCCGAGGCTGCGGCCGAGTGTGATGATCGCCCGCACGATTGCGGAATCGTTGGGATCCTGCGTCATGTTTCGCACAAAGGTCTGGTCGATCTTGATCCGTTGGACCGGCAGCTTCTTGATGTAGCTGAGCGACGAATAGCCTGTGCCGAAATCGTCGATGGCGATCGAGACGCCCAAGCGGTTCAATTCGCGCAGATCGTTGGCGACTGCGTCGATATCCTGCATGACGATGTTTTCGGTGAGTTCCAGCTCGAGCCGGCGCGGATCCAGGCCGGTGTCGGACAGGACGCGGGCGACCTGCAGCGGCACGTTCTTCTTGCGGAACTGGATCGGCGACATGTTCACTGCAACGCGAAACGCCGGAAAGCCATTGCGCTGCCACAATCTCGCATCCGCGCAGGCCTTGCGAAGGACCCATTCGTTGATCGGAATGATCAGGCCGTTCTCCTCGGCCTGCGGGAGGAAGGCGCCGGGGCCGACGATGCCGACTCCGGGACGGTCCCAGCGCAATAGCGCCTCCACGCCGATGATCGCATTCGTCGCGACGTCGAATTGCGGCTGGTAGTAGAGGACGAACTCCTCGTTGGCGAGCGCCATTCGAAGATCGGCTTCGAGGCTCATTGCGCTGCGCGCGCGCGCCTGCATGTCGGCCGCAAAGAGGCAATAGGCGTTTCCGCCCTCCGCTTTTGCCTTGTACATCGCGAGATCGGCATTGCGCACCAATTCTTCCGGGTCGGCGCCGTCGTTCGGATGAATGGCGACGCCAATGGAAGCAGTGGATTTCATCTGGGGAATTTCGGTTCAAGTCATTGACATGCTGGTGACGCATGGGGAATATCCGCGCAATACATGAACAATGATTGGAGGGTGGAAATGCGTCATCTCACTTTGGGCGTCTGCGTCGCGGCCATGCTGGTCGCCGGCGCCGCCAGCGCCCAGGAAACAGTCAAGCTCGGCTATATCGATCCGCTGTCGGGCGGCGGCGCCTCGGTGGGCGAGGGCGGCCTGAAGACGTTCAACTGGCTCGCTGACGAGATCAACGGCCAGGGCGGGCTGCTCGGCAAGAAGCTCGAAATCCTGCCGCTCGACAACAAGACAAATCCGCAGGAGTCGGTGGTGCAGGCGCAAAAGGCGATCGACGCCGGCGCGCGCTACGTCACGCAGGGCAACGGCTCCTCGGTCGCCGCCGCGCTGTCGGATTTCGTGACCAAGTTCAACGACCGCAATCCCGGCAAGGAAGTGCTCTACTTCAACTATGCGGCGGTCGACGACGCGCTGACCAACGAGAAATGCTCGTTCTGGCATTTCCGCTGGGACGCCAATTCCTCGATCAAGATGGCGGCCATCACCACCTATCTGAAGACGCAGCCGGACGTGAAGAAAGTCTACCTGATCAATCAGGACTATTCGTTCGGTCAGGGCGTGCGCAAGATCGCGGCGGCGATGCTGAAGGAGAAGCGTCCCGACGTTCAGATCGTCGGCGACGAACTGCATCCGTTGCTGAAGATCACCGATTTCGCGCCCTATATCGCGAAGATCAAGGCGTCCGGCGCGGATACGGTCATTACCGGCAACTGGGGCCAGGACATTGCGCTGCTGCTGAAGGCGGCGGCCGACGCCGGCCTGCAGGCGAACTGGTTCTCCTATTACGCCGGCGGCGCGGGCGGTCCGACCGCGATCAAGCAGACCGGCCTTGCCGGCAAGGTGCACGACATCGTGGAAGGCGACCCGAACACGGCGCCCGAGGCCGCGCAGAAGGAAGAGACCGAGTTCCGCAAGAAGAACGGCATCGGCATCTGGTATCCGCGCGCCTTCAACGAGGTGCGCATGTTCGCCAAGGCGGTGAAGGAGGCCAATTCGCTCGATCCGAAGGCCGTCGCCCTCAAGCTCGAGGACATGAAGTTCACGGTGTTCGACGGCGGCGAAGGCTTTATGCGCAAGGACGACCACCAGTTCTTCCAGCCGATGTACATTCGCGCGTTCGGACCTCTCGCATCGGGCCAGAAGTTCGACGAGGAGAACACCGGCTGGGGCTGGACGGTGAAGGGCAAGGTGTCGGCTGCCGACACGATGGTGCCGACCACCTGCAAGATGGAACGGCCGTAAGATCGGCGCGCCCTCATCCTGAGGCGCGTTCCGCAGGAACGCGTCTCGAAGGATAGAGGGCGTCCGCCGTGCTTCGAGACGCGGCTCCCGCATTGCGAGAGCCGCTCCTCAGCGCGAAGATTCTTGTTGCCGCAAGGACGCCATGCTCCAGCTCATCCTCTTCTCGACCCTGAACGGCGTGCTCTACGGCATGCTGCTGTTCATGATGGCGAGCGGCCTGACGCTCATCTTCTCGATGATGGGCGTGCTGAATTTCGCGCATGCCTCGTTCTACATGATCGGCGCCTATTTCGGTTTCGAGATTTCGCGCCGCATCGGCTTCTGGCCGGGCTTCATTCTCGCGCCGCTGCTCGTCGGCGTCGTCGGCGCGCTGATCGAGCGCTACGGATTGCGGCGCGTCCACAAATTCGGCCATGTCGCTGAACTTCTGTTCACGTTCGGTCTCGCCTTCGTGATCGAAGAGCTGGTCAACATGATCTGGGGCAAGCTGCCGGTCGACTATCGCGTGCCGCCGTCGCTCGACTTCGTCGCCTTCACCCTGTTCGACACGACCTATCCGGCCTATCGCATGTTCATGCTGGCGACGGCGGTCGCCATGTTCGCCTTCCTGATCCTCGTCCTCAAGCGCACGCGCGTCGGCCTCATCATCCAGGCCGCGCTCACCCATCCCAACATGGTGGCCATGCTCGGTCATGACGTGCCGACCGTGTTCATGGCGGTGTTCGGCGCCGGGGCCGCGCTCGCGGGGCTCGCCGGCGTGATCGCGGGTCCCGCGCTCGTCACGCAGCCGTCGATGGCGGGGCTGCTGGGGCCCATATTGTTCGTCGTCATCGTCGTCGGCGGCCTCGGCTCGCTCGGCGGCGCCTTTGCCGCCTCGCTGCTGATCGGCCTCGTGCAGACATTCGCGGTCGCGATCAACGGCTCGCTTGCCGATGTCATCGGTCCCGTCGCAACGACGCTGTTCGGCGAGCTCGGCCATGTCACGCTGGCGCAGATCGCGCCGCTTCTGCCTTATCTGATGCTGGTGCTCGTCTTGATCTTCAAGCCGACCGGCCTTTTCGGGAACCGCGAGACGTGAGCGAGACAGCCCGCACCTTCCTCGCCTTCGCGCTGTTCGCGCTGGTTCTCGCCTTCGCGCCGCTGGTGTTCACCTCCGGCCTCGCGCTCACGATGATGAGCCTGATGGGCGTGATGATCATCTTCGCGCTCTCCTACAATGTGCTGCTCGGGCAGACGGGGCTATTGTCCTTCGGCCATGCGGTCTATTACGGGCTCGGCGGCTTCTGCGCGGCGCATGCGATGAATTATGTCGCACGCAACAAGTTCGGCGTGCCGCTGCCGGCGATCCCGCTGGTCGGCGCGGCGGCGGGCCTGTTCTTCGGCGCCATTTTCGGCGCCGTGTCGACGCGGCGCGCGGGCACCGTGTTCTCGATGATCTCGCTCGGCATCGGCGAACTGGTCGCGGCGCTCGCCGGCATTCAGCGCTCCTTCTTCGGCGGCGAGGACGGGATCGCCACCAATCGCGTGAAGCTCTCGCCCTTCCTCGGTTACAAGTTCGGACCGCAGATCCAGGTCTATTATCTCATCGCGGCCTGGTGCCTCATATGCGTCGTGCTGATGTATGCGCTCACCCGCACGCCGTTCGGACGCATGTCCAATGCGGTGCGCGACAATCCCGAGCGAGCGGAATTCGTCGGCTATTCGACGCAGCGCATCCGCTTCCAGGCCTTCGTTCTGTCGGCCATGTTCGCGGGCGTGGCGGGGTCGCTGGCGGCGATCAATTTCGAGCTGATGAACAGCCAGGCGATCGGCGCCGGCGCGTCCGGCCAGGTGCTGCTGATGACTTTCGTCGGCGGCATAGGCCATTTCTTCGGGCCGATCATCGGCGCCGTGCTCATCACCTTCCTGCAGATTTCTCTGTCGGACATCACCAAGGCGTGGATGCTCTATTTCGGCCTGCTGTTCATTCTCGTCGTCATGTTCGCGCCGGGCGGCATCGCCGGCTGGCTGTCGCTGCACCAGCCGCTCTTGCGCGGCGGGCGCATATTCAAGCTCGTTCCCTCCTATCTCATGGCGGCCGTTCCGCTGGCGGCGCTCGTGCTGGGCGGGATCGCGCTGATCGAAATGGCGCACCACATGCTCGTCGAGGCCGGCAGCGAAGGGTCGCGGATGCAACTCTTCGGAATCGCCTTCGACGGCGCCTCGCCGATCGCATGGCTCGTCGCGCTGGCGGTGTTCGCCGGCGGCGCGCTCGGCCTCAAGCTGGTCTGGCCGCGCATCGACGACGCGTGGGCCGCCGCGCAAGCCGAAGGGAAGAAGGCATGAGCGCCGCTCTCACCCTCAACGACGTGCGCAAGAATTTCGGTCCGACCTCGATCATCCGCGGTCTCAATCTCGAGGTGGAATCGGGCGAGCGCCACGCGATCATCGGGCCCAATGGCGCCGGCAAGTCGACCATGTTCCATCTCATCAGCGGACGCATCGGCGTGACGTCCGGCTCGATCGCGCTGAAGGGCGAGGAGATCACCGGGCTCGCGCCCTACGAGATCAACCGGCGCGGGCTGTCGCGCTCGTTCCAGGTCACCAACATCTTCCCGAAACTATCGGTGTTCGAGAACATCCGATGCGGCGTGCTGTGGTCGCTCGGCTACAAATATTCGATCTGGCGTTTCGTCGACCGCCTGCGCGACGCCAACCAGCGCGCCGACGAGGTTCTCGAACTGATCGGGCTCGCCGCGCGGCGCGACACGCCGGCGGGCATTCTCACCTATGCCGAGCAGCGCGCGCTCGAAATCGGCATCACCATCGCCGGCGGCGCCGACGTCATCATGCTGGACGAGCCGACGGCGGGCATGAGCAATACGGAAACGGAGCAGGCGGTGGAACTGATCCGCAAAGTGTCGGAAGGCCGCACGCTGATGATGGTGGAGCACGACATGAGCGTGGTGTTCGGGCTCGCCGACCGCATTTCCGTGCTCGTCTACGGCGAGATCATCGCCACCGGCGCGCCGGCCGAAATCCGCGCCAACAAGGCGGTGCGCGAGGCCTATCTCGGCGAGGAGGCGCATTGATGGGCGCGCTGCTCGAAGTCTCCGGCCTCAACGCCTATTACGGCAAGAGCCACATCCTGCAGGGCGTCGATTTCCACGTCGACGAAGGCGAGATCGTTTCGCTGCTCGGCCGCAACGGCGTCGGACGCTCCACCACGATCAAGGCGATCATGGGCGACGTGCCGCCCATCGGCTCGATCCGCTTCAAGGGTCGCGAGATCGCCGGGCTCAAGTCGCACCAGATCGCGCGGCTGGGCCTCGGCTATGTGCCGGAGAACCGCGACATCTTTCCGAGCCTGACAGTGCGGCAGAACCTGCTGCTCGGCCAGAAATCCGCGCGCCAGACCGGCCGCTGGGCGATGAGCGACATGTTCGCGATCTTTCCGCGGCTGGAGGAACGCGCCGATACGCCGGCGGGCGTTCTGTCGGGCGGCGAGCAGCAGATGCTCACCATGTGCCGCACGCTGATGGGCGATCCCGATCTGGTGATGATCGACGAACCGACCGAAGGGCTCGCGCCGATGATGGTGGAACTCGTCGGCAAGCTGCTCGGCGAAATCGCGGAGCGCGGCATTTCGATCCTGCTGGTGGAGCAGAAACTTACGATCGCGCTGAAGATCAGCCGGCGTCTCTATGTGATGGGCCACGGGCACATCGTGTTCGAGGGCACGCCGGCGGAATTTGCGGCGAATACGCGTGTGCGCGAGGAATGGCTGGAGGTGTAGGGACATTTTTTCCCCTCCCCCACAAGGGGGGAGGGAATACGATGCGTGTCGCTGCCCTACCTCAACCCGCCAGCGCGAGATCGGCCGTCAACACCGATTCCGCAGCGCCTGTGATCGTGGCTTCGAGCCCGTCCGCGCCCACCACGACATTCTCCGCGAAGAACCGCGCGGTCGCGATGCGGCCGGCGTGCGCCGGATCGCTGTCGCCGCCCGCGCGCGCCTTGTGCGCGGCCAGCGCCATCGCGCCCAGCGTCGCGCCGCCGCGCATCACGCCGAACAGGCGCAGATAGGGCGTCGCCCCTGCGAGCGCGTCCTGCACGTTCGAGCCGAGCTTGCCGAGCAGCCAGTCGGTGGCGCGCTCGAAGGCGTCGAGGCCTTCGCCGAGGCGCTGCGCCATTGCGCCGAAGGAAGGATCGTTGGTTGCGCGCAATTGTTCGACCGTGGCGCGCATGTCGGCGATTTCGGCCTTCATCACGGCGCCGCCATTCATCGGCAGTTTGCGCGTCACCAGGTCGATCGCCTGAATGCCGTTGGTGCCCTCGTAGATCGGCACGATGCGCGCGTCGCGCATGAATTGCGCCGCGCCCGTCTCCTCGATGAAGCCCATGCCGCCGTGCACCTGCACGCCGAGCGAGGCGACCTCGCAGCCGATATCGCTGGAATAGCCCTTGGCGATGGGCGTCATCAGCCCCGCGCGCTCCGCCGCCGCCTTGCGCGCCGCCGGATCCTTGGCGCGCCGCGAGCGGTCGATGACGCCGGCGGTGAGGTAGGCCACCGCGCGCGCGCTCAGCGTGAGCGCCTTCATGGTCATCAGCATCCGCTTGACATCGGGGTGGGCGATGATCGGCGACAGCGGCGTCGTTGCGCCCGCCGCCTTGCCCTGCTTGCGCTCGTTGGCATAGGCCAGCGCATGCTGATACGAGGCCTCGCCGATGGCGACGCCCTGCAGGCCGGTGGCGAGCCGCGCGTCGTTCATCATGGTGAACATGCAGGCGAGCCCCTTGTTCTCCTCGCCGACGAGATAGCCCGTCGCGCCCCCCTCGTCGCCATAGACCATGATGCAGGTCGGCGAGCCGTGGATGCCGAGCTTGTGCTCGATGCCCGCGCAGCGCACGTCGTTGCGCGCGCCCAACGACCCATCGGCGTTGACAAAAAATTTCGGCACGACGAACAGCGAAATGCCTTTCGTGCCGGCCGGCGCATCAGGCAGGCGCGCAAGCACGAGATGGACGATATTGTCGCTCATGTCGTGTTCGCCGTAGGTGATGAAAATCTTCTGCCCGAAGATTTTATATGTGCCGTCGCTCTGCCGCTCGGCGCGCGTGCGCAGCGGATTGAGATCGGAGCCCGCGCCCGGCTCGGTTAGGTTCATCGTCGCCGGCCAGACGCCGGAAATCATCTTTTCGAGATAGGTGTGCTTGATCTCGTCGGAAGCATGCGCCTCCAGCGCGTCGATGGCGCCAAAGGTCAGCACCGGGCCGAGCATGAAGGCCATGTTGGCGGCGCTCCACATGTCCATGCAGCCGGCCAGCAGCACCTGCGGCAGGCCCATGCCGCCGTGGTCGGCCGAACCCGTCACGCTCTGCCAACCGCCTTCGACGAATTGCTTGTATGCATCCACCCAGCCGGGCGGCGTCGTCACGACGCCGTCCTTCCACTTGGAGCCGACCTGGTCGCCGACGCGGTGCAGCGGCCCAAGCACGTTCTCGGCATATTTAGCGGCCTCGTTCAGCGTGGCTTCGGCCATGCCGTCGGCGAGATCGGCGTAAGTCCCGTCGGCTATGCCGTCCTGCAGGCCCGCGGCCGCGTTCATCATGAAGACCATTTCGGAAACCGGCGCGCGATAGGCCATCGACCTCTCCCCTCGAAAAGACTTTCCGTCTTCATATTCCGCGATGCGGACGATGGCCAGCGGGCGAAGGTTCGATGCGCGCGAAATCGGCTTGAAACGGATGCGCGGCTGCGCGATGGTGTCGGCGCGTCATGCAAGATTGTTCGACATTCTGCACGGCGAAATGCGGAGTCCGGCGAACGGACCCGACGAGGAAACGATTGCCGCCCTGCTCGCGCATCGCGCGCGGCGGTCCCTTGCGAGGCGTCATGGCTGCGACCTATTCCACTTTACGTGCCAATGCAAGCACAGGCAAGTATCCGGCAAGAGCGGCGCGACACGGAATAAATCCACTCCACGGCAAGGCCGCATGCCGAACCGGAGTCAAAATGATCGAGGGGGCGGAAATTGGCACGGATACGCGCGGTCGAGATAAGGCACTTCAGAGGGATCAAGGAACTCGTCTGGCACCCATCGCCCGGCATCAATTGCTTGATCGGGCCGGGTGACAGTGGAAAGTCATCTATCCTCGACGCCATAGATTTCTGTTTGGGTGCCCGCCGAAACATCCAGTTCACCGACGCGGACTTTCATCAGCTAGATGTCGAGACGCCGATCACCATCACGGTGACCCTGGGCGAGCTCGATGATGCGCTGAAGAACCTCGATGCGTATGGGATGTTCGTTCGTGGCTTCGATCCTACGACCGGGAAGGTCGAGGATGAACCGGAGAAGGATGCGGAAACCGTCCTGAGCCTGCGGCTGACGGTCGCCAGCGATCTGGAGCCGAGCTGGACGCTCGTGTCGGAGAGGGCGGAAGCCCAAGGGCTCAGCCGAAATCTCGGTTGGGGTGACCGGGTACGGCTGGCGCCGAGCCGGATCGGAGCGCTGGCGGACTACCATCTGGGTTGGCGGCGTGGTTCGGTGCTGAACCGAGTTTCAGAGGAGCGTGCGGACGCCGCAGCCGCTCTGGCCAAGGCCGCGCGTGATGCAAGGGCCGCCTTCGGCGAAGATGCCCAAGGCCAGCTGGGCGAGACGCTCACCATCGTGGCAACGACTGCCAAGGAGCTGGGCATCCCGATCGGCGAGAATATCAAGGCGATGCTGGACGCGCACTCCGTGTCGTTCAGCGGCGGGACGATATCTCTGCACGATGAAGGCGGTATCCCGCTTCGGGGATTGGGAATCGGCTCGACTCGCCTGTTGATCGCCGGCCTTCAACGAAAGGCTGCTGCACAGTCGACGGTCATCCTAATCGACGAGCTGGAACATGGCCTCGAACCGCACCGCATCATCCGGCTTCTCGGGTCGCTGGGCGCTAAGGAAAAGACGCCGCCGCTCCAGGTCTTCATGACGACGCACTCACCCGTTGCGTTGCGCGAGCTTTCGGGCAGCCAGTTGTTCGTGGCCCGTCGGTCGCCCGAAGGCCGCGAGGTGTTGAACGTCGGTACCTCCGACGGCGTGCAGAGCACGATCCGCCTCTATCCCGATGCCTTCCTCGCGCCGTCGGTGATTGTCTGCGAAGGCGCAAGCGAGGTTGGTCTCATCCGGGGTCTCGACCAGTACAGGACGGCAAATGGGAAGGACGCCATCACCGCGCTGGGTACGGCTTTAGTCGACTGTGGCGGCGGAGATTCTGACCGGCCGTTCACGCGAGCGAAAGCCTTTCACGCGCTGGGATACCGGGCTGCTGTCGTTCGTGACGACGACAAGGAGCCGACGGCCGCCATCGAAGACGGTTTCATCGTGAAAGGCGGCAAGGTCATTGCTTGGCGCGACGGCCGTGCTTTGGAGGACGAGCTTTTTCAGAGCCTGTCCGATGACGGGGTCAAGAAGCTGCTGGCTCGCGCGATCGAGCTCCACGGCGACGACCTGGTGAACGAGCACATCAAGTCGGCCAGCAAGAACGCTAGGGATCTCGCTACGATCTTGGCGGAGGCGGAAGCAGGCGGAATCTCCCCAGAAAGCCGAACCGCCCTTGGCGCGGCGGCGCGAACGAAGCGGGCCGGGTGGTTCAAGTCCGTGACCTGGATGGAGGACGCGGCGCGGGACATCGTTGGCCCGGACCTTCCGCACGCCGAGACCGGCTTTCGCGATCTGGCCGAGAGCATCTTCGGATGGTGCGCGAATGCCGGCATCTGAGATCGATTTGCTCGCTATCGATCGCGGAACCGTGACGGCCCCGGCCGGATGCGGCAAGACGCACCTGATCGCGGAGGCGCTGACGCGGCACAGCGGCGGCAAGCCCGTCCTCGTTCTGACCCACACGAACGCCGGTGTTGTTGCCTTGCGGGGACGACTAGACAAAGCAGGTGTCCCGTCGAACGCATATCGGCTCTCAACGATCGACGGATGGGCCATGCGGCTCATCTCGACGTTCCCGACGCGCAGCGGTCACGATCCGGAGCTTCTCAAGCTGGCCAAACCGGGGACAGATTACCCGAACATCCGAGTCGCGGCCGCAAAGCTGTTGAAGGCTGGCCACGTCGCCGACGTGCTCAAGGCGAGCTATGCGCGGCTCATCGTAGACGAGTATCAGGACTGCTCGATTCGCCAGCATGCCGTCATTGCTTATGCGGCCCAAGTGCTGCCGGCCAGTGTGCTCGGCGACCCTATGCAGGCGATCTTCGGGTTCGGCGGCGATGATCTGGCCACTTGGGACGAACACGTCTGCGGCTGCTTTCCGTTGGCGGGGGAGCTCGCGACGCCGTGGCGCTGGATCAACGCGGGGGCCGAACCGCTGGGGCGATGGCTACTGGAAGCCCGTGGCAAGCTCTTGAGCGGAGAGCCGGTCGACTTCCGGACTGCGCCTGACGGTGCGACGTGGGTCCACCTCGACGGAACGAATGATCACGAAAAACGCCTTAAAGCCGCACGGGTTAGACCGACCGGCGTGGACGGCCGCGTGCTAATCATTGGCGACAGCACGAGCCCCGACAGTCAGCGGCGGTTCGCCAGTCAGACGCCGGGAGCGGTGACCGTCGAAGCGGTCGACCTGAAAGACCTCGTTGCGTTCGCAAAGCGTTTCGACCTTGTGTCGCCGCAGGCCCTACAACAGCTTGCCGAGTTCGCACAGAGCGTGATGCGCAACGTGGGCGCGACGGATTTCGTTCAGCGCGTCTCGGCACTCCAACGTGGCACGGCGCGAACCGAACCGACCGAGGCCGAAGGGATCGCCCTCGCGTTCGTCCGTGATCCGTCGCACCGACGGGCAGTCGATGTACTCGTCGAGATCGGCAAGCAGGGTGCCGTCACGCCCCACCGCCCCGCGGTGCTCCGCGCCTGTATCAAGGCCCTCCAGCTTTGCGACGGCACGGAAGGCTTGTCCTTCCATGATGCAGCCATTCGCATGCGGGAACAGAACCGCCTCGTTGGCCGCCCCCTCCCCAAACGGGCCGTCGGTAGCACTCTGCTCTTGAAGGGCCTAGAAGCAGAGGCTGCGGTCATCCTGAACGCCGATGTTCTGGATGCGCGGAACCTATACGTCGCCATGACGCGCGGATCTAAACAGCTAGTCATTTGTTCGAGGTCGCCAATACTGCATCCCTAGCAAGCGGCTTGGCCTACAGAAACAATGCTGCGATATGGCGGGTATAGTCCAATCAAAGTCTTGCTCCGCTGAAATCAACGTCCGCTCGGGAAGGCTGCACTCCGTCATCTGACAGTGTGCTAACGGCCAACTGGGATGCTAAAGAGAGTGTCCGCTTTCGGTGCTCGCCAATTCCAGCGGCGGACCATCCGCTTCCTGGCCAAGCCCGAATTCAAACTGAAACACGATCCGGCGTTCCGCCGACCGCCTGTATTTCTTCGCTACTGTACGACGACCCCTTGCCGGTTGTTGCCACGCCGCAATTCCTGCCTCTTCTACTCATCCCCGATCCAGGGCCGCGTGTCGCGAGGGCCCGCAAGCGAACGGGGACGACGTGGCGGCCAGTCATCGGCAATCGGAGGCGATCCTGCGCGGTGCGCGCATGCTGCGCACGGCCCTCGGACCGGCGATCGCCCGATTCCTGGAAGACCCCGCGATCGTCGAGGTGATGCTCAACCCCGATGGGCGGCTCTGGATCGACCGGTTGTCCGAAGGCCTAGCCGATACGGGAGAGCTTCTGTCGGCGGCCGACGGCGAACGCATCGTCCGCCTGGTGGCCCACCATGTCGGCGCCGAGGTTCATTCCGGCAGCCCGCGTGTCTCGGCCGAGCTGCCGGAAACGGGCGAGCGGTTCGAAGGTCTCCTGCCGCCTGTCGTGACCGCGCCGGTCTTCGCCATCCGCAAGCCGGCGGTCGCCGTCTTCACGCTCGACGACTATGTCGCGGCCGGGATCATGACGGGCGACGAGGCCGCCATCCTCCGCCAAGCCGTCGCGGCGCGGGCCAACATCCTGGTCGCGGGCGGGACGAGCACCGGCAAGACCACGCTGACCAACGCCCTGCTCGCTGAGGTCGCCAAGTCGGCGGATCGCGTCATCGTCATCGAGGATACGCGCGAGCTGCAATGCGCCGCGCCCAACCTCGTCGCCATGCGCACCAAGGACGGCGTCGCGACGCTGTCCGACCTCGTCCGCTCCTCGCTGCGCCTGCGGCCGGACCGCATCCCAATCGGTGAGGTGCGCGGCAGCGAGGCGCTTGATCTGCTGAAGGCCTGGGGCACCGGCCATCCGGGCGGCATCGGCACGATCCATGCGGGCACGGCCCTGGGCGCGCTGCGCCGCCTCGAACAGCTCATCCAGGAAGCCGTCGTCACCGTCCCCCGCGCGCTGATCGCGGAAACCATCGACCTCGTAGCCGTGCTTTCCGGCCGCGGCGCCTCGCGCCGGCTCGCCGAGCTCGCCCGCGTCGACGCGCTCGGGCCGGACGGCGACTACCGCATCTCCCCGGCAACCCATCCCCACAACACGAAAGGACCTCCCGCATGACCCGACATCTCGCGCGCGGCCGCCAGCGCCTAGCGGCCGCCGCCTCGGCGCTGGTCATCAGCGTCTTTCTCGCCCCGGCCGCCCACGCCTCCGGCTCCTCCATGCCGTGGGAGGCGCCGCTGCAATCCATCCTCGAGTCCATCGAAGGTCCCGTCGCCAAGATCATCGCGGTGATCATCATCATCGTCACCGGCCTGACGCTGGCCTTCGGCGACACGTCAGGCGGTTTCCGCCGCCTGATCCAGATCGTCTTCGGCCTGTCGATCGCGTTTGCGGCCTCCAGCTTCTTCCTGTCGTTCTTCTCCTTCGGCGGCGGGGCGCTGGTCTGATGGCGGGCGGTCTGCAACACGCCGACGAGGTGCCGGGCTTCTCCGTTCCGGTCCACAGAGCGCTCACCGAGCAGATCCTGCTCGGCGGCGCCCCGCGAAGCATCGCCATCATGAACGGCACGCTGGCCGGCGCCGTCGGGCTCGGCCTGCGGCTCTGGCTGGCCGGTCTCGCCATCTGGGCCATCGGCCACTTCGCCGCGGTCTGGGCGGCGAAGCGCGACCCGCTCTTCGTGGAAGTCGGCCGCCGGCATCTGCGCATCCCCGGCCATCTCACAGTCTGAGGTGGAGCCATGATGAACCTCGCCGAATACCGCCGCACCGCAAGCCGTCTCGCGGACTTCCTGCCTTGGGCGGCCCTGGTCGGCGAGGGTGTCATCCTCAACAAGGACGGCAGCTTCCAGCGCACCGCGCGCTTCCGCGGTCCCGATCTCGACTCAGCCGTGGCCGCCGAGCTGGTCGCCGTCGCCGGCCGGCTCAACAACGCCTTCCGCCGTCTCGGATCGGGCTGGGCGATTTTCGTCGAGGCGCAGCGCCACGAAGCGGCCACCTATCCGGCGAGCCGCTTCGGCGACGCCGCCTCCGCCCTCGTCGACGCCGAGCGCAAGGCCGATTTCGAGGAAGCGGGCACGCACTACGAGTCGAGCTACTTCCTGACTTTCCTCTATCTGCCGCCGGCCGAGGACGCCGCGCGCGCGGAAACCTGGCTCTACGAAGGGCGCGACCATGCCGGAGTCGATCCGCATGAGAGTCTGGTGTCCTTCATCGATCGCACCGACCGCGTCCTCCAGCTCGTCGAAGGCTTCATGCCGGAGTGCCGCTGGCTCGATGACGGCGAGACGCTGACCTATCTGCATTCGACCGTCTCGACCAAACGCCATCGCGTCCGCGTCCCGGAAACGCCGATCTATCTCGACGCGCTGCTCGCCGATCAGCCGCTCACCGGCGGCCTCGAGCCGCGTCTCGGCGATACGCATCTGCGGATCCTCACCATCGTCGGGTTTCCGACCGCGACCACGCCCGGCCTGCTCGACGATCTCAACCGGCTGCCGTTCCCGTATCGATGGACGACGCGGGCGATCCTGCTCGACAAGACCGACGCCACCCGG